>JANOCA010000065.1:0-13103 GCA_031411915.1 Opitutaceae bacterium
ACCTTCTGGCCGTCGCGGCCGCGGGCAAACGTGAGCAGCTGCCTCACCAGATCGGCACCCCGCTGGGCGCAGGTCTCCACATTCGTGAGCATCTGATGCGCGACCCTGTTGGTCATCTCGTCGCGCAGGAGCGCGCTGGCCATGAGAATGGGCGCCAGGATGTTGTTCAGGTCGTGCGCGACGCTGCCGGCCAGCGAGCCGATGCTCTCGACGCGTTGCACGCGGAGGTAATCCGCCTCGAGCTGCTTGCTCCGGGTGATGTCCTGGTGCGAGCCGAGCATGCGGGCGGGCCGGCCGACGTCGTCGGGCAGCATCTGCCCGATCGAGCGGATCCAGCGCCAGGAGCCGTCGCGGTGCCGGAGACGCGACTCCACTTCGTAGCGGGTGGCGGGCTGCGCCAGATGCTCGCGCACCCGGGCGAGGGTCCGCTCCCGATCCTCGGGATGCAGGCGCTGCTCCCACTCGGCGAAGACACAGGCCAGTTCCTCGTCCCGGTAGCCGAGCTGCGCCTTCCACTCGGGGGAGAAGAAGACTTCGTTGGTGGCGAGATTCCAATCCCACAGGCCCATGTTGGAGGCGCTCGCTGCGAGCTTTAGCCGCTCGGCCCCGTCGCGCACGTCCTGCAATGCCCGGCGCAGCTCCCGGCGGACGTCGGCTTCCCGCAGCTCGCGCTCAATCGCCGGCCCGAGCCGGGTGAGCTGATCCTTCTCGATGTAGTCGTGGGCGCCGGCGCGCATTGCCTCGGCCACCGCGCAGTCGGCCATGCTGCCCGAGACTAGGATAAAGGGCAGGTCGAGGCCGCGTTCATGCAGCACCGCCAACGCCGCGACCCCGGAGAAAGCCGGCAGTTGAAAATCCGCCAGCACCAAATCCCACGCCGCCCCGTCGAGCGCCCGGCGCATCGCATCTGGAAACTCCACCCGCGCATGCGTGACCGCAAAGCCCTGCCGCTCCAGCTCCCGCAGCAGCAACTCGCAATCGAGCGCCGAATCCTCGACAAAAAGAATCCGCAGGGGACGTGACGCGACGCCTTGCCGAAGCACACCGGGGTGCAAGGGGGCGATTGATACAATTTCCATCCCGGCCATTATCGGGCAAAAGTTCCCGCCGCCCTATGGGGCGGTTCCTGATGGAAGTGTAGGATTTCGCGCCGCGACGTGTAGGACGCGTCCTACACACTCTCGTCCTCCCGGTCACTCGTGCGGCGACAACCTGTGCTCCTGCGCATAGCGGGCCAGCTCGATATCGTTTTTCAAGCCGAGCTTTTGAAACACCCGGCTGCGAAACGTGCTGATGGTCTTTGCGCTCAAGGAGAGTTCGCCCGCGATCTCCTTCACGGATTTCCCCCCCGCGCTGAGATGAAAAACCTGCAGCTCCCGGCCGGAAAGCAGCTCGTGCCGCGGACCGCCCCCCGTGTGCTGAAACTCGCTCGCGAGGCGCGCGGCCAAGGCGGAGCTGATGAACCGGCCGCCCTGCAGGATGGTTTGCACCGCCTCGACCAGCCGCTCCGGCGCCGCCTGCTTGTTCAAATAGCCCGCCGCCCCGCTTTTGATGACCCGCAACCCCGCCTGATCCTCGGGGGTGGAGCTGAGCACCAGCACCGGCAGAAGGGGATAATCACGCGTGACCTCGGCCAGCACCTCAAATCCATTGCGGCCCGGCATGTTGATATCGAGGACCACCGCGCCCCACGCCCGCTCGCGCAGGAGCGCGAGCGCCTCGGCGGCATCGCCGGCCTCCCCGAATATCGCCCCCGGGATTTCATCGGCCAGGATCTGCTTGAGCCCCTGCCGGAGGATGGCGTGGTCATCTGCGATGAGAATATGGGGCATGGCGAGGGGCAGTTTCGTTTTACCTAGGTGAGGCGAGGGGCAGTCGGACGATGACAGTCGTGCCCGCGCCCGGTTCGCCGGAAATCTCCACCACCCCGCCAAAGGCCAGCGTGCGCTCCCTCATGCCGAGCAGCCCGATCGAACGGGGATTCTCCATCTGAGCGCGGCTGATGCCCACGCCGTTGTCGCGCACGGTCAGCGTGGCCATGCCCGCGTGCTCGGTGAACTCCACCTCGACCTCCGAGGCTTCGGCGTGCCGGGCGACATTCGTCAGGCTCTCCTGCAGGATGCGGAAGATCGCCGTCGCCTGCTCCCGCGACAGCGCGGTCTCGCTGCGCGCAGCGCGGGCGCGGCACACGATGCCGGTGCGACGCGCGAAATCCTCCGCCTGCCACTCCAACGCCGCGGGCAGACCGAGGCTGTCGAGGATCACCGGGCGCAGTTCCGTCGCGATCCGCTGCACCGTGGTGATCGCCGTGTCCGTCTGGGCCAGCGCATCGGCGATGCGGCGGTTGATCGCGGCGTGGGAGGCCTCGTCCGCCGGCCGCCCGGCGCGCTTGGCGAGCCAGACCAGATCGATTTTCAGGCGCGTGAGCTCCTGCGCGAGCACATCGTGGATTTCACGGGCGAGCGTGGTGCGTTCCTCCTCCCGCACGGACTGCAGCCGCAGCGCCAGGGCGCGCATCTGCGCGGCCGCGGCCCGGATGGCATCCTCGGCCTCCCGGCGGGGGGTGATATCCTGGCAGGTGCCGACCGCGCGGCCGGGCCGGCCCTGCCCGCCTGCGACCACCACCCAGCGCTCCTCCACGAACTTGATTCGGCCGTCCGGAAACAGGAGCCGGTGCTCAATCTTGAAGGGGCCGGTCCGTTTCAGGGAACGGGTGAACGCCAGGTCCACCGCCGCGCGATCCTCGGGATGCACTCTCTGGAGGAAGTGCGCGTGAGTGGGCTGAAACTTCTCCCGGTTTTTCTCGAAGATGCGGAACGTTTCCGCCGACCACACCACCGCGAGGGTGGCGAGGTCCGTCTCCCAGCTGCCCACATTGGCCACTTCCTGCGCCATGATGAGGCGGGCCCTTTCGCGTTCCAGCTGCTCGGCAAGCTCGAGCTGCACCCCCACGCCGGCCCGCAGCGCTTCCTCGGCGTGCTTGCGTTCCGTGATGTCCGTGATCACCACCACGACGACCGCCACCGCACCGTCCACCACGGTCGGCTCATACCGGGCCAGGTAGTGGCGGGGCTCGCCGACCGGCGGCCATGCCAGCTCGTAGGTCAGGCGCTCGCCCGTGAACGCCCGGGCGAGGCGCTCGCGGATCCGTAATTCATAGAGCTGGGGCAGCACCTCCGCCACGCTGCGGCCGACAATTTCCCCGGCCGGCACGCCGAAGATTTCGGCATAGGTGGTGTTGGCAAACGTGTAGCGCCGGTCGCGGTCGACCATCATCAGGCCCACGCGCGCATTGTCGGTCACGAGCCGCAGCCGTTCCTCGCTGGCGCGCAGCTGCTCCTCCGTCTGCTTCCGGGCGGTCACGTCGCGCGCGACGGCAAAGACCTGCCTGGATTCCACCAAGGGATGCACGCTCCACGAAAGCCAGCGATGGGAGCCGTCCTTGGTGCGATAGCGGTTCTCAAACCCGCGGATCGGCTCGCCTTGCTGGACCCGCACCCGGATCCGGGCCGTCGCCTCATGATCCTCCGGCAGGATCAACTCGCTCATCGGCCGGGCCAGGAGTTCTTCCGCCGTCCAGCCCAGGCATGCGGTCCACGCCGGGTTTACCTGTTCCAACCGACCCTCGAAATTGGCGACGCAAAGCAGGTCCAGCGACAGGTTGAAGAGCCGGTCGCGCTCCACCTCGGCCTGCTTGCGCTCGGTGATGTCGTGCGCGGTGCCGACCAGCTTCAGCGGAAGGCCGGTCTGTGCGTCGCATTTCACCTGCGCCATCTCATGAACGAATCGGGTCGTGCCATCGGGCCGGATCAGGCGGTGGACGAGGGCATACTCCCCGCGCGTGCGAATCGCGGCTGCCACCCCGCGGCGGATGGCCTCGTGCTCCTCCGGCGGGACCAGGCTGAAAAAAAGCTCGTTCGTGATGCGGACGACCCCTGGGTCCAGACCCGCGATGCGAAACAGCTCGTCCGACCAGCGCAGGGTGTTCGCGTCGATTTCTTCGCCGGCCAGATCCAACTCCCAGCTTCCGAGGCGGGCGATGTGCTGGGCGGCCGCCATGCTGGCCTCGCTCTCGCGCAAAGCCGCCTCGGCCCGCTGCCGTTGCCGTTCGCGGTCGATCGCCTCAAGGGCGAACGACGCGCCATCGGCCACCGCCGCGAGCAGCTTGATCTCTTCCTCTTGAAAAATGTTTGTCTCCGCCGAGAAAAGAACGAGCGCGCCGAAAATTCCCTTCCCTCGCCGGATCGGAAACGAGGCGGTCGATCGGAAGCAGCGCCGCGCCAGTCCTCGCTGCCAGGGTTCCATCCGCGAATCGTGGGCGATGTCGTTGCAGATGTCGCATTGGCCCGTGCGAATCGCGGTGCCGATCGTGCCTTGGCTGAGGTGCGGATCGGCGATGTTGACCTTCATCTCGCGAAAATAGCCCAGCTCCGCGCCAAAATGAGCCAGCGGCCCCACCTCGCCCGTAGCGGCGTCCAAGCCCATGACCGCCGCGAGGCGGAACCGGCCGTGCTCGACGGCGATCCGGCACACGCCTGAGAAGAGCGGGGCCGCCTCCGCCGTCCGGACGATCATTTCATTGACCCGGCTCAGCACCACGTAGAGCCGGCTCACGCGCGCCAGCCGCTGTTCCGCCAGCTTGCGGTCCGTGATGTCGCGCGTGATACCGATGAAATGGGCGGGCCGGCCGGTCTCGTCACGCACCGCCGCGATCCTAAGGTCGTTCCAAAACGGCGTGCCGTCCCGGCGGTAGTTGAGGACCTCGCCGGCAAAATCGCCTGAACCCCCGAGGGCCGCGCGGATCGCCGCCACCGTTGCGGGATCCGTGTCGGGGCCTTGGAGGAACCGGCAGTTGCGCCCGATGATCTCCGTCGTGGGATAGCCGGTGATGGCGACAAACGCGGCGTTGACCGAAATGACGACCTGGTCCGGCCCCGTGATAATCACTCCTTCCGAGACGGCTTTGAGGGCGAGGTCGCTGACCCGCAGGGCCGCCTCGGCCCTCTTCCGGTTTGTGATGTCTTCCCCAATGCTGGCCAATCCGTTGATTCGGCCTGCCGGGTCGTGAAGGAGCGTGTTGCTCCACGCGATCATGCGGCGCTCGCCCCCCCGCGTGACGATCTCGTTTTCGTAGTGCTTCGGCAGTTCGCCGGTCGCCAGGGATCTTTGGAAAATGTCATGCTGGATGTGGGTCCGCGAATCCGGCGGCAGAAAGTGCAGGAACCAGTCGGCCCCGAGCGCTTCCTCGCGGGTCCAACCCGTGAGGTTCAGCAGGTGGTCGTTGCCAAGCGTGATCCGGCCGTCGCGATCCAACATGACTCCGATGAGCGCGATTGATTCCAGCACGGCCCGGAAGCGTCCCTCGCTCTCCTGCAACTGCAGCGCCGCGGCCGCTCGCTCGCGGCGCAACCCTCGATCTCCCATCGCTTGCGCTACAGCGGACCCGAGTCGCGCCAAGCGATCCTTGAGCAGATAGTCCGTGGCGCCTTGCTTCATGGCGTTCACCGCCAGCTCCTCGCCGATGGTGCCCGACACCAGGATGAACGGGATGACCAGCCCGCTGGCGCGCAGCAGCTCGAGGGCGCGGAGCCCGTTGAACTGCGGCATCGCGTAATCCGAGAGCACGAGGTCCAGCCCGGCATGAAGGTGCTCCAGGAATTCCGCCTCGGTGTCCACCCGCCTCCACTCCGGCGCAAAGCCCGCGCGCACGAGTTCGCGGACCACCAGCTCGGCGTCGAGGACGTTGTCCTCGACAATCAGAAGGTTGAGCGGTTGGGCCATGCCGGTGGCGCGTCACTCGCCCAGCTTCGGCGGCTGGTTGAGCAGCAGCCAATAAAGGCCCAGATCCTTCACCGCCGCGGTGAACTGTTCAAAATTCACCGGCTTCACGATGTAGCTGTTTACCCCCAGGCCGTAGCTCTCCACCACATCGCGCTGCTCGCGCGACGAGGTGAGCACCACGACCGGGATGCTCTTCGTGCGCGGGTCGGATTTGATGCGGCGCAGCACCTCCAGGCCGTCGATCTTCGGCAGCTTCAGATCGAGCAATATGACGCGAGGCGCTTCCCCGCCCTGGGCGGCGTGCGGGCCCTGGCGAAAGACAAAATCCAGCGCCTCCGCCCCATCGCGCGCGACGTGCACGCGATTGGCCAGGTTTGCCTTGCCCAGCGCGCGCAGCGCCAGTTCCAGATCCTGCGGGTTGTCCTCCACCAGCAGCAATTCGACGACATCGGGTGTTTTCATGTTTGGCTCCTTCCGCTCAGCGTAAAATAAAATGCCGCGCCCTCGTCGGGCTTGCCCTCGGCCCAGACTCGCCCGCCATGCCGTTCCACAATGCGCTGCACGATGGCAAGGCCCACTCCGGTGCCCTGGTATTCCTCCACGCGGTGCAACCGCTGGAAGACGCCAAATAGCTTGTCCACGTAGCGCATGTCGAAGCCCGCCCCGTTGTCGCGGACAAAAAATACCACCTCGTTGTTCCCGGACTGGGCGCCCACTTCAATCCGGGCCCGGGCGCGTTTGCCGGAGTATTTCAGGGCATTCGAGAGCAAGTTGATCCAAACCTGCTTCAGCAGCGCGTGGTCCCCGTCGCAGGCGGGAAGCGCCGCGATTTGGAAGTCAATCTCGCGGCCGGCGGTCTGGCCCCGCAGTTCGGCGAGCGCCGCCCGCACGAGCTCGTCCGTATTGATCCGTAGCTTGGCGATCGGCGAGCGGCCCAGCCGCGAAAATTCAAGGAGATCGTCGATCAACGCTCCCATCCGCTGGGCGCTCCCGCGGATCACCTCGAGGTGACGCTGGCCCTCCCTCGGCAATTTCGGCCCGAAGTCCTCCAGCAGCGCCTGCGAAAAGCCATCGACCGCCCGGAGTGGCGCGCGCAAATCGTGCGAGACGGAATAGCTGAACGCCTCCAGTTCCCGGTTCGCGGCTTCAAGCTGCTGGTTGGCCGCCTGCAACTTTTGTGAGCTTTGAAAAATCTCCGCCTCCATCGTCTCCATCCGGGCGCGGATGACGCTGGCGTCGCCCCCCGCCGCCCTCTGCTTCACGAAGTCGGTCACGTCCTCCACGCGATGCACGAGGTATCGCATCCGCCGGTCCGCGCCGAGCACGGGCGAATTGATCGGGCTCCAGTAGCGTTCCTCGAAGACCCCGTCGGGCCGGCGCACGTCGTATTTCAGGATCGCCATGGTGTGCGGAGCCGCGGTCTCGCGCACCCGGTCGAGGGAGGCGCGGAGGTGGGCCACGCCCGTGGCCCCGATGTCGGCGGGGTTGCCGGGGAAAACCTCGAACAGGCCGCGCCCGACGATGCCGGCGCGGGTGGTCATGGTGGCCTTGAGGTAGGCGTCGCTGGCGGAAACGATCGTGAGATCGGGCGTGAGCACCAGGTAGAGGCCCGGCAGCGACTCGAAGAGGCTCGTGAGTTCGGCGCGCTTGTTGACCAGTTCAAGGTTCGCGGCCTCGAGTTGCGCCGTCCGCTCGACGACCCGCTGCTCCAGCTCGCTGTTGAGCCGGCGGATTTCTTCCTCCGCCTGATAGTGCGCGGAAATGTCCCGGGAGATGGACAGCAACCGTTCCACTTGTTCGGAGGCCCCGCGAATCGGAGTGACAATCACGTCCCACCAGCGGGGGTTACCCGCTTCCGTTCGACAGAAAGCGTGGAACCGCCCCATCCCTCCGGCGCGGGCGGCCTCCACGGCCTCCCGCACCCGCGGCTGATCCTCGGGCTGCCAGAAGGAGATCCAGGAATTGTTCAGGTAGCGGTTGATGTCTTGGATTTCCAGCAGGCGCTGGCCGCCCTCGCTCATGGACAAAAGCCGGGCTTCGAGGTCGAGCACCTTGATGCAATCGGAACTGCTCTGGATGATGCGGCGATTGAACTCCTCGCTCTGGCGCAGGCGCTCCTCGGCCTGCTTCAGCACCTCCACGTCGGTATTCGTGCCGACCCACTGCATCACCCTACCTTCCGCATTCTTCACGGGTTCCACACGGGTCAGGAAAGTGCGGAACTGCCCGTCCGCTCTCCGCAAGGGAAACTCCATGTCGAACCGCTTCCCGCTGGCGATCGCATCGGTCCAGCCGGCCATGACTTTGGGCAGGACGGCGGGATCATGCACGCTCTGCCAGCCCCAGCCTTCCATCTGTTGCGGCGTCGTGCCGGTGTAATCATGCCAGCGCTCGTTATACCAAAAGATGAATCCGTCCGCGCGGGCGATCCAGGCCAGCTGGGGCAGGGAATTCGCCATCGTCCTGAAGCGCTCCTCGCTTTCGCGCACCGCCAGTTCCATGCGCTTGCGCTCGGTGATGTCGCGCAGATAAGCCGTGAAGAAGAGATCGTCCGCGCGGGAGACGACGATGCTCAGTTCCACCGGGAATTCATTCCCGGCGCGGTGGAGCGCCGGCATCTCGATGCGTTTCCCGATCAGCGGGCCCTCGCCCTTTTCCAGGAAGCGGGCCAGCCCGCGCCCATGCGCCTCGCGGAAACGCACCGGCACGATGAGATCGGACAACGGCTTGCCCATCGCATCCTCGCGCGGGTAGCCAAAGGTCCTCTCCGCCGCCGGATTCCAGTCGATGACGCGCCCGTGGCGGTCCATGGCGATGATGCAATCCAGCGCCGATGCAAGGATGGCCGCCCGGGAGGCTTCGCTCTCGCGCGCCGCCAGTTCCACGCGCTTCCGCTCGGAGATATCGCGCAGAATCGTGGAGGCACCGATGATCCGCCCCGTGGCATCCTTCACCGGCGAGATGGTGACGGAGGCTTCCAGCCGCGAGCCATCCTTGCGGATGCGGACGGTTTCAAAATTCTCGATGCGTTCACCCCGGCCGATACGAGCCAGGATATCGGCCTCCTCCGACGCGCGTTCCGGCGGAAAGAACCGCAGCATCGGTTGGCCGACGGCCTCGCGCGCCTCGCAGCCCAAGATACGTTCGGCCGCGGGATTCCAGCTGGTGATGAGGCCGGTGAGTGTCTTGCTGATGACGGCATCGTCGGTGGACTCCACAATCGCGGCGTAATTGCGGTTGGCGGACTCCGTCTGCTGTCGTGCGCCCGTCTCGGAATTCAGGAAGAACAGCACCAAGAGCAGGAGTCCAAGACCGATCAACGTGCCGACCGGCAAAATGGAAAACATCTGGGAGGCAGCGGCCCCGGCCTGCGCTTCGCGGCCCGCCAGCAGGATGCGTTCCTCCTGCTCGAGCTCCCGCGCCACCGACCGGATTTGATCCATGATCTCGTGGCTGCGACCCGCTGAAACCTGCGCGACTGCCGCCTCCAGGCCGCGGCTGCGGCGCAGTTCGATAGTGGCCCGCATGATTTCGAGAAGCTCCCCGATCAGTGAGTCCAGCCGCTGGAGTCGTTCTTGCTGACGGGGATTGCTTCCGAGCAGTTGGCGCAGCCTCCGTTGATCATTGGGCAGTTCCAGCACGCCGTTTTGATACGGCGTCAGAAAACCCTCGCGCCCGGAAATAACATAGCCGCGCATCCCAGACTGCGCGTCGGCGGCATGCGTCCGGAGTTCCTGGATTTGAGCGACGACCTCATGGATGTGGCGCAACCCACGGGCCGTCTCGACGGATTGGCGCGCGGTCAGGTAGGACGCCACGTTGAGCCCGAAGAAAATGATCAGGCCGAGGATGAATCCAGCCAGCAGCCAGCCTCGGAGTGCAAGGCGGGTGAGAGTCGCAGGGATATCTGACGATTCCGCCATGGGAATTGGGGTGGGGTTTCGAGGCGAAAGCGGCCGATTGGCCGTAAACTCAATCTCCGGGCGACCGGATCCAGGCGGGGTTTTGACACTCAGTGACGGAGGCGCGGCCCCGCCCGACAGGCGCGGGTCTCACGCGATGCCCCCGCTGGCTTTGTCCGGCCGCTGCAACGTCCACCGAAAATTCATCCGCGCGGCCTCGGTGCCGAGACTTCCGAAATTCACCGGCTTCACGATGTAGTTTTCCGCGCCAAGCCGTCCGCACTCGATGATGTTGTGGTCCCGAAGCGAACTGGTGAGGACCACCACCGGGATTTCCTTCGTGCGCTTCTCCATCTTAATCCGGCGCAGCACCTCCAGCCCGGAAATCGTGGGCAACTGCAGATCGAGGAGGATAAGACCCGGCAACGCCGGCGTCTCGTTCGCGTAGGCACCCGTCCCGAGCAGGAAGTCGAGCGCCTCGGCGCCATCGTGGACGACACGAATGGGATTGGAAACCTTGGCCCGGCTGAGCGAGCGAACTGCGAGTTCGGCGTCCTCGCGACTGTCCTCGATCAAGAGAATCTCGACGAGGTTCGAAGCCGCATCCGCCCCCCCCTCCATCATCGGCACCAGCGCCGCGATGGGAATTTGCAGGGCTTCGGCCAGCGCCGCGATGCTGCGCAGCGTCAGGTTACGCCCCCCGCGCTCGATGTCGGCGATGTAGGTGCGGTGCATGTCGGCCCGCCACGCCAACTCCTCTTGAGTGAGCCCAAGTCCATGACGGCGCGCCCTCACCGCCGCCCCGAAATCGGATTCGAGGGTGGGTCGTTTCTTGGATGGCTGGTTTTTCTTCGCCACGTCGATTAACCGTAACATTAGCACACCCCGCAATCGACTATGAGTGACAAAGGGACGAGGTCGCTCCCGGGAAAGGCTCCCGGATCACGCGTGACGACGCTCGCCAAACGCCGGCGGACTACGGTGCCTGCCCCAAGGCCGACGGCCCGGCGCTGATCGCCAATTGCAGGTCCAGCCGCGCGCGACGTCACTCTCCGCGCACCGCGTTCAACATCCGCGACGCACGTGCGATGGAGGTCGGCCCGCCACGCGAACTCCTCCTGCGTGATACTGATACCCAGGTGTTGCCGGCCTACGCAAACGGCCCGGCCAAGCCGCCGCTGAAGATCGGTAGCGACGTTCACGGTGACTTGTTCAAAGCGCTCAGACTTGGGCATCTTCCCACCAAAAAACTCGAAAACGACGGATAGCGACGAGCATTTACCCTCGCATTGGGGGGGTGAACACCCCCGTTGACGCGCGCTTTTGAGGGCGGTGAAACTCGAATTAGGCGGCAGCCCTTTCCGCGCGAGCCTCGCTTACGGCCCATGCATCGAAAAGCGAGACGAGTTTGTCCCATCGAGGAATCCCGCGTTGGGCAGCCTCGTCCCCCGGGTAGGCCTACACCCCATTCCGGGAGCGCTGGTTTGAGGGCACTGTCACCCCTCGGCTCGTGTCGGACTTCCACAGCACATCTCCGCTCCCATTACGCACAAACTATCCATCTCTAGCACGGACTCCGAGCGGGAAGCATCGTTCGTATCCGCATGCGCCGAGCCCGCTGGTTCACCGTTGCTCCCGCAGGAAACCGCCATGCCCTCAATCCTAGATCTCTCGGTCCGCCTGAAAGCCGAGAATGCCGCCGTCGCCCCGCAAGCTGCCCGGGTTCTCCTCGTCGACGACGATCCGGTGATTCTGCAGTTGGAAGCCGCGATCCTTCGGCGTGCGGGACACCAAGTGGAGGTCGCCACGGACGGACAATCGGGTTGGCAGGCGTTGCTCGCTGCACACTACGATCTGCTCGTCACCGACTGCCAGATGCCGCGCATGACCGGACTCGAACTTGTGCTTCAGCTCCGCGCCGCCCGGATGACCCTCCCGGTCATCATGGCCTCCGGGTCCTTGGAGTCCTTGGACACCGATCGTCTCACCCAGGCACCCGCGCGCATCCATGCATTTGTGCAGAAGCCGTTCACCATCTCACAACTTCTCGGCGCGGTGAAAAGCGCCCTTGAGCCCGGTTGGGACGGCGACCCGTCACCGCAAATGGCTTTTGGCTGAGCCTCGCTCAGCCTCGCAAGTCCAGCCCGCGTCGCGGGCAAATGCAGGGACGGCCGCACGCCGGCGTAGCTTTCGGTGCGTGCCCGCCCCGGCGAACCGTGAGACGTCGCGTGCTGGCCGCCTCTGGTCGTGATGGGCGACGGAGGGAGCAAACGCGGCTGGGGCGCTGAAAATATCCTTTGCGCCCGCTACCCCGGGCTCTTTGCTCTCCCTTCATTTTTCACGCATGACCTCCGCCGAGATCCGTCAGTCGTTCCTCGATTTCTTCGCCCAGCAGGGCCACACGATCACGCCCTCGTCGTCGTTGATGCCGGGCTCACCCGGGCTACTGTTCACCAACGCCGGCATGAACCAGTTCGTGCCCATCTTCCTCGGCGACCGCGCGCCCGATGTCTCGAAATGGGCCGGCGTCCGCCCGTCGAAGGATACCCGCGCCGCCGACACCCAGAAATGCATCCGCGCCGGCGGCAAACACAACGACCTCGAGGACGTCGGCTTCGACACCTACCACCACACGCTCTTCGAGATGCTCGGCAACTGGTCCTTCGGCGACTACTTCAAGAAGGAGTCCATCAACTGGGGCTGGGAACTCATCACCAAGGTCTGGGGCATCCCGCCGAAGCGACTCTTCGCCACTGTCTACTCGCCCGACAAATCGAAAAACGATCCGTCGGAGTTTGATCAGGAAGCCTACGACATCTGGGCCAAGATTTTCACCGCCGCCGGCCTCGACCCCGCGGTCCACATCGTCAACGGCAACAAGAAGGACAATTTCTGGATGATGGGCGACACCGGCCCCTGCGGCCCGTGCTCGGAAATCCACTTCAACCTCCTCCCGAGCGACGAGGAATCGGCGGGAAGGAAATTGGTGAACGCCAGTTCGCCGCGCTGCATCGAGATCTGGAATCACGTCTTCATCCAGTTCAACGCGAACGCTGACGGCACCTTCGCCCCGCTCGCAGCCAAACACGTCGACACCGGCATGGGCTTCGAGCGCGTCGCGGGCATCTACGCGACGACCGACGGCTTCAAGAATTTCGACAAGGATCCGTCGAACTACGCCGCCGACGTCTTCGCCCCGCTCTTCGCGAAGATCGCCGCCCTCTCCGGCAAGACCTACGCCGCGACCGTCCCGACGAAACGCGAAGGCCTGACCGAGCAGGAAAACATCGACGTCGCCTTCCGTGTGCTCGCCGACCACGCCCGCTGCGTGAGCTGCGCCATCGCCGACGGCATCCTGCCCGGCAACGAGGGCCGAAACTACGTCATCCGCCGCATCCTGCGCCGCGGGATTCTCTACGG
>JANOCA010000066.1:0-1933 GCA_031411915.1 Opitutaceae bacterium
CGCGAGCTCGACGAGATCAACACCGAGCTCGGCTTCCTGCATCCGGCCGGCAAGCGCGAGGACCTCGGCAAGTTCACCCACGAGGGCCGCTACCGCGTGTGGAAGGAAATCTGGATGCTCAACTACCTCGGCCGCTCGGCGCGCTACGAGTAGCCATGTTTGGTAGCCCGCTTCGCAAGAAGCGGGACGGACGGCACGGCGTGCGAAAAATCCCGCTTCTTCCGAAGCGGGCTACCCACCAGGCACAAGAGGCGAACGGGGACAGCTACCCGCCGATGTAGCTCATCTCGACCTTCGCCCGCGTCTCGCCGGCCGCGATCACCTCGGCCCGCTCGTCGCTGTAGCGATCGAGGCGGCCTTGCCAGATGCGACGCAGGAAATGCTCCACGTCCGCGTCCGTCGAGCCGGGCGCACGCACGGCACCGAGCACATCCCAGCCCAGCGCGGTGAAAAGGCAGGTGTAGAGTTTGCCGTCGGCTGAGAGGCGCGCGCGGTGGCAATCGCGGCAGAACGGCTCCGTCACCGAGCTGATCAGCCCGATCTCGCCGCGGCCATCGCGGTAGCGGTAGCGCGCGGCGACTTCGCCGCGATACGCGGGCCCGACCGGCTCCAGGGGCCAGATCGCGCCGATACGCTCCACAATCTCACGCGCGGGCACCACGCGCGCGGCGTCCCAATGGTTGGTGTGGCCCACGTCCATGAACTCGATGAACCGCAGCGTGTGCCCCCGCGCCCGGAAATATTCGCACAGCGCCGGCAGCTCCGCGTCGTTCACCCCACGCTGCACCACGCAGTTGATTTTGATCGGGAAACCCAGCGCCGCCGCCGCGTCGATGCCGCGCAGCACGCGCGCGACCTTGAACCCGAGGCCGTTGAGTTTTCCCGCCGTCGTGTCATCAAGCGAATCGACCGAGACGTTGAGCCGGTCGAGTCCGGCCGCGCGCAGGGCGGGCGCGAGTTTTTCCAGCATCCAGCCGTTGGTCGTGAGCGCGACGTCGTTCAAACCGAGTTCCTGTTTCAGCGCACGGATGAGTTCGGGCACATCGGCGCGCAGCAGCGGCTCGCCTCCCGTGAGGCGCACCTTCTCCACGCCGAGCGCGCGAAACGCCCTCACGATGCGCGTTATCTCAGCGAGCGTCATCAGCTGCGGATCGCGCAGGAACGCATGCCCCGGCCCGAACACCTCCGCCGGCATGCAATACGGGCAGCGGAAATTGCAGCGGTCCGTGACCGAGATGCGCAGGTCGCGCAGCGGGCGGCTGAATTGATCGACCGGCTGAAGGGGGGAGGGAGACACGGAGGCCACGGAGAGAAAACAGAGGACACAGAGCGGCGAACTTTGCCAGATTTAGTCCTTTTGTCCCTGGGTCCTTTGGTCTTTTGGTCTCCTCGTGCTCACCCCCGCCGAGGCCGAGAAACTTATCCTCGAGAACATCGCGCCCTTCCCGCGCGAGGATTGCCCGCTCGCCGCCGCCCACGGCCGCGTGCTGTGCGCCGAGGTCGGCGCGGACCGCGATCTGCCGCCTTTCGACCGGGTGACGATGGACGGCTACGCGCTGCGCGCCGCGGCCTTGGCGGCGGGCACGCGGGTGTTCCGCGTCGAGGCCGTGCAGGCCGCAGGGATGCGCGCCTTCAAGCTCGGTGCGGCCGCTGACGCCTGCATCGAGGTGATGACCGGCACGGTCGTGCCCGAGGGCGCGGATTGCATCGTGCCCTACGAGGAAACCGCGCGCGACGGCGCGTCGATGACAATCACGGGCCGCATGGAGCCGCTCGTGCGCGGTCACGCCATCCACGCGCGCGGCAGCGATCGTCGCGGCGGCGAGGTCATCGTCCGCCCCGGCGTGCGCCTCACCGGCCGCGAGATCGCCGTGGCCGCGGCGTGTGGTCACGCGACGCTCGCCGTCAGCCACCAGCCCAAGACCGCCGTCAT
>JANOCA010000067.1:0-11057 GCA_031411915.1 Opitutaceae bacterium
CTCGACTATCTCGATCTTTATCTCGTCCATTTTCCCATCGCGCTCGCGTTTGTTCCGTTCGACGTCCGCTACCCGCCCGAGTGGTTTCATGACCCGAAAGCCGCGCACCCCGCGATGAAGCCGATCAAGGTCCCCTACGCCGACACGTGGGGCGCCATGGAGGAACTCCAGCGAGCCGGCCTCGTGAAGCGCATCGGCGTTTGCAACCTCAACATCTCCGCGCTGCGCGACGTGCTGAGCTACGCCGCGATCCGCCCCGCCGTGCATCAGATCGAGCTGCACCCGTATCTCGCTCAGCCGCGGATGCTGCGCTACTGCGCGCAGGAGAAGATCGCCGTCACCGCCTTTTCGCCCCTCGGCTCGCCGTCCTACGAATCCATCGGCATGGCGCGGCCCGACGAAAACGTGCTCGCCGATCCCGTCGTCACCGCCATCGCAGCGCGCCACCAACGCACCCCCGCGCAAATCGTGCTGCGCTGGGGCGTGCAGCGCGGCTGCGCCGTGATTCCCAAGACGCAGACCCCCGCGCGCCTCGCGGAAAACCTCGCGCTCTTCGACTTCACGCTCTCACCCGAGGAGATGGCGGCCATCGATCGCCTCGACCGCCACCGCCGCTTCAACGACCCGGGCCACTTCGGCGAGAAGGCGTTCAACACCTTCATGCCGATTTTCGACTGAGCGCAGTCTTTGTTATCCGACGAGCGTCCGAAACTGGATCACACGGCTCCACGCGCCCCGGAGCTCACTCACAGTGGTTCACCACGCTCCCGCCGCCAGCGCGCGAGCTGGGTCAAGCCAGCGAGCTTCGCGCTCCCCGTTCCCATGGTAAACGCAGCCGAGGACCAAATGGGTTAGTTCTTTTTCGGAAAATTTTCCGCCCCCCGAATCGCTCTCGACAGCCCCCGGTGCCCACCGAATCGTTCGTTTCCTGTTAGAGTTCCCGATGCGATAAACCCCATGCCCCCGACCGATCAGGCCCGCTGGTTTTCCGCGCACGTTCAACCCTACGAGCCTGCGCTGCGCGCCTATTTGCAGAAACGCTTTCCCGCGCTGCCCGATCACGACGACCTCCTGCAGGAAACCTACGTGCGCACGCTCCGCGCCTACGAAGGCGGCCGCGTCACCCACGCCAAGGCCTTCCTCTTCACCACCGCCCGCAACGCCGCCATCGATCTCTTCCGCCGCCGTCGCGGCCACGATCACGAGGAGATCACCGAAATCGCCGCGCTGCCCGTGCTCGATGAGCCGCCCGGAGTCGGCGAAGCCTCGGAACGCGAGCAGCGCCTCGAAATTCTGCTCGAAGCCATCCTCGCCCTCCCCGAGCGGTGCCGCCAAGTGATGATTCTCCGTCACCTCGACGGCCTCGCTTACAAGGAAATCGCCGACCGCCTCGGCATTTCT
Source organism: Opitutaceae bacterium (assembly GCA_031411915.1). Classification (GTDB taxonomy): domain Bacteria; phylum Verrucomicrobiota; class Verrucomicrobiia; order Opitutales; family Opitutaceae; genus ER46. Next base: position 1,402 of record JANOCA010000067.1, read on the forward strand.
CCCGAGACGGTGAAGGTCCACATGATCAAGGGACTCAAGGACTGCACCCGCTACTTCCACCGACGCGGCCTGCTCGGCGCCGAGGCCCCGGCCGCGCGCATCGCTTCATGAACGCCGCGCCTTCCGACTTTTCCCCCGAGGACGACGCGATCGACACCGCCGCCGCGGCTTGGGTGCTCGAGCGCGAAGAAGGCTTCGCGCCGGGCCGCGCCGCGCAATTCGCCGCGTGGCGCGCCGCCGACCCGCGCCACGCGGCCGCCTTCGTGCGCTCCGAGCGCGCGCTCGGGCTGATCGCCGAATTGCCCGCCGTGCGCGTCGCGCTCGAGACCGGGCTGGCTCAAGCAACCCCCGTTGTCCGTCCCGTATTCTTCCGCCCGCCCGTCTGGGCCGCCGGCCTCGCCGCGGCGCTCGCGCTTGCCGCCGTGCTGTGGCTCGCGCCTCCTCGGGCCGCAGCGCCGCGGCACTACGCCACGGCGCCCACCCGCCAGCAGCAGATCGCCCTCGTCGACGGCTCGGTGATGGATCTCAACGTGAGCACCGCGGTGCGGGTCGCGCTCTCACCCGAGGCACGCCGCGTCACGCTCACGGCGGGCGAAGCCCACTTCGCCGTCGCGCCCGACGCCGCGCGTCCGTTCATCGTCACCGCCGCGGGCGTCTCCGTCCGCGCAGTCGGCACCGCGTTCAGCGTCCGCCTGGGCGAGCAGGGCGTCGAGGTGCTCGTCACCGAGGGCAAGGTCCAGGTCACGCGCGACACTGGAGGCCCGGCGCCTGCCGCCGCACTTCCTCCCGCTCACCCTCTGCTCGTCGCCGGCGAGCGCACACTGATCGCGCGCGACATCGCGCCGGCCGCCACGAGGGTCGAGCGCATCTCCGCCGATGCGCTCGAGACCACCGTGCGCTGGCACAGCCGCGTCATGACCTTTTCCGATCTCCCGCTGCGCGATGCGGTGGCGCTCTTCAACCGCCGCAACACCCAGCAACTCGTCCTCGCCGATCCGGCGCTCGGCGAACGCAGGATCGGCGGCACCTTTGCGGCCGATCAGGTCGAGGTGCTCGTGCGCCTGCTCGTGCAGGACGGCGATATCGCCGTGGAACGTCGCGACGCGGGTCAGATCGTGCTCCGCCGCGCGCCGTGAAGCGGAGCGAACGTGCCCTCCGCGGCGTGGCCGCTCCGGCCTTCGGCGGGCTACGCCGTCGCGCGAGTGCACTAACCCATTTCGTCCTGCGCTGCGTTACAGGAGCAGTTCGGCTCCTGCTCATGACGCCTCGTCTCACCACCCCGCCCCGTCTCGTCGCCACGGCCCTGTGCTGTGCGATGTCCGTGTCGGCCGTGGCGGGCGCGAACGCCGACGAGCAGAAGCGGAGCTACAACCTCCCCTCGGGCGACGCCGCCACGACACTCAACCGGTTCGCCGGAGCTTCCGGCCAGCAGATCATTTTCATGATGGACAAGGTGAAGGGCGAGCGGACCAACGCCGTCGCGGGCGACTACGCAGCCCGCGACGCCTTGGACCGCATGCTCGCAGGCACGGGCCTGAGCGCCACACGCGATCCGGTCACCGGCGCGTTCGTCGTCAGTCGCAAGGCGCCCAAGGGAGAGGTCGGACCCGTTTCCGACCCGCAACCCAAACCCAAGACCACACCCATGAAACTCCCCCTCACCCGCCGAACCGCCGCGCTCTTTGCCGGCTGGCTCGCTTCGATCGCCGCGGCGGAAGCCCAGACGGCCTCGTCCGCCCCAGGGCCAAGCGAAACCGTCAAACTCTCCCCCTTTGAAGTGATCGCCGAGTCCGAGCCCGGCTACCGCGCGGCCAACTCCGTCACTGCCTCACGTTTCGCCCTGCCAATCATGGATACGCCGATGTCCATCGCGGTGGTCACCGAAGAGTTCCTCCGCGACATCGGCGCCCGCGATGCGCTCGACTCCCTCTCTTACGTCTCCGGGATCACGCAGGGCAACTCGCCCGTCCGCCTCGAAGGCTCCAACAGCTTCAACATCCGCGGCGTCGCCACCGGCTTCATGCTCCGCAACGGTGTCACCAGCTACGGCATAAACGACGGCTACAACATTGAGCGGTGGGAAGTGTTGAAGGGCATTGTCGGCATGATGTATGGCGACCGGAATCTCGGCGGCGTCGTCAATTCGGTCTCCGCCCAGCCGAAATCGAAATTCGCCGCGGAAGTTTACACGCGGTTCGACGATGAGGATTCCTGGCGTGTCACCGGCCGCGTCACCGGACCGCTCAACAAGGACCGCACGCTCCTCTTCATGGTGAATGCCATGAAGAAGGACGAGGGCACCTTCATGAAGGACGAGCGCCTGGCCGCCGAGGGCTTCACCGGCAGCCTCATCTACAAGCCCTTCGATCGCACGAAGCTCTTCGTGGAATACGAGTATTACAATCAGCACAATACCCTCGCGACCAAACTGCCGCCCTATCAATTCGCCGCCGGGCCCCGCGCCAACAACGACAGGAATTGGTGGGAACGCGTCGGCTTCGCCCCGGTGCCGCTCGATTTCAGCTATAGCGGATCCGAGACGTATCTGAACGAAATCAATCGCGTCATCAACCTCACCCTGGACCAAAAGCTCCTCGGCTGGCTCGATTACCGCTCAAACTTCATTTATTCGAAACGCGCGCAGGATCGCCTCAACCGCGACGCCGGCCCCACCTACACGACGGTGGCCCCCGGGACGGCACGTAGCTATTTTGATTACGCGACCGGGCAGGTGAAGACCGAGACGGCGGCGGATTCGCCTTATATCATCAACGGGATGAACTCCAATCTGCGCGAATTCAAGAATTGGAATACGCTCTGGCGAAACGACCTGCTCGCCAACTACAACCTGGTTGGCGGCAAGCACCGCACGATGGTCGGCTTCGAATACCAGGAGCGTTCCGGCGACTTTAAGAGCTTTGACAGCCGCGGCCCCGTTTCACTCGACGGCCGCTACGGTTTCACGCCGCAGCTCAGGGCCTTCGCCGGCAATAATCCGCGGCCCAACACCGATATTCGGACCTTCAATCCCGGTCTGCCGCTGCCGTCGCGGACCGAGTTCTACGCGTCGGCCATGAACGATCCGACCGACCAGAACGGCAACTTTTTCGGCAGCACCAACGAGACGCGCGCATATTATGCGGTCCACTATTCCCAGTTTTTCCGCGAGCGCCTGACCCTCTTCGCCGGCATCCGAAAGGACAAGGATCGGAATAAGGAAAACTTTAACCGGCGCGATTTCGTGGTGCTTCGTCCCAATGGCCAGCCCCGCAATAATCCCGTCGGCACAAAAGTCTTCGACACCGGCCGGCCCACCGTCTGGCGCCAGCGCAACAGCCCGCAGGCCGGCGTCGCATTTCGCATCCTTAAAGACCTCTCCGTCTACGCGTCCTACTCGGATGTGCTCGTCGCTTACAACGACGCCGGCACCGCTGCCTTCCAGGAGCGACTGGTCCGGGACGCGGCGGGCGTCTGGTCCGTCGGCCCTGACACTTTCTCGCACCCGCCGCAAACCGGCTCCAACAAAGAGATCGGCTTCAAGAGTGAGTTCCTGGGCGGGCGCCTCTCGGGCACACTAGCGTTCTTCCAAACCGAGCTGATCAACAAACAATATACTGTCTCCCGCGACGATCCTTCGAACATCACCCTGGCTCCCGGCGCGCCCGCCGGCACTCTGGCCCCGCTGGCCTACGCCAACCTCGGAGGTCTCGAGCGCTACCGCGGCGTAGAGCTGGATTTCGTCTATAACGTGAACAAGGAACTCCGTTTCCTCGGCTCCTACGCCTACACCGAGGCCGGCATCATCAAGGATAGCGCGACGCGCACCGACCCCACGAGTCCGGCCGGCACGGTCGGGGGGACGCCGCCCGCGACGGTCAAACGCACCGAGGGGCAGCAGGCTCCGAGCGTGCCGGAGCATCAATGGCGCCTGTGGGCCAACTATAGATTTTCCGCCACCGAGGGCTTCCTGAAAACCGTCGGCCTCGGTCTCGGCGTGCGCTATTACGGTCCAGCGGTCGCCGGCGCCGACAACTACCGGAACGCCGTCGTCCTCGATACGGCCATTGTGGATCTTTCCCTCTCGCGCAAATTCCGGATCTTCGAGCGCGACATCAGCACCACGCTACGCGCGCAAAATCTACTCGACGAACGCTACTACGGCACCCGCCAGATCTACGGCGATCCGCGGCTGTTCGTGTTGGAGCTCCGGCACTATTTTTGAGGCCGCGCCTCCGCCGCTGTGAGACGCGCCGCCTGCTTCACGGTTGCTGTCGCCGTTCTCACCGGCTCCGGGGCGCTGCGCGCGCAGCGCCCCAACTACGCGAAGGCACTGCAGCACGCGCTCTACTTCTACGAGGCGCAGACCTCCGGCGCCCTGCCGCTCGACGCCCGCGTCGAATGGCGGGGCGACTCCGCCTTGCGCGACGGCCAAGACGTGGGCCGCGATCTCACCGGCGGCTGGTATGATGCGGGCGACGGTGTCGTCTGGACCGGCAACGACGCCTTTGGCGCGACGCTGCTCGCCTGGAGCCTCGTCAACTATCGCGAGACCTTCTCTGCGCACGGGCAAGCCGAGCGCGCCTTCGACCGCCTCCGCGAGATCTGCCTCTACCTGCACAAAGTCGTCGAACCGGCGAGCGCCACCGGTTTCCGCATCTACGTCGGCAAGGGCACCACGCGACACGCGCCGCCCGACGATCCCGCCGCGCAAAACGACCGCACCGCCGCGCTCCCGCACGAGGTGATGGACGCATCCGTCGCGGGCGCTCCCCAGATGATTCGCCCCAGTTATTGGGTCGACGAGGCGACCGGTGGCGCCGACGTCGCGGGCTCGCTCTCCGCCGCTCTCGCCGCGGCATCCGTGGCGTTTCGCCAAACGGGCGATGAATTTGAAGCGGATAAAAATCTCGCACTCGCGCGCACGGTTTTCGAGTGGGGCGACGCGCATCGGAACAGCAACACCGCGACCCGCCGTCTTACGGACGGCCGCGTGGTCACACTGGCAAGTTATCCGGCCCGCAGCGCCAACGTCGTGCCCCGCTTGCTGCTCGCCGCGGCGTGGCTTCACCGCGCTGAGCGCGCAGCGTCCACTCCGGGCTACACTGCCGCGTGGGTGGACCGCGCCGAGACGCTCTTCGACAGCGCGGCTAACGCTGCCAACCGCGGCCGCCCGTGGGTCAACTTCGCCGTCGGCGCGGAACACAACGGCGCCTGCACCCTGCTCGCCGCCGATACCGGCCGCGCGAAGTTCGCCGCCGAAGCCGATGCCTACGCGGATTTCTGGCTATACCGCCGGCGCAACGGCACCGGCCTTGCGACCGATATCGCGACGACCCCCGGCGGCTTGGTCTGCCGCGGCAACGGCGGCGCGTGGAATCTCCCCACGCTCTTCGACCAGGCGCCCCCGCTGCTCGAGTGGGCCGACTCGCCGCACCAGCGCCTCGCGACCCGCCGCGCCGACACCATCGCGCTTTTTACCGGCACCTACGCGCACGCGCCCGTGCGCCAGCTCGACTACCTCCTCGGCTCCAACCCGCTCAATCTCTCGTATCTCCAAGGCTTCGCGCCGCCGGGGAAAACCTGGGTCAACAATCTCCACTACCGCGCCAATCTCGCGATTTACGGTGGCTTCGGCACACCCGGCGGACTGCCGACGCGCAATGTCTATCCGTGCTACGGCCTCCTCGCGCCCGGCCCCGATCACACGGATTTTTATCCCGTCACAGCCCCGGCCATCGATAGCCAGATCGCCTATAAAGAACCGATCGTCTATTCCGGCGGACTGCTGACTGCGCTCGCCCGCATGATGCGCGTCGCCGGACCGGCGGCAGGCACCACGCGCCCGGTGTTCCCAAATTGGATCGCACGCGACGTCGGACCGGCGGCATCGGGCTTTTTCGTCACCGCCTATCGCGAGGAAGGCCGCGTGCCCAACGGCGTGCGCCTGCAGCTCACGCTCAACAATCGCGCCAGCCTGCCCGCGCGCGAGATCAGCACGCTGTCGTGCCGCTATTACTTTACGCCCGATGGCGTGGACGGCGCGGCGGTGACAGCGACGGTCACCGGGCTTGGACTGCTCGCGGGCGAGACGGCCCGCGTGCTCGGCCCCCGCCGCGACGCGGCCGCGGACGGGGCTTGGTATTTTGAAGTGCGACTCGAGAATGCCGTCATCGTGCCCGGCGAATTCTCCCGCTACCGCCGCCGCGTGCAACTCGACCTGAGCCAGCCCGGCAGTGGGTTTTCGACGGCCAACGATTTTTCCGGCGCAGCCCTGGGCACGGTCGCCACCGACACCGCCGTGGCCGAGATTCCCGTTTACGATTTCTCGCGACCGCAGTCCGGCGTGCTCGGCGGCATCGAGCCCTCGCCGGGTTACATTCAGTGGCGGCGCGCGCACTTCAACAATACCCACGAGCGCGCCGGCGAGGTCGCCTTGATCGCCGAACGCGTCGGCGGGACGCGCGGCGCGATCTCCGCCCGGATCACGACCGTCGATGGTGCCGCGCTGGCCGGCTTGGATTACGTGGCGCCGCCGGGCCCGGCCGCGCGGGTGAGTTGGGGCGACGGCGAGCACGGAGAAAAAACGGTGTCGATCGCGTTACTCGACGATGTGATCGATGAAGGCCGCGAACATTTTAGCGCCGTCCTGGATGATTTCATCGGCGGGGCGCGTCCCGGTGCCGTCGTCAGCACGCGCGTCAGCATCGAGGACGACGATGCCGGCGGACCCACCCCGACTCTGGTGACGAACTCGGTCGGGCCGGCGGCGCGTCTGATCAACGTCTCCGTGCGCGCAGAACTCGGCACGGGCGCAGAGACGCTGATTCCGGGTCTCGTCATCGAGGGCGGCGCGATGGAGGTCTTGGTGCGCGCCACGGGGCCCGCGTTGCGCGCCTTCGGGGTCGCAGAGTGGGCAGACGATCCTTCGCTCACGCTCACGGCCGCCGACGGAGCGACGCTCGCGACCAACGACAACTGGGGCACATCCGCTCAAGCCGCGCGGATGCCGGCGCTGTTCCGCCGCGTGGGCGCGTTTGCCTTGGAGACCGGCGCGCGCGACTCCGCGTGGGCGGGCACGTTGCCGCGCGGTGCGACCACCGTGCCCGTGCTGCCCGGCACTGCGCGCGGCGCGGGTGTCGTGGAAATTTACGTCACGGCGGACGGACCCGGGCGGCTGCGCAATCTCGCCTGCCGCGGCGCGGTCGGCGGTAGCGCCGGCGAAATGACGGCCGGCTTTGTGATCATGGGCGCCGGCACGAAACGCGTGCTGTTGCGCGCCGCGGGCCCGGCGCTCGCCGCCTTCGGCGTCGCAGGCGTGCTAGCCGATCCCTCTCTGGTGCTCGTGCGCGCCGCCGCCGGCCCGACACCGGCGACGGAGATCGCGGCCAACGACGACTGGCCGGAGGCTCTCGGGGCCGAAGCCGCCCGCGCGGGAGCGTTTGCTTTTGCACCCGGCAGCCGCGACGCCGGTCTCGTGGTCACCCTCACACCCGGCGCCTACACCGCGCGGGTGCGCGCACCGGCCGGCGCAGCTGGTGTCGCCCTCGTTGAACTCTACGACCTCGATCCCTGACGCGGCGTTCGCACTTCTCCCATGAAATCCACTCTCCTTTTTTTCACCCTCCTGTTGAGCGCACTGGGCGCATCGGCCGCTGCGGATCCCGCGTTGGTCACGCACCTCACCTTCGAGGACAAGTCCGCCGCGCCCGTCGATTCATCGGGCACCAAAACCAAGACCACCCTGATCGGTCGCGCTGGCTACGGCCGGGGCGCGCAAGCCGAGAGCGCGATCAAACTGGTGGACGGAGCCCACCTCACGCTCGAGAATCGCAAAGCCTACGCAAAAGAAACCCAGGCCATCACCGTGGCGTTTTGGACCAAGGCCGCCGCGTTTCCCGCCAGTTCGCGCCTCGTCCAAAAAGGGATCGCCGGCGAGGAGTGGCAGATCGAGATCAACTACAAGGGCGAGTTCGTCTGGTCCATGTTCGTGAAGAAGCCCGTCGCCGTCTACACTGCGCCCCCCAAACCCGACACGTGGGTGCACGTCGCCGTCACCTACGACCAGGGCACGAGTCGCGTTTACTTAGAAGGACGCCAGGTGAATAGCCGGTCCATCGAGAATCCCGGAGAGATCTATTATTCGCGGTTCCCCGTCGTCATCGGCGGTGGTTGGGATGCGAACGAACAAACGGTCATGCCCTACACCGGCTTCTTCGACGATTTCCGTATCTACAACCGGGCGCTCGCGGTGGCAGAAGTCGCCGCGTTGGCCAAACGATAACCCCTGCCCGCTCCCTGTTCATTGGGCGCAACTACCCGAACGATATTCCTGTTCTATGAAACCATCGCTTCCTTCCCCTTCGCTCACGCGCCGCGACTTCGTGAAAACCACGGCGGTGGCCGCCACCCTCTCCGGCCTACCCCACGTCTTCGCCGCCGGTTCCGATCGCATTCGTGTCGGCTTGGTCGGTTGCGGCGCCCGCGGCACTGGCGCCGCGATGAACTGCGTCGATGCTTCGCCCGGCGTGGAAGTGGTCGCCCTCGGTGACGTTTTTCCCGACCGCATCGACACCTGCCTCGCGCGGCTCCGCCAAAACGGCGGCGACAAAGATTGGAGCAGTTCCGCGCCTTGGACGCGGGCGGACGCCATCAAGGTCACGCCCGAGACCTGCTTCGTCGGCTTCGACGCCTATCAGCGCGTGATCGCGAGCGGCGTCGACCTCGTCATCCTGGCGACGCCGCCGGCCTTCCGCCCCGCCCATCTCCGCGCGGCCGTGGAAGCCGGCAAGCACGTCTTCATCGAGAAGCCAGTGGCCGTCGATCCCGCCGGCTGTCGTTCCATCATCGCTTCCGGCGAGATCGCGCGCGCCAAAGGCCTCGCCATCGTCGCCGGCACGCAGCGCCGCCACCAGCCTCGTTACGTCGAGATGATGCGCCGCATTCATGCGGGCGAGATCGGTGAGATCACCGGCGGCGAATGCTTCTGGCTCGGCCCCTGCGTCCGCACCTGGGGTTACTTCAAGCCGCGCCAACCCGCGTGGACCGATCTCGAATGGCAGCTGCGCAACTGGCACTTCTTCACGTGGCTATCCGGCGATCACATCGTTGAGCAACACGTGCACAACCTCGACGTGATCAACTGGGCCATGGACGCGCCGCCCGTGGATTGCATCGGCATGGGTGGCCGCCAGTGGCGCACGCAGCCCGAGTTCGGCAATGTCTGGGATCATTTCGCGGTGCGCTATCGCTACGCCAACGGCGCCACCGTCTCCAGCATGTGCCGCCAAAACGACGGAGCCTACGGGCTCGTGACCGAAGCGATCCAAGGTCGCCTCGGGAAAGCGATTCCCGGTCGCATCGACGGCCCCGCGCCCTGGCGGTTCACCGGCGACGACGGCAGTGCGTTCGAGCACGAGCACGCCGATCTCGTCCGCAGCATCCGCGCGGGCGCGCCGCTCAACGAGGCGCGCCAGGTCGCCGAGAGCACGCTCACCGCGATCATGGGCCGGATGAGCGCCTACACCGGCAAAGTAGTGCAGTGGGATTGGGCGATGAATCGCTCGTCACTCGATCTGTGGCCCGCGCAGCCCCTGGCGCTCGGCGCGTTCCCCCTCCCGGTCGTCGCCGTCCCGGGTGAGACGCCGCTGATCTAGAGT
>JANOCA010000068.1:0-3044 GCA_031411915.1 Opitutaceae bacterium
GCGCGGCTTCAAGGGCTCCCTCTGGGAAGGCGGCATCCGCGCGCCGATGATCGTGCGCTGGCCCGGCAAGATCCCCGCCGGCAAGCGCAGCGACTATGCGTGGGGCGGCTGGGATTTCCTGCCCACCGCGGCCGCCCTCGCGGGCACGCGGCCGCCGCCGAACGTCGACGGTGTCGACATCACGCCCGCACTGCGCGGCGAAAGACAAACGCGCGAGGGTTATTTCTACTGGGAGAATGTGCAGAACAAATTCGCCCAAGCCATCCGCGAAGGTGACCTGAAAGCCGTCCGCCTAGAACCCGGCACGCCCATCGAGGTTTACGATCTCCGCGCCGACCCCGGCGAAACCAAGGACATCGCCGCCACCCGGACCGCCTTCGTCGCCCGGGTGACTGAACTCTTCCGCACCGCCCGCACCGAGAGTGAGCATTGGCCCGTCGCAGCCGCATCCGGCAAACCGGCAAAAAAATCCAAACCCTAACCAACCACCCGCCATGCGCCGCTTCCTCCCGTCATTCCTCTCCTCCTTCCTCTTCCTGTCTCTCACCATCACCTTGGCGGCCCAACCCGCCGCCGCCCCGCGCCCGCCCAATTTCATCGTCATCCTCGGCGACGATCTGGGCACGCCGCCCATCTCCGCCTACGGCGGCACTTACTACCGCACGCCGCACATCGACACGCTCGCGCGCGACGGAATCAAGTTCACGGCCGCCTATGCCGCGTGCCCGGTCTGCTCGCCTACCCGCGGCGCTCTGATGACCGGCCAGTATCCGGCGCGCACGCGCATTACCGATTTTATCTCGGGCAACCCGTTTCCTTTCCAGCGGCTCAAGCAGCCCGACTGGCAGAAATTCCTCCCGCTCTCGGTCTCGACGCTCGCCGAGGAACTCGCCGCGCGCGGCTACGCCACCGCTCATTTCGGCAAGTGGCACCTCTCGCGCGGCTACTTTCCCCCGCAGAGCATCGACGAAGGTCCCGACAAGCAGGGGTTCCAGGAGGTGCTCATCAACCACAAGCCGAAATCCACCGATGACCCAGAGAAGGATGCGCACGGCGTCGAGGCGATCACAGCGCGCGCCCTCGATTTCCTCGAGCGGCATCGCACCCAGCCATTTTTCCTCTACCTCCCGCACAACACCATCCACTCGCCGATCATGGCCCCGCGCGCGCTCGTCGCGAAGCACCGCGCCCGCCCCGGCTCCGATCGTCGCGAGAACAATCCGGTCATCGCCGCGATGATGGAGCAGTTTGACGACAGTGTGGGCCGCCTTCTCGCCAAGCTCGACGCCCTCGGCCTCCGTGAAAACACCGTGGTCATTTTCAACGGCGACAACGGCGGTCTGATCGGCGACGCCGCGCAGACCCCGCACCGCGGCGGCAAAGCGCAGCTCCACGAAGGCGGCATCCGCGTCCCGCTCCTCATCCGCTGGCCCGGTGTAATCGGCGCAGGCCGGGTGAGCGACATGCCCACGAGCACCGTGGATTTCTTTCCCACTCTGCTCGAACTCTCCGGCCAACCGGCGGCGCCCACCCTCGCGATCGACGGCATCAGCCTCGTGTCGCACCTCCGCGGCGGCTCCGCACCCGCGCGCCCCGCGATCTTCTGGCACTATCCGCACTACCACGCCAGTGGTGACGGAGGCCCCGCCGGCGCCGTCCGTGCCGGTGATTGGAAGCTCGTCGAATACTACGAGCACACGATCGCAAAATCGGGTCGCGCTCCCGAACTCTACGACCTCCGCACCGACCCCGGCGAAACGAAGAACCTCGCCGCTTCCGATCCCGCGCGCGTCGCGAATCTCCTCTCGATGCTCGCCGCCCACCGCGCCGCGACCAACGCGCAGATGCCCGTCCTCAATCCCGCCTACGATCCCACCAAGCTGCAGGCCAAAACACTCGACTGATTTCCCCATGCACCTCCGCCGCCTCCGCGCCCTCCTCCCGTTCATCTCATTCTTCGCCTTCGTCCCGTCCCACCACGCCGCGCCTGCCCCGCGCGCGGTCACCTTCCAAAAAATCACCCTCACTGACCAATATCTCGCCGACGGGATCAACGCCGCCGACATTGATCGCGACGGCCAAGTCGACATCGTGGCTGGCCCGTATTGGTATGCCGGGCCCGCGTTCAAGACGAAGCACGAGTTCTACCCCATGGTCCCGCAGCCCGTGGAGGAGAAGCCGTCGAACTCGATGTTCTCCTTCGTCCACGACTTCAACGGCGACGGCTGGCTCGACATCCTCGTGCTCGGCCGGGTGCTGTTTCACGAGGCGCACTGGTTCCAGAATCCCGGCAAGGGCGCCGTCACGCAGCCTGGCGTGTGGAAAAAACACCTCGTCTCGCCGCGCGTCTTCGGCGAGGCCCCGCAGTTCCTCGACATCGACGGCGATGGCCGCCCGGAAATCCTCTCCATCTCCGGCACCGTCGCCGCCGACAAAATCAAGCAGTGGGGCTGGTATGCGCCCGACTGGTCTGCGCCGGAGAAACCGTGGCGCTTCGTCCCGATCACCGAGAATGGCGACTACAACCACTATTACCACGGCGAGGGCGTCGGCGACATCAACGGCGACGGCCTCAACGACCTTGTGCTCAACGAGGGCTGGTTCCAGCAGCCGCCGAAAAACTCCCCGCCGGGCACGCTCTGGAAAAAGCATCCCTTCGTCCTCAGCACCGATCGCGGCGGCGCGCAGATCCTCGTCATGGACGTCAACGGCGACGGCCAGAACGACATCATCACCGCCAAGAACGCCCATGGGTGGGGCATCTCGTGGTTCGAGCAGAAGCGCGCCGCCGATGGCACGATCACGTTCGCCGAGCACCGAATGATGGGCACACGCGACGAGGAGAAGCAGTTTGGCGTGGCGTTCTCGCAGCCGCACGCACTCACGCTCGCCGATCTCGACGGCGACGGACTCAAGGATGTCGTCACAGGAAAACGCCGCTGGGCCCACGGCCCCCCCGGCGACGTCGAGCCGATGGGCACGCCGGTGAACTACTGGTTCCAGCTCGTCCGCGACAAGCCCGCCCCCGGCGGCGCGCGCTACGT
>JANOCA010000069.1:0-18199 GCA_031411915.1 Opitutaceae bacterium
CGCCCCGGAAGTGGTGAGCCCCGAGTCGCGCACCGATTTGATCTTCACCATCACGGCGGAGCCGCTGTATGGTCGCGTGGGATTGGCGAGCGGCGGCGATGAGGCGGATTTCTACAAGACCAAGACTTCGCGCCTCGGCTATTTCGCCTATCAGCCGCAGGAGGGCTACGTGGGCGAAGACTCGTTTGCCTACTCGGTGCGCAACGAAACTTCGGGCATGGTGTTCAAGAACACCGTCGCGATCACGGTGAAGGCGCCGCCGCCGGTCGTGCTGCAAAAGTTCGAGGTCGGCGCCACCCGCGACCGCGCCCTGTCCGCCCGTGGCGTCGCGCTCACGACGCGGCCCAACAAGCCCGTCGCGCACAAGCTCCCCAGCCACGAGGATTTCATGGCGGCGCCTGACCGCATCGGCCTCGCCGCGGCGAAGGTCGCCTACCTGCTCGACGAGAAGGCCAAGCCGCAGAACGGCACGGCCAGGCTCGACCGCGCCACCGGCCAGCTCACCTACGCTCCCAACCCCGGCTTCATCGGCGAGGAACGTTTCAAATATTACACGACCGACGAAAACAACCCGCACCTCGGCGTGGAGAACACCGTCTCCGTCAGCGTCGAGCCGATCCGCTCCCTGAAGAGCATCTCGGTCGATCGTTCGCGCAGTCGCGAGGTCGACCTCGTGTTCGTGATCAACAACTCGCCCTCGATGGCCGCGCACCAGAGCCGCATCGCGGCCAACCTCAGCCGCTTTCGGCAGCTCTTCCACGCGCGCGATCTCGATTACCGCATCGGGGTGCTCACGACCGATTTCGTGAACGCGGACCCGGGCCGCCGCCCCGAGGATCAGCCCTACTTCAAGGAAGTGCGCTCCGTGCAGTTCGACCCGACCGGCAAGCCCGTGCTCGACAGCCGCGGGCGGGAGAAACAGGGGACCAAGCGCGTCGCGAGCAACGGCACGCTCGTGACGCTCCCCGTGCTCGGCGATCCTTGGGTCACGCCCAAGACGCCCGACACCCTCTTCGCCGAGCTCGTGAAAGTCGGCACCAACGGCGACAGCAACCGCACGGCGTTCACCGCCGTGTATAATTTCGTCGCGGGCTCCTACAACCGGCAGCACGCCTTCCTGCGGCCCGACGCCACGACGATCGTGGTCTTCTTCATGGACGAGGAGGAGACGCGCATGGCCCTGTGGAAGGAGCAGCGCAGCGGCCCCCCGCAGGCCGAATGGATCGAAAACGGAAAACTCCCGGACCTGCTGAACCAGCACAACGCGCGCACCCCGCAAAAGCGGCAGACCCTCGATGGCTACATCAACTACTGGGTGCTGCGGCCGTTCATCATCGCCAAAGGCAACAAGCGCGGAAAACTCGAGATGCACGCGGTGGTGTCACCGGCCAACATCTCGCACCGCCGCGCCGCCGAACTCACGGGCGGCAGCGTGCTGAACATCGAGAGCGATTTCTCCGGCCCGTTGGCCGCACTGGGTGATCGCATCGCGGATACCGTCGCCGTCGCGCTCGAGCCGGTCACGGGCGTCGCGACGTTCTACAAAAAGAGCCTGCGCGTGCTGGTTGATGGCCAGGAAGTGCGCCCCGACCCGCAGAACGGCTGGGTCTACGACGAGCTCACGCACAGCATCCGCTTCCAAGGCGCCGCCAAGAAACAAGCCTTCCTCGCCAAGATCGACATCACCTACGAGGAGCACATGTGAAGTGTGCGCGGGGTGCGGCCGGGAGATTGACCGGATGGGCCGCGCGTTTCACGTTCGCCCTCCCCGTCCATGAGCGCCCCGACCATCGGCATCCTGCTCTACGAGCCGAACGCGCTGCCGAGAAATGCGCTGGCCGAGGACAAATATCGGCTCCTCGTCGAGAAAATGTGCGCGCGACAGTGGCAAGTCAGGACCCTCACCTATCACGCTTCCCGCCACGATGCCGTGCAGCGTGAGGCGCGCGCGTGCGACGCCGTGCTGGCCTGGATCAATCCCGTCGAGCCCCAGCTCGACCGCGCCGCCTTGGACGCCTTTCTGCGTGAACTGTCGCATGTCGGGGTTCTGGTCAGCGCGCACCCGGACATCGTGCTGCGAATCGGCACCAAGGACGTGCTGGTCACGACCCAGCCGCTGGGGTGGTCGGTCGATGCCACAGCGCACCGCTCGGCGGACGCTTTCGGCGCGTCGTTCCCGGCGAAGGTCCGCCGCGAACGCACCCGCGTGCTCAAGCAATACCGCGGCCACAGCGGCCAGGCGGTCTGGCAGGTCACCGCCCTTGCCTCCGGGACCTTCGAGTTGAAACCGGCGGCCCGGGGCGAAGCGCCGCGGGAGTTGACCGAAGACGCCTTGGTCGCGTTCTTCGCCGCCGAAGTCTTTGCACGCGGCAGCCACTTGGTGGACCAACGCTGGGTCGCCACCTTGGATCGGGGCATGGTCCGCGCCTACCTGTGCGGAACCAGGGTGGCGGGCTTCGGCTACCAGGAGATCAACGCGCTCCATCCGGCTGCGGTCGGCGACGATTTCACGCGCCGCCAGCCGAGCCGGCGCCACTATTACACCGAGAACTGCTTTCTCTTCCAACGGCTGCGGGTGCGCCTGGAGCAAGTGTGGGTGCCGGCGCTGCAAGACCAGTTGGCGATGCGAGCCGAGGAATTTCCCCTCCTGTGGGACGCCGATTTCTTCCTGGGCGATCCCCCGGACGAGGAATTCCTCCTCTGCGAGATCAACGCCAGCTGCGTGTCACCATTTCCCGAAAGCGCAATCACCCCGCTGATCGCCGAGCTGGAGCGCCGGCTGGCTGACACGCGGCGGAGATGACGCCCGCTGCCCGGCGGAAGATCGGGATTGCTGCGATCGGCGAGTCCTTGTTCCCCGCGCGGATGCCGCTTGAGGGGATCAACAACTACACTGACGACGAACTTAAGGCGATCTTCGCCTACGTGCGGTCGCTCCCGCCGCAGCTGCTCCCGGCGCCACGCTTCGATGAAGCGCCCACCCGCCAGCCAATTGGGTTGCGCTTCCCCACCCTCCGTCAGCGCGTGTTGCGGGTTGATCTCCACCGGCCGGGGCAAATATCTCTTCCGCCGCAAAACCCCCATGCGCCTCCCCGTTCGCCCCCCACTTCGACGCTCACTCGCCCGCGTCGCCGGTTGGAAAGTCCTGGTGGCGCTCGCCGCGCCCGCCGCCCTCGCCGCCGCCGATTCCGCCGCGTTGGAACAGGTCGTGCGGTTGCCGGAGTTCAGGGTCTTCGAGCAGCAGCCGCTGCCTCCGCGCGAGTCGTGGGACTACGTGAGGGTCGGGAACATCGAGGTCCTTTCCAACGCCTCGGCCCGCACGACCCGGGAATTCACCCGGGATCTCGTGCGGTTTCAAAACATGCTGCAGGTCACCGCCCCGACCATGCTCATTCGCGCGGAGCAACCCGTGATGATCGTGCTGTGTGGCAAGGACGGGCAGTATGATCGATTCATCCGCGGGGCGGGCGAAGCGGCCCGGCGCGTCCGGAACGTAAGCTTCGTCCGCGACGTGGAGATCGCGTCGATCATCGTGGACTACGAGAACAAGACCGTGACCGTCCCCGGCGCGGACGTGTTCGCCTCGGGTCCCAACGGCGAGCTGCGGCCGGTGGCGGCGACCACGCTGGCCGGCGACCGGCCCGTGCGCACGATGGCGGAATTTTCCCGGCAATACGTGCTCCTCTCCCTGAGCGAGATGAAGCCGCGGCTGCCCGCGTGGGCCGCCGAGGGGCTGGCGACCGTGTATGGCGCGATCGAGTATGGGGACAAATGGATCGAGATCGGCAGCCCCCGCCTGTTCGCCCGCCAGATCGAGGAGCGCATGGTGACGCCCGACATCGAGCCCCAGCTCTCGGCGCTGCAGAATCGGGCGGGCTCGGGCGGGCCGCAGGGGAGCACGGAGTATGGCACCGGCGTGATGCCCGCCACGGTCTACGCCATCGAGCGGCCGCAGTCGCTGCTCACGATGGAGCAGCTCTTCGCGGTCGGCTACGATTCATCCATCCGCGGCGGCACGGCGCCTGATTCCGCCTTCGCGGGCTATCAATGGCGGCAGCAATGCGCGGCCTTCGTCCACCTCTGCCTCTACGGGGCCAACGGAAAATTCCGCTCCGCCTTCATCAAATTCGCCTCCCAGACCTCCACGGAACCGCCCACCGACGCCTTTTTCAAGGAGTGCTTCGGCATCGACTACCGCGCTATGGCCCTGCGCATCCGCTCCCATTGGACGGACCTCGATTTCAAAGGCATGCGCATCGAGTCGACGGACGGAAAGTCACTCGTCGGTTCCTCCGAGCAACCGGTGATCCGCCCCGCGACCGATGCGGAGATCGGCCGCATCAAGGGTGAGACGCTCCGTTTGACCGGTCAGGAGGAGCCGGCGCGCAAGGAGTTCGTTACCGCCTATCTTCGCGGCGAGCGGGACCTGCAGTTGCTCGCGTCGCTCGGCCTCATGGCGCGGCAACGGCGGGACGAAACCCGCGCCCACACTTACTTGGAAGCGGTGGGCGCCGCCACGACCTCGGTGCCGCGTCCCCGAGCCTACCTGGAGCTGGCGCGACTGCGCGCGGCCACGATGCAAAAGGACCACGAGGTCCCCCGCTACAATCGCGAAGCCGTCGCCGCCCTGCTCACCCCGCTCTTCCGTGCGCAGCGCCTGCCCCAGCAACTCTCCCTCATCTACCGCGAGATCGCGCGGGTCTGGGCTCACAGCGCCGTGCCGCCCGACCGCGAACACCTGGCCGCCATCGAGCACGGCGCCCGGCTTTTTCCCTATGATGCCGATCTAGCCACCGATTTGGCGGAACTGCTCGCCGCCCACGGCCACCGTGTCGACGCGCAGCCCCACGTGAGACGCGCCCTCAAATTCACGCGCGATTCAGCCCTGCGCGCGCGCTTGGAAAAAATCCAGGGCGAGAACTAAGGCGTGTTTTCAAAGTCGCGTTTTGGGTAGGCCAGCGCGCTTGCGCGCGCCAAATCCGCGCTCGCAAGCGAGCTGACCTACGAGTTTGGACTGTAGAAAGGCGGGGCCGCTTCTCCGCCAGCGGCCTAGGTTGCAGCGTGCGCATCGCCCTGAAACTCAGGCCGGCTCGTAGAGGCAGCCCCACCTTGGAATTTCCGGCAACGGAGGCGTGCCGCCAAGACGGGTTGGACTTTTGGCGCCATGAGGCCGAGGAGTGTAGCGATGCCGAAAATGCGCAAGAAATCCGATCTGCCCGCGAAACCCTGCGTGGTGTGCGGCCGGCCGTTCACCTGGCGCAAGAAGTGGGAGAAGGTGTGGGACGAGGTGAAGTTCTGCTCGGATGCGTGCCGGATGCGGAAGCACGGAGGCGCCCGTGGCTGACGAGATTTTCCGGAGAAGCGTGAGGATCGCGCGGCCCGGTGCGGAGGTGTTTGCCTGGCATGAGCGGCCGGGAGCGTTTGCGCGGCTCTGCCCGCCGTGGGAGCGCGTGGAGATGACGCGGCATGTGGGCGGCATTCGGGACGGCGCGCGGGTATCGCTACGGACGAAGATGGGGCCCTTTTGGGCGAAGTGGGAGATCGAGCACCGCGACTACATCGCCGGACGGCAGTTCCGGGATGTGCTGTTGAGCGGGCCGTTTGCGAAGTGGGAACACCTGCATCGGATCGAGCCCGAGGGGGAAGGCGCCTGCGTTTTGACGGACGAGATTCACTACCGGTTGCCGCTGGGCGTGATTGGGCGCTGGGGCGGCGCGGCGTTCACGCGGGCGCAGCTGGGGCGGATGTTTGCGTATCGGCACGCCGTGACGAAGGCGGATGCGGAAAACGCCGCGCACGGAGCGCCGCGGTGCGTCTTGGTGTCGGGCGCCTCGGGGTTGGTGGGCCGGGTGCTGAAGGGATTTTTTGAAACACAAGGACACTCCATGCGATCGCTCGTGCGGCGGACGGCGCGGAGCGCGGGTGAATTCCAGTGGGATCCGACGGCGGGCACGATCGACGCGAAGGCGCTGACCGGAGTCGATGCCGTGATCCATCTCGCCGGGGAAAACGTGGCGGGCGGCCGTTGGACGGCGGCGCGAAAAGCGGCGATCCGGGCGAGCCGGGTGGACGGCGCGCGGGCGCTGGCGAAGGGAATTGCCGCGCGGCCCGCCGGCGAGCGACCGGAGGTTTTCGTGAGTGCGGCGGCGGTCGGCTACTACGGGAGCAAAGGCGATGCGATCCTGGACGAAAAGGCCGGGTTGGGCTCCGGGTTTCTGGCAGACGTGTGCGCGGCGTGGGAGGGAGAACTGGCGGCCGTCGAGGAGCTCGGAGTGCGAACCGTGGCGCTGCGGACCGGCGTGGTGTTGTCGCCGGCCGGCGGCGCGCTCGCCAAAATGCTGCCGGCGTTCCTTGTCGGCGCGGGCGGTCGGCTCGGATCCGGGCGGCAGTGGATGAGCTGGATCACGCCCGACGATCTGGCCGCGATGTATCTGCGCGCGATGCTCGATCCGACATGGCGCGGGGCGTTTAACGCGGTGGCGCCCGCGGCGGTGACGAACGCGGAATTTACCGCCACGCTGGCGCGAGTGCTGCGACGGCCGGCGATATTGGGGGTGCCGGCGGCGGCATTGAAGCTGATCTTTGGCGAGATGGCCGGGGAGACGTTGCTCGCGAGCACGAGGGCCGTGCCGGATCGGGCGCTGCGCGCGGGTTTCGCCTGGCGGCACGCGGAGCTGGAGGCAGCGTTGCGCCACGTGCTCGGCAGGAGCGGTTGAGCATTCCACTTATGAGCGAAACGATTGCCGTGGTAGGGGCGGGAATTGCCGGTTTGTTGCTGGCGCGGGCGTTGAAGGCGCGGGGCGCCGAAGTGATCATTTATGAAAAGAGCCGGGGGTTCGGCGGGCGTCTGGCGACGAAGCGCGTGGAAGGCGCCACATTTGACTCGGGGGCGCAGTATTTCACGGCGAAGTCGGAGCGGTTCGCGGCGTTGCTGTCGGCATGGGCGGCAGCCGGGGTGGTGGCGCCGTGGCCGGGAGCATCGGCGCGCCGGTGGATCGCGAAGCCGAGCATGAACGCGCTGGGAAAATTCCTGGCGGAAGGGCTCGAGGTCCAGCGCGAATCAAAGCTGCTGAAAGTGCAACGGGAGCGCGGAGCGTGGGAGCTGACCATCGAGAACCGGCCGGCGTGCCGGGTGAGACGGCTGGTCCTGACGGCGCCGGTGCCGCAGTCGCTCGCCCTCCTGAACGCCGGCGGCGTGGAATTGCCGCGACGTTTGGGGCCGGAGTTGGCGGCGTTGACCTATCATCCGTGCCTGGCGCTGTTGCTGACCTTGGAAGGCCCGGGTGCGATCCCGCCGGAGGGGATCCGGCTCCCTGATGGGCCGGTTCGCTGGATGGCGGACAACACGAAAAAAGGGGTTTCCCCGGGCGCCGCGTCGGCGATCACCGTGCACTTGAGCCCGGATTTTTCGGCGGAGCATTTCGCGAAGACGGAGGCTGAACTGGCGGCTTTGGTCTTGCCCGCGATCGGGCGGCAGTTGGGCGCGCCCGTGGCGAACGTGGCGTTGCAGCGGTGGAAATTCAGCGAGCCGGCGGCTACCTATGCGCAGTCGTGCCTTTGGCTGCCCGAGGAAGGCCTGGGCTTCGCCGGTGACGGGTTCGGCGGGCCGCGGGTGGAGGGCGCGGCGCTGTCGGGGCTGGACTTGGCGGATCAAATGATCCCGATGCCGTGAGCATGAGAACTCGGGCGCAGTTCAACCTGGGGCGAGGCTCAGGCGAAAGGTGCGGTCACCGCACGCAAGCGGTAGATGGATACGTCGACCGGGTCCGCGGCCAGCAATGAAACGGGTTCGCCCGCGAGCGCGAATCCCGCTTGGTGCGCGGGCACAGTCGAAAGTTCGGAAACCGCCGGTGTGCGGAGTTGATAGGGAGCGTGATGCACGCGGCCCTCGAAGAGGCGTCCGCCGCGATCGGCGGCGAAGAGCAAGTAACGCTCGACAAGAAAAAACTCCAGCGAACCGGGCGGGGCGGTGAAGACGCCGGGACCGCGACTCCAGGAATAGCTGCTCAGCGGCTCGGCAACTCCGCGGCGCCTGGACGCGAAGCACACCTTTTCCGCGCTGCAGCGTGCCTCCATCCGCGCATGGAAATAGGGAAGATGGAAGAATCGTCTGGCGATGCTCACGGCCAGGGGTTGGTCACAGTCGAGGGAGTAGAACCAGACACCCGGCCGGCCGGACCGATCGCGAACGTAGGTCCGCACATTTAGCTCAAGGAACCACGATATTCCGGGCAAGGGCGGCAACCACGCGGGCCGGACCCGTTCCATGAAAAAGGGCACGATCCCAAGATAGGCGATGCCGTCAAAGGTATCGACCGTGAGGCCGGGGGGCAGCGTCGCCTGCACCGTCCGAGCGTCCACCGACCAGTGCGCGAAGAGCAGGTGATTCCAGCGCTGACGTCCCACACACACCCCGGCGGGAAGACTGCGCGGCGTCCCCGGCTCGGCGCTCCCCCTTTGGGTAACGCCTTCCGCGGGTCGACCGGAGCGGACGGGGTCGCCGGTCATGGGCTTATGACTAACCGTTGGCGAACGATCGGAGAAAAGCGGCGAGGGCAAAAAAGGACGGAGCCCAAAGCCCCACGAAGATCGCGTAGCGCTCGGCCTGCGCAGCGCGCGCGATGGATATCGTGGCGTCGTCGGCGCCCTCGCTAAATGGATACTTCATCCGCACCCAAATGTAGATCGAGGCGACGATGGATAGCAGGCCCAGCACGACGCAGGTGACGCTGAGGGTGATGAGAGTTTCTTTGGACAGGATAGTTGGCATAAATTCGGGGTCGTGGGTGCTACGTCCGGAGTTCACACGCGGATGCCCCGGCAGAACTGAACTCACGGGAAACTGTCCATCCGCAGAAAAGCATCCCCATCAGGCGCGAGCTTGCACGCGGGCCAGGCCGCCATCGACGCCGATGACCTGTCCGGTGATCCACGTCTGTTCGGGATCAAGCAGCCAAGCGACGGCCGAGGCCACTTCCTCCGGCTCGCCGATGCGGCCGAGCGGGTGGAGCGCGGACGAGGCCTTGAGGACGCCTTCGTTTTGCGTGAGGCCGCGGGTCAGGCCGGTGCGCGTGAGGCCAGGGGCGACGCAGTTGATGCGCACGCCGCTGCGCGCGTAGCTGGCAGCGGCGGCCAGCGCGAGGCCTTCGACACCGGCCTTGGCGGCGGCGATGGCTTCGTGATTGATCAGCCCGCGCTGCGCGGCCGCGGAGGAGCAGAGCACGATGCTGCCACCTCCTGGCTGACGCATCATCGCGCGCGTGGCGGCGCGCACGAGGTTGAACGCGGTCGTGAGATTCGCCGCCAGGGTGTCGGCGAATTCCTGGTCGCTGATCAGGTGCGCGGGTTTCAACAGGATCGAGCCGGCGCAGTTGGCCGCGCCGTCGAGGCGGCCATGGGAGGCGAGGATGTTCTCGACGGCGGCGGTGACGGCAGCGCCGTCGCGCGCATCCAGGCCGAGGGCGGTGGCCCCGATCTCCGCGGCCAGTGCCTGCACGCGTTCGAGCTGGCGCGCGGCCAGGACGACACGATGGCCGCGCGCGACGAGCCGGCGGGCGGTGGCCGCGCCGATACCGCCGGAGCCGCCGACGATCAGGGTAACAGGAGATTCTTGGTTGCTCATAAATTCAGCCGATGCCGAGGGCCAACCCCAGGCGTCAGGTCAAGGCGTGGGTCTCGCTAACACCGCACCGTTTTCCGCTTTGGCGCGACCGGCGCGCCGCGGCGGCTCTTGAGGATGTAGCTCTCGGCGTCGGGCACCTTGCACCCGGTGTCGCCCATATCGACCTCGACGTGGCCGATTTTTTTTGCCGTCGCGATGGCCCGGTCTGCGAGCGGCGCGATGTAGGTGCCGCACGCGATCACAAAACCGTTCATCGTGTAGCGCACCTCATCAGGCGAATCTTTCAATGTGCGCGCCACCCGGTCGAGCAACCGGCCCAATTCCTTCACCGGCAGTTTTTCGTCCGGCACCGTCGCCGCCAGCGCGCTGAGTGTGTTCCAACCCGAGCACACGATCCCCTCCTTCGGCGAATCGATCCACTTGCACGCGAGGGCGAATCCGTCGGAGTGCTCCGATGCCACCCACGGCACCGTGGTGTTGCCCACCATTTTCCATGATGCGGTGTCGGCCCACCGCTGGAGTTGCGCGCGGGTCATCTTCGCGCCATCCGCGATCATGCCGGCGAGGTATTGCGCGTCGCTGATGCCGGTGGCATAGATCTGCAGCGCGAGCGCCTGCTCGCCCTTCAGTTTCTTGTGGAGCGGCTTCATGTCGCCGATGCGCACGCCGAAGAACGGCTCCTTGGCGCCGTGTTTCAGCAGCACTTTCTTGATGGGCTCGGTGCCCAAGGCCGCGAGTGCGGACATCACTTCATCGAGGGTCATGAGAATCGCTCGGAGGCTGGAGTTGCCGATGGAGATTGGAAAGTGGAAAGACCGATCCAAGCGCCCGCGAATAACGCGAATGAGCGCGACTCGATAAAGCATGCAACGACGGCTCGGCAGACCTCTCTCCCGCTCCGTTTGGCGCAGCAGGTCCCGCGGGCGGGGTATTCCATTCGGGTCGATTCGCGCCATTCGCGGGCACTGCCTGCTCAGTCGTGCTGATGATCGGTCAGGGCGACTTTGCGCTGAGTCGCGCGCCGCCGCGCTTGCGGGCCGTGAGTCCGATCACTCTACTTCGCCCATGATAGTCCTACCCCGGATGATGCTCCTGCCCGTCGTGTTTTGTGCGGTCACTGCGTGGCTCGGCGCAGCCGAGGCATTCGTGACAAATGCGCCGATGATTAGGATTTGGCCGGGTGTGGCGCCGGGCTCGGAGGGCAAGACCGCGCCCGAGCGCTGGGTCGAGGGTGGTCGGCCGGATGCGTTTCATCGCGTGACGGACATCCATGTGCCGTCGATCACGATTTACCTGCCGGCGAAGGACAAGGCCATCGGCACAGCGGTCATCATCGCGCCCGGCGGTGCGCACCGCTACCTCGTGGTCGATCTCGAGGGCGAGTTGGTGGCGAAGAAACTCAACGAAATGGGGCTCGCGGCGTTTGTGCTGCGCAGCCGGCTCGCTCGCGCCGAGGGGTCCACCTACAAGGCGGAAGTAGAGTCGCTGGCCGACATGCAGCAGGCGATTCGCGTCGTGCGCGGGCGCGCGAAAGAATGGGGCGTCAACCCGGCGCGCCTCGGCGTCATGGGTTTTTCCGCGGGCGGCCATCTCGCGGCGCTGGCGGAGAATAATTTCGAGGCGGCGACCCGGCCCGACTTCGCCGTGCTCGGCTATCCGGCCTACGTCAGCGCAAGCACGCCCATCGCGAAGGACGCCCCGCCAACCTTCATGTTCATCAACGACGACGACGCGCTCGCGACCGGAGCCGGCGAATACTACCTCGCACTGCGAAAGGCCAAGATCCCGGCGGAATTTCACGTCTTCCGTCGCGGTGGCCACGGGATTGGAGCCACCGGCCGGGCGCCGGGGTTTGAAAAGCTCGGCTACTCGAAGTGGCCGGAGCTGCTCGGAATCTGGCTCAGCGATCTCGGCCTGCTGCGTTGAGGGGTCGGCCTGGCCGCAGACCAGGGCGGATTGCGCAGGCAGCTTGGGGCGGTGGAAGTTATTTTTGCCGCCAGTTTTTCTCGCCGGAGGGTTTGGCGGCCTCTTTCCTGTCTGGAATGATACGTGATTCATTTCCCAAGGACTTTGTTTCAATCCGAGTGCTTGCCTGCTGCGCGAGCGTTGCCGCGCTCAGCTTTTCGGCCCGAGCCGCGGCAGCGGTCGCACCTGCCGGGCCGGCGCCCAGCAGGGTCATCATGAGTCCCTTCGAAGTGCAGAGCCCGGAGGACTATGGCTACCGCGCGGGCTCGGCGGTCACCGGCACCGGCACGGCGGGACTAATCAAGGACACCCCGCTCAACATCAGCATCGTCTCGCAGGAGCTGATCGCGGATCAGGGCGGCAACCAACTCGTGGACGTGTTGCGCGGGGCCAGCTCGGTGGCGCTGCACGTGAAGGACGAGACGCAGATTCTCATCCGCGGCTACACGGGACCGCAGTTCGTGAACGGCCTGCCCGCGGGCAACGGCCTCACGCTTTACGACGTGGATCGCATCGAAATCGTGAAGGGCCCGAATGCCGTCTTCGCGGGCATCTCCAATCCCGGCGGCACCGTGAACCTCATCAAGCTGAAGCCGAGCTTCACGCCGCAGACCTCGGTCGATGTGAGCTACGGGTCGTTCTCGCACAAACGCGCGGTCTTCCGCACCTCGGCCCCGCTGCTCAAGGACAAGCTGGCCTACAGTTTCGTCTACGGTTTCACGGACGAGCAGAGCGAGATCGACTTCATGTATACGAAGGAGACGTTCTTCAGCCCGGGCCTGACGTGGAAGCCGACCGACCGCCTGACATTCACGGCGCGCTACAGCAACCTCGACCGCGAGGCGGGCCGGCGGCCGCACACGGTGATCAGCCATCCGCTCTTCCAGCAACGCGACCGCGAGGCGATCCAGCTCTTCGACCGGCTCGGACTCGCGCGGCCGGCCAGTTACCCGCAGCTCGAAAACGGCGCCGTGCTGAATCCCGCCGGGCAGCCGATCACGACCGGCCGCGCCGCGCCCGAGGGCGTCGATGCGTTTATCGCGCGCACGCTCGGAGCCAACGTCGCGCCGTTTCCCGGGGTCTTCTCGCGCGATTTCTTTCCGAGCGATTCCTTCAACTACAACGGTGCCGACGGTCGCGACAACTACATGAACCAGACGACGACCCTCGAGGGCGAGTGGGTGGCGTCGCGCGAGCTGGCCGTGCGGACGATCTTTCAGCAGGTGGACAGCAACCGCATGCGCCGCGAGTTCAACGGTCTCAGGCCCGTGGCCGGCCAGCGCCTGCGCAGCTCGATCTCGGATTTCAAGCCGGGTGGCGTGACGTTTTCCGCCCGTCTCGAGGCAGCCTACAAACTCGATCTGCGCGCGGCGGGCAAACACGACCTCCTCGTCGGCGTGCAGCATGACGGAGCCAAGGATGTGGTCAGCGCCAACACCATCGCGACGGCCCGCATCCTCACCTACAATCCCTCCACCGGCCCGATCCCAAGCCTGCTTCAGCTCCTGCGCGACCAATACGGCGCGACCTACACCGAGCCGGGCGTGCTGCGCAAAGGCGGCGGGCACTCCAACTCCGCCTACGGCGTGCTGCAGTCTTCCTTCTTCAACGATCGGCTCCGCACGCTCATCGGTGGCCGTCGCATCGTGAACCACCGCCCGACGGACGATAACCGGGATGGCAAGGACGAGGATTTCGAGACCGCGAAAGCATTGCCGCAATTCGGTGCGCTCGTGCGCGTCGCGCCCCAGCTCAGCCTCTACGGCAGCATCAGCCGGACCTTCGTGCCGCAGCGCCAGCAATCGGCCGACCTCGCCGCGATCCGCGCGAGCCAGGGCGACCCGACGCTCGCGACGTATCGTCCGCCGACCGTGATTCCGCAGCGGTTCCTCGCCGCCGATCTCCTCGGACGCGGCTGGGAAATCGGCACCAAGCTCGATTTCGGCGAAGGCCGCTTGCTCGGCACGGTGACGTATTTTGCGAACGAGGAATCCTCGCGCCTCGACATCGATACCTTGAACCAAGTCCTTTACCAGTTGCCCGGCGGCACGGTGCGCATTGCGGCCGGCCAGACGCAGACACGGGGCGTCGAGAGCGAGTGGGTGTGGACGCCGCAGCTGAACTACCAGGTGCTGTTCAGCGGCAGCTATTTCTTCAGGAAAAACGAAATCACCAATCCCGCCGAGCCCCGCGAAATCGGCTCACACCTGGAGTCAGTGCCGCGCTACACGATCAGCCTTTGGAACAAATACACGTTCACGACCGGCGGGCTGAAGGGCGCCTATGTCGGCGGTGGATTCACGGCGCTCGGCGAAAGCTACGTCCACCCGAGTTGGAGCGTGCCGATCAAGAGCGACCCCGCGGTGCTCGCCGATGTGCTCGTGGGCTACGTGACCAAGATCGGCGGCCTGCCCGTCGACTTGCACGCGAGCGTGCGGAACCTCGCGGACAGGCGTTACCTCAACAACACGTTTCAATACGGCGAACCGCGCACCTATCGCGTGGGCGTGCGGTTGAAATTCTGAGTGAGGCGAGCCCAGCGCTGTGGGGGCTCGGCCTTCGCAGCCGAACTCCCGTGAGGGTGAAGCGGCGCTTTGCTCAGAGGCCGTCGAAAAGTCGGTGATTGGCCCGGCGTGGCATGGGCTTCCTCCCATATCGGCCAAACCACAGGCGCCCCTTTTGACGCTCTCTCGCCGCGGCGACCT
Organism: Opitutaceae bacterium; assembly: GCA_031411915.1. Classification (GTDB taxonomy): domain Bacteria; phylum Verrucomicrobiota; class Verrucomicrobiia; order Opitutales; family Opitutaceae; genus ER46. The sequence goes on from JANOCA010000069.1 coordinate 14,293, forward strand.
CCCATACCAACGTCCCGTAACGATCAGACTATTCCGCGGTGGGGCTGGCTCTCCGAGCCGGCCTGAGTTGCAGAGCGATTCGCGGGCTGGAACCCAGGCCGCTTGCGGAGAAGCGGCCCCACCTTTCTACAGTTCAAATTTCAAAGGACGCTGGTATCAACCCTCCGCGATGCAGTAGAGATACTCGTGGCCGCGGAGGTAGAGTTCCTTGTCCACGGCCACCGGCGAGGCGTCGAGCCGGTCGTTCAGTTGATTGCGCGCCACGACCTCGAAGGTCGTCGTGTCCTTCAGCACCATCACGAGGCCCTCGCGGCCCACGACGTAGAGGTGGCCGTTGGCCGCGAGCGGTGAGGCGTAGATGCCGCCGCGCATGCCCTCCAGCGGCTGATCGACGTAGTGGAACTCGCCGGTCAGGGCATTAAGGCACGAGAGAAACGACTCGCGCTCCTTCGTCACAAAAATCCGGTCGCCCGACAACACGGGCGAGGCGACGTAGGGCGTGCCCTTCCTCTGCTGCCAGACGATATCGGGACCGGCGGAGACATCGCCGCGGGCGGTGAGCTTGATGGCCTGGATGTAGAAACCCTGAAACCCGCTCGTCACATAGACCAAGCCGTGGCCGGTGACCGGCGTGGGGATGACGTTGGTCCCTAGCCCGCTCGCTTCCCAGATCACTTCGCCGGTCGCGACATCGTAGCTACGCGTGCGTTTCGTCGCGGGCAGAACCGCCTGCTGTTTTCCAGCCACGGTCACGATCAGCGGCGTGGCCCAGCTCGTGCGCTCGTCCCGGGCCTGGCGCCAGACTTCGGCGCCGGTCTTCTTGTCGAGCGCGACGATGAACGAGCCGGACTCCTGATCCCACGGCACGATCAGGACGTTGCCGGCGAGCGCGGGCGAGGAGCCCTCGCCAAATCCGTTGCGGGTCTGCATGTCGCCGAGATCCTTTTCCCACTTCAGGTTTCCCTGGAGGTCGTAGCAATAGAGCCCGCGCGATCCAAACGAGGCGTAGAGGTGCTCGCCGTCAGTGAGGGGCGAGGCGGACGCGAAGCTGTTCGTCTGATGCTTGCCCTCGTGCGGCACCTCGCGCCGCGCGACTTTGCTCCAGACCGTCTTCCCTGTCGCGCGGTCGAGCGCCACGACGGTGAACTCGACGACCTTCGTGGGCCGGCCGCCGCCGCCAAACCCGCCGGGGCCACGCTTGCCACCCTTGCCGCGACCGTCACCTCCGCCAGGCGCCGGAGCAGCCGGTGGAGGCGTGGCCGCGGGCGGAGCCGCGTCCGCACCACCGGGCGTCTCGGCGGTCTCGACCGCGGTGAGCAGATAGACTCGGTCTTTCCAGATGATGGGCGTGGAGAAGCCGAGCCCGCCAATCTTCGCTTTCCAGCGGATATTTTTCTGGTCGTCCCACGTGATGGGCGGCGTGGCGCCGGGCGCGATGCCCTGCCCGGTGGTGCCGCGCCACTCGGGCCACGACGACAGCCCGGCCGCGCGGGCCGAGGGCAAAAGGGCGAGCATTATAACAGAGGCCAAGGCAGGGAGTCGTCGGGAGAGGTGCATGGGAGGGGAGTCGGGAAACGAAACGCGGTCGGCCGTCTGACGCGACGCACCGGGAAAAAGTTGCGGATGCACTTATCTTGGTCTGGTTGCGGTCTGATTTTATCTGCGGCTCGATTTCCGTGTTCGTAGTTCCGCCTTCAGGCGGAGGATTTGAAACCTCCCGGACCGGCTGAAGCCGGAACTACGAACACGGAGCCCCGTTAGGGCTCGCCGCCAGAAAGTCCGAATCGCCGCTTGATGCGGTGCGTCAGGTCGGAACACGATTCGCTCCCCCATGAGTTCCAGCCCCTCCTCCGCCCCGCCGATGTCGCGCACCGCCTGGCTGATCTGCACCATCGCGGCCATCGGCTTCGCCTTCGACATCTACGAACTGCTGATGCTGCCCCTCATCATCAAGCCCGCGATCGCGTCGCTCAGTGCGCCGCTCGTCGCGGCGCTGGTGAGCGGCGGCATGGATCCCGCGCAGGCCGCCTCGCTCTGGTCACCGGGCGGCGCGGAATACGTGCGCTGGGCGCGCACGCTGTTTTTCGTGCCCGCGCTTGCCGGCGGCGTCTTTGGCCTGCTGGGCGGCTATCTCACGGATTTGTTCGGCCGCCGGCGCGTGCTCACCTACTCCATCCTGCTCTATGCCTTCGCGGCCTTTGCCGCGGGCTACTTCGCGACGACCCTCCCGCAGCTGCTGTTCTTCCGCTGCCTCGTCTTCATCGGCGTATGCGTCGAGTTCGTCGCGGCGGTCGCGTGGCTCGCGGAGATCTTCACCGAGCCGAAGCAGCGGGAAAAAGTCCTCGGCTACACGCAGGCGTTCTCCTCGTTCGGCGGCCTGCTCGTCGCCGGCGCCAACATCCTCGCCGCCAAGTGGGCGCTCTCCCTCCCCGCGATCCAAGGCGGTCATGAGGCGTGGCGCTATACGCTCATCTCCGGCGTGCTGCCCGCCCTGCCGCTGATCCTCATCCGTCCGTTCCTGCCGGAGTCGCCCGCGTGGCAGAAGAAGCGCGAGGCCGGCACGCTCAAGCGCCCGAGCATCGCCGCGCTCTTCGCCCCCGAGCTGCGGAAGACGACGATCCTCACCACGCTCATTTTTGCCGCGAGCTACGGCATCGCCTTCGGCGCGATCCAGCAGCTCCCGCAGATCATCGGCGCGCAGCGCATCGGCACCCCGACCGAGGCCGGCCACGTCGCCGTGCTGAAGGTCGCCAAGGAAAAGGGTGCCGAGGCGATGGCCGCCGCCAAGGCCGCCAAGAAGCCCGATCCCGTCGCCACGCGCGAGATGCGTCAGGCCGCCGGCAACGCCAGCGACCAAGTCGTCGCCGGCGTGACGGTGTGGCAGGAGGTCGGCGGGCTCGTCGGCCGCTTCCTCCTCGCGGTGCTCGCGGTCGTGATCGTGAGCCGACGCACGCTCTTCCGCGTCTTCCAGATTCCATCGCTGATTTTCGTGCCGCTGCTCTTCTGGTGGATTTCCGGCCAGCTCGGCGACGACAGCAGCATGGGCATGATCAAGGCGGGCATCTTTGTCGCCGGCGTGCTGACGGTCGCGCAGTTCAGCTTCTGGGGAAATTACATTCCGCTCGTGTTCCCCGTGCATCTGCGCGGCACGGGCGAGAGCTTCGCCGCCAACATCGGTGGCCGCGTGCTCGGCACCGCCGCCGCCTGGATCACGCTCACGCTCTCCGCGTCGGACAAGCCCGACCCCGCGCGCGTCGCGCTCGTCGGCGCCTGCGTGGCCGGGGCTTATGCGCTGGTCGGCGCGTTGCTCACGCAGTTCCTGCCGGAGCCGAAGCCGGAAGCCAGCGAGGATTAAACCTCCCGCCGCCGAATCATGGTCGCCGGATTTTCTGCCCGCGTGCGATTCGTCGCGCTCACGCTGCTGCTGAGCGTTTCATCGTTGGCGGTTTCGGCCGCTGAAGCCGGTGGCGCCAATCCGGACGCGTCGAAGAAAAGGACCCAGTTGCCGCCTTTGCCCGTGAGTGCCGTCGCCTCGCCGGCGCGCACCGCGGACGGCGTCGAGTTCATCATCGGCCCCGATTACGCCTACGCGCCCGAGCTCACGGCGCGCGCCGGCGTCCCGAAGGGTCAGGTCCACGACTTCACGATGAATTCGGAGGACAGCAAAATCTACCCCGGCATCGCCCGCGTCCAGACCGGCGTCGTGCCCTACAAACGGCGTGTGACGATCTACGTCCCCGCCGGCTACACGCGCGGCACGCCTGCGCCGCTCATCGTCGGCCAGGACGGCAACTACCGCGACTTCCTGTCGACCGTCCTCGACAACATGATTCACGACAAGCGCGTGCCCGCGATGGTCGCCGTGATGATTCAGAACGGTGGCGGTGATTCGCTCGGCAGCGAGCGC
>JANOCA010000070.1:0-3830 GCA_031411915.1 Opitutaceae bacterium
GCGCCGGCCCATTGGGTCTGGGAGGCACCGTCGGGCGCCATCCGATAGTTGTAGGCGGTCCTCAGCGCCTCGGTCAGAAATGGCGCGATGGCGGCCCGGGCTTCGCGCGCTTTTGCGAGATTGGGGTAGAGCGCGGCGAGCGCGGCGTCGCGGGACAGGCCGTCCTCGGTCAGACCGGTCGTGGGATCGACGACGATGGCGTTGCGCACGGCGTCGTCGATCGTCCCGTCGTCGTTGGCATCCACCTCGCGGATGTTGCGGTTCAGGTTGCCGAAATGGTTGAAGATATTCGTGTTCGTCTGGTTGAAGAGATCCGAGACGCTGGCGGTCGCGCCGCCGAGCGTGGACTTATACCAGTTCAGGCGGGCGACGACCTTGTTGTCCCACAGATACACGGTGAAGCCATGGTCCCGGCTGGAGCCGGTCGGCGAGGGCACGGGGCGGCGGAATTGATCCACGCGGTCGGTCGCGGGGATGAAGTTCTCCGATTGGTTGTAATGGAAGGTGAGGTTGAGCGCCCGCGGCAGCTTGATGAGTTGCCGGGGCCAGCTCAGGACGCCGCCGTAGCCGAAGATGTGGCTCCGGGAGAGCGTGAAGTCGCCATCCTCGGCGCGGAAGCGCTCGGGCGAGAGGTCGGGGATTTCATCGGGTCCGACGAGGGCGGCCTCCGTGTTCAGCCAGGTCTTGACGGTGTCTTCGCGATAGCCGGCATTCACGACGAGCAGACGCTCCCAGAGGAACGACTGGGTGTTGAGCGCGAGCGAGGTGACCTTCGTGTGCTGGAGACGGTAGTTCCTCGCTGGGACTTCGCGGGGCGTGAAGGTGCTGGCGACGAAGCCCTCGTTGCCGTTGGCGCGGGAGGCTGCGCCGATGTTCTCGTTCGTGGCATCGGGCCCGAGATTCCAGCTCAGTTTCCGAAACGTGGAATTCCGGTCGGGCTGGAGCTGATAGTTGGCCGGACCGAAGACGAAGTCGGAAAGCTTGAAATTTGGATCGGTGAACGCCTGGGGCTGCGCGGGGCCGAGGTAGGCGTAGATGGGGACGTTGCGCACATTGTTGGCCGTCTGGCGCGCGTTGGCGTCGCCGATGTGAAGGGCCGGCTCGGGATCGCCAAAGGAATTGAAGACCCAGTTGATCAGTTTCTCATCATAGGTCGAGCGATCGGCCAGGAGGGTGACGGTGTGGCTGCCCAGCAGGCGCGGGAGCCAGCCGCGCTTCATGCGCTCGGCGAAATCGTATTTGACGAATCCCGTGAAGCGCATGGCTTCGCGCTGGGTGTCGATGGTGCGGCGGCTGCCTTTGGTGAGGATGAAGGGGCGCCCGTAGTTGGGATTGCGCATCGGTGCCACGACTTTGGAGGTTTTGTAGTTGGGATCCGTGGGCAGCCAGAGGGTCTCGTTGATGTCGAAGAGCACGCGGGAATTGCCGCCATTGAAGGCGACGAAGTCCCGGCGAAACAGATCCTGCCAATCGTAGGCGACCTCGAAGCCGGCCTGGCCGCGGGCGAGCACTTGCTCGAGGGCGACGTTGTAGTTCACGAAGTCGCGGGTGTAATAGTCGTTGTCCCAGCCGAGATTGGCCTTGCTGAAATCCATGGTCTTCAGGTCGGTGAAACCCTGGTCGAGCCAGCCGGTGCCGCGGGTGTCGCGGAGATTGCCGTGGTAAACGTTGTAGGGCGCGCCGGTCGTGGTGCGGTTGGGTGCGAAAAACGGATCGCGCCCGATGTAGTCGGCGGCCCGGTATTGATCGGTGTAGGCGAAGGCGGGCTGCCGGCCGTTGGTGCCGTCAAAGACCAGCCCGTAGGCACCCGCGCCCCACGCGGAATTGCCGAGGCTGTTGGCGTCGGGGGGGGGTTCTCACGACGTATTTTTTCTTCTCGGCGGCGGAAAGCCGGTTCCACTGCGCCTGGGTCGGACCCTCGACATGGGCGAAGCGCTGGAGGTTGTCGTAGGCGTTGATCGATAGGCGGCCCACGACGGGGTCGTTCAGGAAGGTGCTGAGATTCTGCTGCGGCAGGAGGACGTCGGGGGCGTTTCCCTTGATCCGGCCGTTCTCGACGTAGGCGCGGATCAGGGTGTTGGTGTTGCGAAAAGGCTGGAGCGTGAGGGCGCCATACTGGCGGTCGTCGTTCTTGTAGGTGGGCTCCTGCCGGTAGGTGGTCCGGTCCACCAGCATCGCGGCGTGAATCGCGAGGAGCCTGGGCACGACGATCCGGTTCAGCTTGAACGAACCGCGGTAGGAAGGCGTGTTGCCGCCGCTGCCGAGGCGCGTGCTGATCTCGTTGTCGTCATGAAAGCGCGCCTTGCTCAGGCCGACGTTGGCCAGACCGGCGGGCGAACCGAGGCCGAAGAGAAACGAATTGGCGCCGCGGTTGATCTCGATGCGCTCGGTGTTGAACGAATCGAAGGGGATGTCGGTCTTGAAATAGTTCCGCGAGCGATCCGGCGCCGCCAGGCCGCGGACGCGGCTCGTGCCGTCGGGATCGCGTCGTGCGCCGCCCGTGCTGGTCTCGCCCGCACCGCCGTCGCTCGCGCCGGTGAAGTTGCCCAGGATTCCGCCCACCTCGGTGCTGGTGGTGTATTGGAACAGCTCCTCGACCCCGGTCACGCCGAGGTCGTCCATGAATTCCTTCGTGACGACCTGAATGGAGGAGCCGACGTTCTTCAGCTCCGTGCGGAGTCGCCCGCCGGCGAGGGTTTGCGTGGCGAGGTAGCCGAGTTCGGCGGACTCCTCGACGAGAAAGGGGGAAAGCTCGATGACCGATTCGGTCGACGGGGCCTTTCGCTCCGGAGCTGACTGACCCAACGAGAAGGGGGTGAGGCCAACGGCCAGTGCCAATGCAGCGGCGAGGCTTGGAATGGTGGCGGGATATTTCATTGGTCAGCGGGGGTTGGGCTCCGGTTGCCTCCGTAACGACGGTCACGCGGCGGCGCTCGATGATTTCCAGCGTAGCGCCTCCGCGCGTGGCTGGAATCGGGTGCGGCCGTTTTGGGTCAACCAAGGCCGAGGCACGATGAAGCCCGCGGTCCCGCCGGAGTTCACGACTTCACGACTGACAATTCTGTCAGGTTCGCCGGAGCCATAGATTGTGGAAGATGGCCGAGGGCCCGCTTGGTATCCCCGGCGCCATTTCGAACGCCCGAGGCCCGCGGTCGCGCCCGCGGATCGGCGAGCGCTCAATCGCGGGCGACGGCGATCAAAGCTGCACCGGCCCGGCTCCGTGCCAGCCCGCTTTCCACTCCGCCATCAACTGCACGACGAGCGCGGCCCGCGGCCATGAGCGCGCGGGGTCATCGACCGGCGGCTTGAAGCTCAGCCCGCAAGGTGCGAGGGCAGCGGAAGGCGGCCACGGTGGGAGACATCAATCAACCCGCGGGGTCGGCGGACGAAAGTGTTTCCCACGGGCATCCCCTCTTGGGTTCCGGCTAGAAATCCGCGCGCACCGTGAACGCGAAGGCCCGCGGGTCCTCGCGAAAACCACGGCGCACAAAGACCACGTTGGAGACGCTGTCGATATCGAGCTTCGTGGCGATGATGGTGCGATCGTCGAGGAGGTTGGTGATGTTGAGCTGGTAGGTGATGCGGGCCTTTTCCGGCCACAGGCCCGCGAGGCCCTTGGTCCGGTATTGGAGGAACAGATCGCCGAGGGAGCGGGCGTTGCCGATCAACTGACGCGCGGTTGTAAGCTGCACGCCGGCCACGTTGCCGCTTTGGTAACGCCAGCCGCCGCCGACCGCGAGGCCCTTGAGCGGCCCGGTGCTGAAGGTGTAGCGCGTCCACAGATTGGCCTTGTGCGGGCGATTGCCATAGGACTGCTGATCCTCCAGGCG
>JANOCA010000071.1:0-10056 GCA_031411915.1 Opitutaceae bacterium
GACAAGACGCCCACGCCCGTCCTCGTCATCCGCCAGCGCGGCGAGGCGTGGACGCGTCCCTTCGCCGCGATCTACGAGCCATCCCTCGACGGCGGCAGCATTCAGTCCGTTGGCGCGCTCGCCCGCGGCGGCGTCTTTTCCGGTTTCAAAGTCGTAAGCAGAGTCGCCGGTCGCAGCGTCACCCAACTCGTCCTCGTCCAGCCCACCGCCGACGGCGAGTTCGCCGACCCCGCCCTCGGCCTCACTTTCCGCGGTCGCTACGCCGTCGTCACGCTCGACGAGCGCGGCGCAGTCGTGTCGCTCTACCTCGGCGACGGCACCTACCTTCGCTGCCACGCGCGCGAGCTCACTGCGGCGCGCAGCGCCTTCGCCGACTACACCGGCGCAGCAAATTCATTTCCCCCAACCCCATGATCAAAACCCTCCGCCTCCTCCTCTGCGCCGCCGGTTGCACCGCCGCCGCGCTCGGTCAGTCCACCGCCGGCTCCACCGTCGTGCTCGATCCGTTCACCGTGAAGTCCGACTCCCTCGAGGGCTACCGCTCGCAATCCAGCGCGAGCGGCCTCGGCTTCACGCTGCCCATCGAGAAGGTGCCGATTCCCCTCGTCGTGCTCACGCCGCAGTTCCTCGCGGATAGCGGCGGCGTCAAGGTCGAGGACGCGCTGCGCTACGTCAGTGGCGTCACCAACACCGGCCGCACGAGCAAGGAGGAGAGCTACGCGATCCGCGGCTTCGCCACGTCCAACTTGCTGCGCGACGGCGAGCCGTTCAACACGTCCACCGATCGCGCCATCCTCGAGCGAGTCGAGGTGCTCAAGGGCCCCGGCGCGATCATCTACGGCACGGCCGATCCGGCGGGTCTGGTCAACATCGTGCAGAAGCAAGCCCACTTCAAAACGGAATCCATCGTCGAGGCCATGTATGCCGAATACGGTTCGTATCACGGAATGCTCGATCACAACCAGGCCTTCGCCCGCGCGGGCGACTGGCACGGGGCGGCGCGCCTGATACTCTCGCGCTCGCGCGAGGGCTTCCCGCGCGTGAACGAGTTTCGCGACCGCACGCTCGCGGCCGGCACGGCGCGGGTGGAATACGGCAAAGACACCGTCCTCGAAGGTCGCGTCAATTGGTCGACGGAGGACGGCCGCCTCAATCGCATCCAGACTCCGTTCCGCAACACGGGCGAGGGCGGCAGCGTCTTCGCGCGGGGCTTCGTGCCGATCCTGCGCGACTTCACTTTTGTGACGCCGCACGACGACTGGGACCATGAGGACAAGGGCTACAGCCTCCGCCTCGTCCAGCACGTCGGCCCCAACACGACCCTGCTGGCGTCGTTCGTGAGCTCCGAGATCGACGCGGTCCACTACTTCAACATCGGCCAGGGGCGCATCCAGGCCAACGCCCAGGGCCAGTTCATTGTCAACCCCGCCCGCATGATCGTGGAGCCGCGCAAGACGGATCACCGCGGCCTTTCGTTCAAGCTGCTCCACTCCCTCAAGCTCGGGAAATCCGAGCACAAGATCTCGGCGGGCTTTCGCGACAATCGCGACACCAACTTCGGCTACGCCTATTTCGACAGCCGCGTGTTCGCCAATGCCGCCACGGTCGTCTCCGACAACGCCGGCCCCAAGGCCGTCTCCTTCCCGGGCGCGCCCCGCTCGGTGTTCAGCCTCAACGATCCCTTCGCCACCACGATCACCGGCGTCGCCAGCGCGACCGATTCCCAACCCCGTCAAGGTGCGCAGCGCCTACGTGACGGACTACGCGACGTTTTTCGACGGGCGCTTCAGCCTCCTCGCCGGCGCGCACCACATCGACATCCGCACGCAGGGAAAAACCGCCACCTCGCCGCAGTTCGGCGCCATCTACGAGATCGCCAAAGGCTACAACCTCTACGCCCTCACCTCGAATTCCTACCGCCCCAATGGCCCCGCCAGCACCGTCAATCCCTCGCTCGGCTTCCTCGATCCCGAGAAGGGCTCCGGCCGCGAGCTCGGGCTCAAGTTCAACCCCGCCGGGAGCAAGTTCACCGGCACGCTCGCCCTTTATCGCATCAAGCGGGAGAACATCGTCCAGTTCCTCGGCGGCGTGTTCACGCAGAACAACAACATCCCGAGCGGCGAGGAAATCTCCAAGGGGCTCGAGCTCGACGTCGTCTACACCCCCTTGCCCAACCTCTCGATCATGGCCGCGTATGCCTACACCGACGCCTACGTGAGCAAGAACGTGATCACCACCGACGGGAACAGCCCCGACGAAAACCGCGACGGCATCCCCGACATCATCGGCCTGCCCAAGGAAGGCGTCGCCAAGCACGACGTGCGCCTCTGGGTGAGCTACGCGTTCGAGAAGAACACCTCGCTGCAGGGCCTCTCCTTCGGCGGAGGCTACACCTGGCGCAAGGGCCCGATTCAGCAGTTCCCCACTTACATCCAGCGTTTCATCCGCCAGGAAAGTGATCCCGTCCGCGTCGATCTTTTCGCGAGCTACCGCACGAAATGGTTCGGCCGCGAGACCGGGTTGCGGGTTAACTGGCATAACATCACCAATGCCGACTACCGCGACCGTCGCGGCTATTTCGTGCAGCCGTCGACGCTCCAGCTCTCGGCGGAAACCCGCTTCTGAGCCCAACCTTCCTCCTCCGCTCCCTGCCGTGAGTTCCTCTCCCTCCTCCGCGCCGCCCAACATCCTGTTCGTGATGACCGATCAGCAGCGGTTCGACACCATCGCTGCGCTTGGACACGCGCACGTCCGGACGCCGAACCTCGACCGGCTCGTGCGCCGCGGCGTCGCCTGCACCAACGCCTACTCGACGTGCCCGGTTTGCGTGCCTGCGCGCTACTCGCTCATGACCGGCTGCGAGCCGACGCGCACGAGCTGGTTCGGCAACTGGTCCCCCGGGGACCACGTGCCCGAGCGCTGCGGCCCCTACCTCGCGCAGACGCTCGCCGCGCGCGGCTACCGCACGTGGGGCCTCGGAAAGTTTCACACTGAGCCCCGCCACGAGCCGCTCGGCTTTCAGGTGCACGAGCACAGCGAGGAGCTTTGGCCGACGGAGGAGGAGTTCCTCGGCGACGACTATGTGAAGTGGCTGCGTGCGCGCGCGCCGGGCTTCGATCACATCGAGCAGGTCCACGGCGAGCGCAGCGACATGTATTACGTGCCGCAGGCGCGGCCGATGCCGCCGGAGCTTTCCGTCGAGGCCTGGCTCACCGGCCGCGCACTCGAGGAATTCGCGCGGCCCGACCCGCGGCCGCAGTTCGGCTTTGTCTCCTTCGTCACGCCGCACCCGCCGCTGGCCCCGCCCATTCCCTACAACCGACTCCACGATCCGGATGCGATGCCCGACCCCGTGCCCGGCGACCCCGCGATCGATGCGGCGGACGACTACCTCGGGTGGATGAACCACGCCGTGTGGGCCGAGGACATCCCGCCGTCGCACGCCCGCCGCATCCGCGCGCGCTACTTCGGCTCCATCGCGTTCATTGACGAGTGCATTGGGCGCATCCTCGACGCCGTCGAGGCGCGGCCCGACGCCGCCAACACCCTGATCTGTTTCTTCTCCGACCACGGCGACCACCTCGGCGATCACCGCGCTTGGCAAAAGGAGAGCTTCTTCGAGGCCGCCTGCCGCGTGCCGTTGCTCGTGAGCTGGCCCGCGCGGCTGCCCGCCAGCCACCGCCACGCCGGTCTCGCTGCGCTCACGGATCTGTTCGGGATCGCCACCGGCGCCGCCGGGGCGGCCGAGCTGCGCGATGGGCGCGATCTGCTCGGGGCCTTTCGCGGCGAAGGCGCGGGGCGCGACGCGGTGTTCGGCGTCTTCGGCACGCCGGGCACGCGGCAGTTCAAGTGCATGCTCCGCCGCGGCGACTGGAAATACCTCTGGCTCGCCAACGGCGGTCGCGAGCTGCTCTTCAACCTCCGCGACGATCCCGGCGAGTCCAAGGACTTCGCCGCCGCCGCGCCCGCCGATCTCGCGGCGCTGCGTGCCGAGGCGATTCGCACGCTCGCGGCGCGGCCGCTTTCCGCGCCGGCGCTCGACGGCGCTGCGCTCAAGGCCCTGCCGTTCGAGCCGTTTCCCCGCGTGCGCATCAGGCAGTTTGCCCGCGGTGTCACCGACTTCGGGCAGGGCGTGATGCACCCGTGAGCGCGCCAGCCACCAACGACGCGGCGCCCGTCGCTCCCGCCAAGCTCGGGCTCGGCTCGCGCGTCGCCTACGGCGCGTCCGCCTTCGGCGAGAACCTCGCGATCAACTCGATCAACCAGCTCGCGTTCGCGGTCTTCAACATCACGCTGCTCGTCAGCCCCGCGCTCGTCGGCGTCGCGCTCGCGCTGCCGCGGCTGCTCGATCTGTTCCTCGATCCGCTGGTCGGTGGCTGGAGCGACCGGCTGCGTTCGCGGTGGGGCCGGCGCAAGCCGTTCATCCTCGTTGGTGCGGTGCTCGCCGCGGCGGTCGCGACCGGCATGTGGTATTTCCCCGCGGGCCGCACGCCGACGTTCTATTTCTGGTGGCTCGCGATCGGTTCGGCCTCGATGGCCGTGGCCTACAGCCTGTTGATCGTGCCCTACGGCGCGCTCGGGCTCGAGCTCGTCTCCGATTATCACGAGCGCACGCGGCTCATGGGCACGAAGTCCGTCCTGCACAAGGCCTCCGGCATCGTGAACCAGTGGTTGCTCAAGTGGGTGCAGCTCGCCGGCGGGGGCAATCTCGTCACCGGCGGCCGCCTCTGCGCCCCGATTGTAGGCGGGACCATTGCCGTGCTCGGCATCATCACCGTCTGGAAAACCCCCGAGCGCGCCACCGCGGCCGACGCCCCCGCGGCGCCCCGCGTTTCGCTGCTCGAGAGCTGGCGGATCACGCTCGGGCGTTTCGACTTCGTCCGCCTCTGCCTCGCTCAGATTCTCATCTTCGCGAGCCTGCTCGTGATCGATAACACGGGGTTCTACCTGAATGTCTTCTACGTGAACGGTGGCAGCATGAGCACCGGCGCGTGGATGAAAGGCTGGTATGGCACCGCGATGCAGGCCGGCGGCATGCTCGCGATTCCGTTCATCGTGCGGCTCTCGCGCCGCATCGGGAAAAAACAGACGCTGCTCCTCTGCACCGCGCTGCTTGCCGCGGGCGGCATCGCCAAGTGGTTCTGCTACGTGCCCGGCGCCGGCTGGTGGCTGCTGCTGCCCTCGGCGCTGATGGCCCCCGGCCTCGTCGCCGTGCTCGTGCTCATCCCGTCGATGACGGCCGACATCTGCGACCTCGATGCCGCCGAGAGCGGCGCGCGCCGCGAGGGCATGTATAACGCCGTGCTCTCCTGGGCCATCAAGGTCGCGCTCTCCGGCTCGATCTTCCTCTCGGGTTGGGTGCTGTCGTTCACCGGCTGGGTGACCGACCTGAAGGAAAACCAGAGCGCCGAGACATTTCTCACCATGCGCATCGTCTTTGCCGGCGGCACGCTGGTCTTCGCCGCCCTCGCAGCCTGGCTGATTGCGGGCTATCGCGTCACCCCCGAATCCGTCGCCGCCGCGCAAGCCGATGTTGGCAACGCGCGAAAACCCACTTCGATTCCACCGCCATGACCCCACACCCCGTCCGTTTCCGCCGCTCCAATCTCGGCTGGCTGCTTGCCGCGTCGCTGCCGCTTTTCTCGGCGTCGCTCTTTGCCCAAGCCGTCGCCCCCGCGTCCATCCCGCCGGCGTCCGCCACGGCCGCGAAGGACGAGCCCGTGGTCCTCTCGCCCTTCCAAGTCGGCTCCGACACCGAGCGCGGCTACATGTCCACCGCGCTCCTGCAAGGCGGCCGCGGCAAGATCGACCTCGCGGACGTTGCCGGCCAGGTGCAGGTGTTCACGAAGGATTTCCTCGACGACATCGGCGCGACCACGACGGAGGAGGCGTTCATGTTTTCCGCGACGACGCAGAGCTACTTCGAGAACGTCAACGGCAACGGCGACTCCCGCCCCGGCTCGCGCAACATCGCCGACGACTCCAGCAACTCCCGCGGCCTCGGCAACGTGGACCGCACGCGCAATTATTTCCGCACCACCATCGAGCCCGACTCCTACAACACCGAGCGCTTCTCGCTCGTGAGCGGCGCCAACGCCGTGCAGTTCGGCCTCGGCGGCGCGGCCGGCACCGCCGAGAGCACCTCCGCCCGCGCCCACCTGAATCGCAACCGCCAGAAGATGGCCCTGCGCGCCGACAGCTACGGCACCGAGCGCACGGTGTTCGACGTGAGCCAGCTCATCGTGCCGGGCAAACTCGCGCTGCGTGCCATCGTGCTCCGCGAGAACAAGGAGTATTTCATCACGCCCGGCTACGACGACAGCCGCCGCGCCTTCGTCACCACGACGTGGCAGCCGTTCAAGCGCACCACCCTCCGCGTCGAGGGCGAATACCACCACCGCCGCGATGCCCGCCCCGCGACCACCATGGCGCGCGACAACGGCTACCTGCACTGGCTCGCCTCGCAGGCCGCCGGCAACCCACAGGTCTACCTCAACCGCGCCAACTCCGCGGCCACCGCGGGCCGCCCGGCCGCGCCTACGTTCACCCTCGGCGACGGCACCACGCGCGCCTACGGCTTCAACGCCAAGACCGCCCTGTTCGTTTTCCCCCAGAACACCGTGCCGTCCTTCGTGAACTTCCAGGACGTCCGCAACACCGTCACCGTGAACATCGCCGACGGCGCCGGTAGCGCCGGCACCACGCAGACGCTCATCGATCCGGGCCTGCCGTGGGATACCAACCCTGCCGGCTGGTCGCGCTACAATTTCCGCCGTAGCCGCAACGTCACCGCCACGGTCGAGCAGCGCCTCGGCCGCTCCACGTTCGCCGAGATCGGCTACTCGTATGAGTTCTACCGCAACCAGACCACGCAGCTCTACGCCAACAACGCCTACGACATCCACGTCGATATCAACCGCTTTCTCCCCGACGGCGTGACCCTCAATCCCCTCTACGGCCGCCCGTTCATGGAGTCCAACAACTCGACGGGGCAGGGCAACTGGGCCGACTTCACCGTGCACCAGGCGCGCGCCGTCGCCACGCACGAGCAGGACTTCACGCGCAACGCGGGCTGGACGCGCCACCTCGGCCTGCACCGCCTCGGCTTCTTCGCCAGCTACGAGGATTCCGTCACCTACACGCTCGCGCAGCTCCGCAACCTGATCATCGGCACCCCGAGTTTTCTTTCGCCCGCCGCCCGCGCCAACCCGCTCCACGTCGAGCGCGCCCTCTTCATGCGGCAATATCTCCCGGCCTTCGGCAGCACCGGCGACCCGCGCGCCTACGGCCTCGCCGCGCCCACGGCCTATGGCGATCTCATGGAGACGCTGTGGCTCACGACCGCGAGCGGCGAGCGCTTCGGCGTCACGTCGTTCGAGAATCCGGTCGGCGGCGTCGGCACCGCGCCCTCGGCGAACCATCTCCAGCGCGGATCGCTCGCCGCCAGCACGTCCAGCGTGTTTTTCAAGAACCACCTCGTGGCTAACGTCGGCGTCCGCTACGACCGCGTGCGCAACTCCAACTTCGGCGCCTTCCAGCCCATCCTCACCGACGGGCCCATCACGCCGCAAAATCCCCTCGGCACCGGCTTCCGTGCCTACGCCGATTTTCGCGAGAAGGAGCCCGCCTCCGTCTGGACGCCCTACCGCTCCGCCACGCGCGCCAACTACGGCTTCATCGTCCGCCCGCCGTGGCTCGAGCGCTGGGTCTCGCTCGGCTATGACTTCTCGCGCAACTCCTCGCTCAACGAGGTCGCCGTCGTCCGCAACATCGCCGGCGAGGTCGTCGAGCCGCCCTATGGCGAGTCGCGCGAATATTCGCTGCGCCTCCGCCTCCTCGGCGACCGCCTCAGCTTCAAGGTGAACTATTTCGAGACGCTCAACCGCAACATCACGCTTGGCGATTCCGGCCTCCGCCAGAACCTGATCAATTTCGAGCAGCGCCTCGCCGAGATCGATTCCCGCTACCCGATCAACCCGCTCCTCGCCGTCACGCGCAACCCAGTCGCCGGCGATTTCCGCCTCCCCGGCGACCGCAGCAGCAAGGGCGTCGAGCTCGACCTCACGTGGAACCCTACGCGCGAGTGGCGGATCTTCGCCAACGCCGGCCGCACCGACACCGAGATCGATGACCTCTCCACCCAGCCGTGGTGGGACTACCTCGACGCCAAGCTCGCCACGTGGCGCACCTTCGGCGGCAACTGGTCCACGACGCCCTACGACACCAGCCGCACGGTCGAGGAAGCGTGGAACGCCTTCATCCTAAACCCGGTCGAGGACGTGCGCGCCAGCCTCGGCAACGCCAGCAACAACTCGCAGACGTGGCGCTCCAACCTCGTCGCCACGCGCAGCTTCACCGAGGGCCGCCTCAAGGGCGCCACCGCGTCCGTGAATTTCCGTTACCGCGGCCCGAGCATCGTCGGCTTCCCGAACAAGATCGACGACCGCGGCCGCACGCGGGTGGACCGCGACAAACCCTACTACTCCGAACGCTACCTGATCACGGGCCTGATGGCCAACTACCGCTTCCGCGCCTTCGGCACCTCGTGCCGCGTGCAGCTCAACGTCAACAACGTCTTCAACACGAACCGCGTCCTCCTCACCCGCGTCTTCGCCAACGGCGCCCCGCGCAACTACGGCCGGCAGGCAGGGCGGGAGTTCATCCTGTCGCTCGATGTCGAGCGCTGAACCGGCCCAGCCTTTCATTGCGAGGAGCGCAGCGACGGCGGGGTGCATTCGAGAGTTTCGAGCGGAGTGCGGAAGTCGCGTCGGCGATTGCTCCGTCAGCCAGCGCATCCACAACGGTCCCTGCCAGACGACAGGACGCCACGTCCAGCCGGACTGGGTGGTCGCGTGGATCAGCGGGTTCTTCATTTCTTGGAGATTAAATTTGTAGGAGTAGGAAAGCTCGGGCTTGAAGCGACCGTGTTCGTCAATCTGGAGACCGAAGACTTGGCGCTGCTCCCTCTGGAAAAACGCGATGCCAAGGGAGGTGTTCCATTGGACGCGCGCGCCGTCGGCTCCGGCCGACCAGTCGTAGCGGGCCCCGTAGTCGGTCGCACGCACGACCTGCGACGACTCATCGAGCACCAGCGGGGCGAAACCACGGGGTCAGGCCAGTGCATGATGCAGGAGCTGCCGTCGCCTGACATTTGAGCGCAGGGTAGTCAGTTTTCCGAGATTCAATTTACGGGCAATCTAGCTGTAGGGTGTGCCGCCGCTTTCCGCATTCCAGCCGAAGGCGTCAAATGCACCATGCACTGGCCTGACCCCGTCCGACCGGGGCAAGCATCCGCTTCATCCCCGCCATCCGCGATTGATTGTTTCCGAGCGTGGTCCTTGCAGCCCTTGCAGTGAAACCCGCCGCGTGCAGCCGCGGTCAGTCACGTCTCCGGATGCCTTTGGCCCCGGCGGTCATGGCGTTTCTGGGTGGGAAGGACTCGCGCGCGTCTCCACCGTCTTCGCCGTGAGAAACGATGGCATAGCCCCAAAAACGCGATGATCCCGTGAAAGTACCGTGCCTTGATGGAGGGATCGAGATCCGCGGCCGCGAGCGCGTCTTTCCATTCAGAAAAATGAAGGGAAGTATCATGTATACGGGTCCCGTCGAAAGCCATACTCGCAGTAAGGCTTTCGGCAGCGCCGTCACAACGTCGTCTTCTCCCGAAATCCAGGGTTGCCCCGCCATCCTGCTCGGCCTAACTGACTGAAGGAGTAAACGTTGTCGCCCAGCCCAGCCGTACGCCCGACCCGATGATCCACTTTGTTCAAGTCGCCCCCTCCCCTGCAAAAGCCTTAGTGAGTAAGGGCTAATTACACTGTTGCGCAGAATCGAAAACGGCCGCAATGGCATCCATCTCCGAATTAAATGAACCGGGGCATCAATATCATTTTGGTCGCAGTTGCTGTCGCCGCAATTGTCGCCGCTCTGCACCAATGGCAGGCTAGGAGAGCAGCGGAAGAGTCGCTTCTAGCGGCGCTCGAGCAGAGAGAGCGCTTTGTTCGAGATCAGTCTCAGCAAGAGCTGCCAGGGGGCGCCGTTTTGCGCACCGTTGGG
>JANOCA010000072.1:0-4426 GCA_031411915.1 Opitutaceae bacterium
CGGCCTTCCAGGCGACATGGGTGTCGGTGACGATGCCGCTGCCGCCGGGGCGCACGGCCCACAGCTCGCCCTTGGCGAGGCCGGTCGCCGTGAAAATCAGTCCGTGTCCATAAAGCGGGCACACGGAGCCGGAGTGAGACCTGCGATCCTCGATGCGCCAGAGTTCCTTGCCGGTGGCGGGTTCGTAGCCGTAGGTGGCCTTGGAGCCGACGCTGATGAGCAGCGGCTTGCCCTCGTGCTCGACGACGAGCGGGGTCGCAAACGCCTTCCGGAAATCGCCGTCGGCCTTCGGCTTCCCGGCCGGATCGAGGTCCTGGAAATCGATCGAGCGGTTGGTTTTCCAGACGGTCTTCCCGGTCTGCTTGTCGAGCGCGACGACGTATTGCTGATCGGCGCCGTCGAAATGAAGGATGAGCAGGTTGCGCCAGATCGTCGGCGAGGAGCCGGCGCCGCGCCAGTGATCGCACACGAAATCGCGGCGCTCCCACAGGACCTTGCCGGTCTTCGTGTCGAGGCAGGCGGTGCCGGGCGAGCCGAAGGTGACGTAGATGCGCCCGGCCTCGATCGCAGGCGTGGGCGAGGCCGCGCTGTTGAACGCGTGGATGAACTGCGGCTTCTCGACATCGAAGAGCTTCTGGTCGCGGATGATTTTTCCCGTCGCGCGATCGAGCGTGAGGATGGACAGCTCGCGGCCGTCCGCGGTCGCGGTCGTGAGCCAGACTTGGTCGCCGAACACCACCGGCGAGGACCAACCCTTGCCGTGGATGGGCGTCTTCCATTTCACGTTCTCGGTCTCGCTCCACGTGAGCGGAAGGCCTTTCGCGTCGGAGAGGCCCTGGCCGGTCGGGCCGCGGAATTGAGGCCAGTTGTCTGACGCGGACAAGGGGGCGAGGACGAGCAGGGAAAGGGGGAGGAGAAAGCGGTGCATGGCGTGAAGGGTTCAGTTCGAGACTCGTTCGGCAAACCGGAAAACGGATGGGGGGGCGACGCGGCGTCAGGGTTTTTCCGCGGCGAGCCGGTCATGGTGGAGCCGGGCGCACTGCCACATGTAGGCGGGCCCGCCCTCCGCGGTGCGGCCCCAGGGATTGGCGACCGCGGCGTGCAGCAGCTCAAGCGCGCGGGTGCGGCGGCCGAGCCACTGCTCGTTGAGCCCCGCGTAGTAGTGGGCGAAGAACATCACGCGGTCGTCGCGCGCGAGGTTGCGCGCCTTCAGGTCGGCGAGAAACTCGTCCGTGGTCTGGCGCCCGGCGAACATCTCGTAGAGCGCGGGAAACGGTTCCCGGTCGAAACGCGTGTAGGGCAGCATCGCGCGGCGCGCGGCGTCGAGCGGGGAGGTGCGCGCATCGGCGAGGAATTTCCAGATGCCGTTCTCGCGATCGCGGTCGTCGTGGGCGTGGTATTTGGCGAATTGCCGCGACGACTCCGCGAATTTCCCGGCGAAGTGATACGCGATGCCGAGCCGCCAGTGCGGCGCATCCGTCGCCGGATCGAGCGCGATCATCTTCTCGAAATCCGCGATCGATTCGGCGAAGCGGCCGAGGAAGAGCCGGCGGTCGCCGCGACGGGAGAGGAGCGCGACGTCGTCGGGCGTTTTCGCGAGCGCCGCGGTGAGCGTGGTTTCCTGCTGCGCGAATTCGGCGAGCATCGTCGTGCGGTCGGCCGCGGGGAGCGGCGGTTCCGCGGCTTGCAGCGCGGAGACGATCACAAGCAGCAGCCCGGTTCGGGGAAAAATCGCGCGCTTCGTGGTGGCCCGCCTCGGGAGAGGCGGGACTCCGAGGTAGCGCGAGGCTTCAGCCCGCGCCGAACGTGATGCCGACTTCCTGCGCGGGCTGAAGTCTCGCGCTACCCCAAGCTCCCTGCTCTCCCGAGCAGGGCTACCCAAGCAGGCGCGAGAGATCGACATGGGCAAACCGGATATCACGGCCGGCGCCGCACGGGCGTGGTCGGGAAGCGCGGGAACATGAGGCGTTGCGGCGGAGTTCCGAAATCACGGCGCGGCGGCTCGGCGGCGACACGTTCCTCGCGCGCGGGCGCGACGGGCTCGGGCGGGAGTTCCCCGGCGGCGCGGGCGGCGGCCTCGCGCAGCTTGTCCTTCTTGCTCTTGCGGTGGCCCTTGATGCCGCCGCCCGTTGGCGAGACGAGCGTGGGCGGCGCCGCTATTTCCACCGGCTCGAACCCCGCGATCTGTTCGCGCGGGAGGGCGAGGCCGTGGCGCTTCGCGATGAGGTTGAAGTGCGCGTGCGTGTCCGCGGTGATGAAGCTCACGGCGACGCCGGCCTCGCCGGCGCGCCCGGTGCGGCCGATGCGGTGCGTGTAGTCGGCGGCGGAGCGGGGCAGGTCGTAGTTCAGCACGGCGGGCAGGCCGGTGATGTCGAGGCCGCGCGCGGCGACATCGGTGGCGACGAGCACGCGGGTCTTCGCGGACTTGAAGTCGGCGAGGGCCGCGATGCGCCCGCCTTGGCTGAGCTCGCCGTGCAACGCGTCGGCGGCGAGGCCGGCGCGGCGGAGCTTGTCGGCGACGTGCTCGGTCGCGTATTTCGTGGCGACAAACACGAGCACGCGCGGCCACGCGTGCGTCTCGATCAGGTGGCGGAGCAGCTGGGTGCGTTGCGGCGCATCGACCTCGATGGCGCGCTGCTGAATGTCGGGGGCGTTGGCGGCGTCGCTCGGGATTCCGATCCGCTCGGGATCGCGGAGGAGGTCGCGGGCGAGCGTCTCGACCTTCGGCGGAAACGTCGCCGAAAACAGCAGGCTCTGCCGCTCCGCCGGCAGCAGCGTGAGGATGCGGGTGAGTTCCGCAGTAAACCCGAGCGCGAGCAATCGGTCCGCTTCGTCGAGCACGAGCACCGCCACGTTGGCGAGCGACACCGCGTTTTGGTCGACGAGATCGAGCAGGCGGCCGGGCGTGGCGACGAGCACATCGGCCCCGGTGCCGAGCGCGATCTGCTGCGGGCTGAGCGCGACGCCGCCATAGACGACGAGGGTCTTTTGCGACGGCAGGAGATAGCGGCCATAGCGGCGGACGGATTCGCCGACCTGCATCGCGAGCTCGTGCGTAGGCACGAGGATGAGCGCGCGCAGATGGCGCCCGGGCGTGCGCGGCGGGAGCTGAGTGGCGAGACGCTGGAGCAACGGCAGCACAAACGCCGCGGTCTTGCCCGAGCCGGTCGCAGCCGAGGCCAGCACATCGCGCCCGCTGACGATGGACGGAATCGCGGCTGCTTGGATCGGCGTGGGTGCGGTGTGACCCTTGTCCGCGACGGCGCGGCACAGAGGCTCGGAAAGGTTGAGCGCGGAGAAAGGCATCACGTGAGGCCGGAAGAATCAGGGCGCATCCGGAGGGAGTCGAACCCTCAAATCACCCAAGGTAGGGCCTGACCTTGGTCAGGCCGTTACGGACGGAAAACAAGCAGGGCGTCGAGCAAGCTCGAGCCCTACGTGAGCTGCGGGCTGCGCGTGCTTACTTCGCCTTCACGTCGTAGCAATAGATCAAATCCTGATCGCGGAGGTAGAGCTTGCCGTTGGCGATCACGGGGTGCGTCCAACGCTTGCCGCTGGAACTGCGGATCTTGCTCTCGGGCGAAGGGGTGAAGCGGCTGATTTCCTTCCAGCCCGCGGGCGAGGCCTCGACGAGGGCGAGGGTGCCGGTGTCTTCCTCAAGGCAATAGAGCATGCCCTCGGCGGCGGCCACCGCACCTTTCTTGAAGGCGCGCGTGCCCCAGACTTCCTCGCCCGTCTTGAAGTTCTGGCAAATCCACTGCGGGTCGCCGTGACCGTAGAGATAGTCGCCGATCTTCACGAAGCCGCCGTGGTGGTTCTTGGCGACCTTGTTCTCGTAGACGACGGTCACCTTGTTGTCGGCCTCGATGCGGACCATCTTGCAGCCGGTGCCGTAGCCGGCGGTGACGTAGACCTCGTTGCCGCTGACAATCGGCGTGGGAATCATCGCGGTGCGGCCGGGGAAATCGGTCTGCCAGAGCAGGCGGCCATCGTCGGCGGCGAGGCCGAAGACGCTCTTCTCATTGCGCTGCACGTATTGCGCGGTGCCGTTGATCGTCGCGGGCACGATGGACGAGTAGTGGGCGGGTTCTTTGATGCCCGTGGACTGCCAGAGGATCTTGCCGGTCATCTTGTCGAGCGCGGCGACGGTGCCCTTGGAGCCGCCGGGGGTGCAGACGACCTTGTTGCCGTCGACCAGCACGGACTCGGTGTAGCCCCAGTTGGGGATCGAGCCGCCGAGGGATTTCATGGTCGCTTTCCACAGCACCTTGCCGTCGGCGATGCTGACGCACACGAGATCACCGGGGCCGCTGAGGGCGTAGACGCGATCGCCGTCGACCGTGGGCGTGCCGCGGGGGCCGTCGCCCCACTTGTTGTCGAGGATGCCGCCGATCTTCGCCACGCGCAGTTCCTTGCCGGTGTTGGC
>JANOCA010000073.1:0-3991 GCA_031411915.1 Opitutaceae bacterium
ATCCAGAGCCTCGTCGGCGACTTCGCCTACGAGGACGTGCAAGCCCGCGCGATCAGCGTGGACTGCCGCGCGATCGTCGAGGCAATGAAGAAGATCTACGGCGCCGACGCGCTTGTGGCTGAACTCCTCGCCGGCAAGCGGTAGGGCGAGGCCGTGGTAGGGCGGGTCTGTGACCCGCCTTCGGTCGAACACTCAACGCGCGAAAGGGCGGGTCACAGACCCGCCCTACTTTCAGGCTCGTTCCAATTGCGGAACAGCGGCGCGTCGGTCGGGGAAATCTCGACCACGCGCATGAGCCCGTCCGCCACCGCGGAGGCGATCAGCCGCTGCAGCGAAAATTCCCCGCGCGCCAGCGCTGCCTGTGCGAGCGGCAGAATCTCCCGCGGATAAATCGCGGCGAGCGGCTCGAAGAAACCCTCCATCCGGCCCACCGCGCCGCAACCGGGCGCGCAGCGGGCCGCCAGCCCACGAAACCAAGCCGCCTCGATCGCCGGCAGGTCGATCGCGAGCACGGCGAGGTGCGGCGCCATGGCGTGTTCAAGCGCGGCGGTGATGCCAGCCAGCGGGCCGGCGTCGGCAATCGCATCGGTCACCACGGCGGCAAACTCCGGTCGCGCCTCCCCCACCCACGGCTGCTCCTCGCGCGCGGAGAGAAGAATATCCGTCGCGCCCGCCGCGGCGAGCATGGCGCGTTGCCGCCGCCACAGCGGCGCGCCCTCGATCACGAGCAGGGCCTTGTCTTGCCCCATGCGCGCCGAACGCCCCGCGGTGAGCAGCAACCCGCTAAGCCGCGGAATCGGCGGGCGCACCGGGCTCCCCTTTCGAGACCAGCACCGCGCACACGAGATCGCCGGTGACGTTCAGCGTCGTGCGGCACATGTCGAGCAGCCGATCGATGCCGAGGATGATCGCGATCGCCTCGCCCGGCACGCCGATCGTCACGAGCACGCCGACCACCAGCGGCAACGATCCGCCGGGCACGCCGGCGGTGCCGAGACCGGCCATGATGCACATCAGAGCGACGACGAACTGCTGGCCCAGGCTTAGATCGACCCCGAACACCTGCGCCAGGAACAGGACCGTCACGCCTTCGTAGAGCGCGGTGCCGTTCTGGTTCGCGCTCGCGCCGACCGTGAGCACGAACCGGCTGATTTGCGGCGGCAACCGGAGGTTTTCCTCGGCCACGCGCATCGAGACAGGCAGCGTGGCGTTGCTCGACGAGGTGCTGAATGCGGTGATCATCGCCTCGCGAATCTGGGAAAAAAACTGCGCCGGCGATTTTCCGCCGACGAATTTCAGGAACAGCGAGTAGGTTCCAAACTGGTGCAGCGCGAGCCCGAGCACCACCACCCCCGCGTAAAATCCAAGGCTTTTCAGCAGGCCCGCCCCCAGCGTGGCCGTGAGCGCGAAGCCGAGGCACGCGACACCGATGGGTGCGAGCTTCATCGCGAACCCGATGATCACCATGCAGACCTCGAACACCCCTTGCAGCATGCCCAGGAGGGGCGCGACTTTCACTGGCGGCGCCATCGCCAGCGCCACGCCAAAAAACAGGCTGAACACCATCAGCGCGATCAAGCCGGTGCCGGTGTCGGCGGGCGTGAGCGCGATCACCGCGGCGGCCACCGGATTCTGCGGAATCAGACTCAGCAGGGTGTCGGCGATTGGCGTCTGCTTGGTCCCTTGCTCGACTTTTTGCGCGGCAGCCCCGCCGTATTTAGCCGCCAGCTCCTTCTTGGTTTCCTCAGTGAGGTGCTTGCCGGGCGCGAGCACGTTCACGAGCGTGATGCCGAGCACCACGCTCGTGCCCGAGAGCAGCACGGTGAACAACACCGACTTCAGGCCCACCCGGCCCAGCTTCCGCACATCCCCCATCTCCGCCACGCCCAGCACAATCGCCGAGAAGATCAGCGGGATCACGATCATGAAGATGATCCGGATGAACAGCTTCCCGATCGGCTGGATGACGTTCGCGAGCCACCAGTCCAGCGTCCGCAGCGACTCGGGGTCGGTGACATTCTGCTCGACGATCAGGCCGACCACGGCGCCGACGACCAAGCCGAACAGAATTTGGTTCGCCAGCGGCCATTTCCAGATTTTGGGGCTCACATCGCGGAGCCTGCCCACGCCGGAGCGCCCGCCGCAATCCATTTTCAGCCCCCCTCACTCCTCCGGGGGCGTGAACTCCACCGATAAAAAAGAGCGGAGCCCACGGGCCCCGCTCCTACTCCGCTAGGCGCGCGGTCGCGCGCCTCAGTTCTGATTCTTCTTCTTGCGCTTCTTCTTCGCCGGCTCCTCGGTGCCGGTGCCGAACTCGTCGCTCGCCAGCTTGCCGTCCTTGTTCTTGTCGAGGGTCGCGAAGCGCGCCTTGGCCGCTTCCTCGCCGAGCTTGTCCTTTTGCGACGCAAGGAATTCCTCCTGCGTGATGTTGCCGTCAGCGTTCTTGTCCACGCTGGCGAAGGTCTCGGTGGCGGTGGCGGCGTTCTTTTTCTTGTCGGCCTTGGCGGCAAAGGCTGCGACGGGCAGGGCAATCGCCGCGGCGAGCGTGGCGACGATGAGGCGTTTCGTGAGGTTCATGGTTATTGGGGGGGATTGAGTTGGCTCGAAGCACTCGAGGTTGGGGCCCGTTGACGAGCCGGAGCCAAGTTTGTTTCAAACATTTCGTCCCTCGGGCGACGAGTCGGAAACCGCTCCGAACGTGCGCAATCTTTGCGCATTCCGGGGTGGAAAGCGGTCGTTTGCGCTCGGACGTAACCCTTGCGGGCTAGGTGCGTCGAGTCGGCTTCACCCCTACTTCCCATGATTCACCTTTCTTCAGCCTTGTTCGTTTCGCCCCGCTGCGCCCTGCGCGTCGCTGGGCTGGTCGCTATGATCGGCCTCAGTGCGGCCCAGGCATTTGCACAAGCCAACCCGGGCACGGACCCCAATGGCGGTCGCCGCCGCGGCGGTGAACGGACCGGTCAGGATGGAGCGGGGCGCGAGGGCGGCGCCCGGGGTAATTTTTCACCTGAGGAGGCCCAAACCCGCATGCTCTCCGGCCTGCGGGATCGCTTGGGCATCACCAACGACGAGGAATGGGGGCTGATCTCCAAGCGCATCACCGCCGTGATGGAGGTGCGTCGCACCGCCGGTGGTCCCGGCGGTGGGATGTTTGTCCCCGGTGGCCGCGGCGGCCCGCCTCCCGGTGGTGGCGAGCGTGGAGGTCGTGGCCCCGGCGGCCCGGGCGGGCGCGGTGGCAGCCCCGAAATCACGGCCCTGCAGGCTGCAATCACGGACAATCTCACCGAGGCGGAAATTAAGTCTCGCCTGGAGCGCGTGCGCGAGGCGCGCCGCGACAACGAGGCCAAGCTGCAGAAGGCCCAGGAAGATCTCCGCGCCCTGCTCTCGGTGAAACAAGAGGCCACCGCCGTCCTCTTCGGGCTTCTGCCCTGACCCTCAACCCTGTCTTCGTGTCCACCGCCACCGCTTCCTCCAGCGGCGCCAACGGCGTCGTCCCCGAGTTGCTCAGCCGCATGATTGCGGCCCGGCAGCTCACCGAGACTGACGCCCGCGTCTTCGTCCATCAGAACCCAGGCGCCGACGCGCTCACCGAGGAGCGCGTGCTGCGCTGGCTCGCCAAGGAATACGGCGTGGGCTTCGCCTCGCTCGACGAGCTGGAGCCCGACAAGCAGGTGCTCTCGCTCTTCCCGGCGCGCTTGCTGTTGCGCGACGAACTGCTCCCGCTCCGCCGCGTCGACAACGAGATCGAAATCGCGACGAGCCGGCTCTTCGCCACGCAGGGACTCGACGGCCTGAAGGCCCTCACCGGCCTGCGGCTGCGCCCCGTCCTCGCGACCAGCGAGGTCATCAACCGCGAGATGAAGAAGCGGCTCGGCGTCGGCGCCGACACGATCGGCACCCTCGATGTCGAGGCCGGCGTGCAGGTCGTCGATGAAAACGGCACCACCGATAACAATCTCGACGAGGCCGCCGAGGACGCGTCGATCATCCG
>JANOCA010000074.1:0-5414 GCA_031411915.1 Opitutaceae bacterium
TCGTGGGCCTTGAGAAATGCATCGCCCACCGCCGGCGTGCCCGGCGGCTGCACGAAGACCTGGTCCTTCGTCGCCGCGCCCTCGCCCCAGCGCTGCGTGAGATCCGCCGAGTAGAAATAGACGTAGCCGCCGTGTGCCGCCGCGTGTGTGCTGAAATAGGTGGCTGCGCCGCGCAACGCGGTGGCGGCCTCGGCGCGCGAGATGGGTTCGGCGGCGGACGCACTTGCGATCGAGATAACGCCGAGCGTGAGCCAGCGTGGTAGCCCGCCTCGTGAGAGGCGGGACGCTTTCGCATGGATTGCGACGCCGGTCGCTGCTCTCACGAGCAGGGCTGCAAAATCAGTTCTCACAGGTAAAAAGTCGCGCCGGCTTAATGGACGGCGTCGGCAGCTTGACGCACGAAAGTCGCGCAAGCAGCACGCGGCGAAACATATTTCCCGGCGCGGGTTTGGATGCGATGAGCGTGGTGAATATCCATGCGCCATACCGTGACATTCCGCGGCTCGACTCGCCGCGAGGGATGTCCTCGCATGAACCGGTCTCGCACCCGTCCCCCTTTCCCATGAAAAACCCGGCTTCACTTTGCACCCGGCGCGCAGCGCTCAAAACGATGGCGGTCGCTGGGGCTGTCGCGCTGGCGCGGCGCCCGGCGTCGGCCGCCACGGCCGCGCCCGCGGCGCGCGCCATCACGGACTACCTCGAGACCCTGCGCCGCGCGGATCACGGCTACGCATGGGGCGACCAGGAACTCTCGCATCTCACGCCGACCTTTCACGTCATCGGTGCTTATCGCGCGCTGGGGCAGACGCCGCCGAACCGCGATGCGCTCGCCGCGTGGGTGC
This sequence comes from Opitutaceae bacterium, assembly GCA_031411915.1. GTDB lineage: Bacteria > Verrucomicrobiota > Verrucomicrobiia > Opitutales > Opitutaceae > ER46. Next base: position 843 of record JANOCA010000074.1, read on the forward strand.
GCACGCACCATCCGCGCGAACTCAAGAAGCTCGAGCAGGAGCGGCGCATCTTTGACTGGCAGCAAGTGCAGGCGCTCACGTGGCTCGGGGCCGACGCGAGCGAGTTTCATCCGAAGATCGCCGCGCTCACGCAGCCGATGGCCTACTTGCCGCAATACGAGCGCAACCGCTATCCCATCATGCAATCGGAGCTGGGCGCGGTGCTCTCGCACGCGTTGCTGGGTCTGCCCGTGGCGGGAATTGCGGACGCCTTCGGCAGCTACATCGAAGCGCGTCGCCGGACCAACGGCAGCTTCAACAACACGCCCGCGGCCGACGGTGGCGACGGCCACGGGATGAACACGCTGTGGGCCTTGCAGGCGCTCCGCGTGCTCGGGCGCGAAACGGCGGACAAGGACGAATTGATCGCGTGGTTGCGCAGCTGCCAGCTCGCCAACGGCGGGTTCACCTATCAACCGCAGCCGATGTTCGGCGGGGTGGATGACATCGCTTACACGCGCGCGGCGCTGCGCGCGATCAAGCTCCTCGGCGCCGAGCCCGCCCGGCGCGACGCGTGCATCGCGCAGATTCACTCCCTGGCCAATGCCGACGGCGGCTTCGGCGACCGCGCCGGCTGGGCGAGCAACGCGGCGGCGACTTTTTACGCCCTCGATGCCCTCGAGGCGCTCGGCGCGATCGATTCGCTGGCGATGGTGAAGCGCCGCGCGCCGCTGCCGCGAGCCACGCTACCCGGAGGCCTGAAGATATTCTCCATTCAGATCGAGTCGCACGGGCAGGGGAGTCCGGCCGAGGCGGTCGAACTCGCCCGCGCCCTGAAGATCGATCTCTGGGGCGCGAAGAACGGCAAGCCCGCCTGGGCCGCGCGCGTGCGCGAGATTGCCGCGGAGCGAAAAGTGCCCGTGACGTTTTTCACGGCCGACGAGGAATACGGCACGTGGGTGCATATCCCGGGCCTCGGCACCTACAGCCACACCAGCGATCTCGTGGCGCCGATGGGGGCTGACATCGGCCCGCCGCTCGGCACGCGCGCGGCGCCGCCCGCTCCGGTGACGTGGCCGGACTTTCGCACGCGCCGGCTGGTCCCGCTGGAGCGCGGCGGTGGGCGGCTCATCTGGCAGTTTGGCGAGAACGAGGAGCTCGTGCGGATGTTTCTCGACGACTCGGTCGAGCGCGGCGGCTTCTCCGCGATCAGCACCTACCATTTCGGCAACCCGGACTTCATGAACACCGAGCCCTTTCTCAACCGCTGGCGCGGGCGCATCCCGTTCATCGGCCTGCAGGACGCGCACGGCCCCGAGCCGTGGTGGTTCGCGGATCAGACGACGGGATTTCGCACCCTGTTCCTCGCCGCCGAGCCAACGTGGGCCGGCTGGCTGAACGCCTTGAAGGAAAACTGGACTCTCGCCGTGCGCCGCGACGTGTGGACCAAGGGTAAAACGTGGATGCACGCCGGTTCCGACGAGGTCGCCGACTTTGTCCGCGCCCGCGAGCGCGAGTGGCGCTGGTGGGACAACCCCGCCATCGCGCGCCCGATGGTCTCGCTCGTCGCGGTGCGCCCATCGGATGAGTTTGAGGCGGCGCGCCCCGAGCGCGGCGTGACGCTCCGTGTGCGCTGCGCGTGGGAAAACACGCCGCAGGGCCTGCTCAAGGCTCCGCTCTCGGAACTTGTCTCGCTCACACTGGACGGCGCCGTCGTGACGCCGACGCTCCTCGAAAAAAAGCGCGCCAACGGCCTGTTCGATGAGCACGCGCATCTGCTTTCGCTGTCCAATTCCCCGCCGGGCCCTCACACCGCGACCGCCACTGTGCGCATCCTCGCCACGGGCGCCACCGCCTCCCGCACGATCGAGTTTTCGACCTGACCACCACCCACCCAAGCAACCCGCTCATGCGCCTCCCGTTCTTCCGCTCCCTCGCATTTGTCCCCTTCGCCCTCTTGATCGCGTCTGCCCTCGCGCAGACGATCACTCCCGCCCCCACCGCCACGCCGGCCGCACCCGCCAAGCCGGTCGAGCCTGCGGTCACGCTCTCGCCCTTCGAGGTCCGTCCGGAGGACGACGCCGGCTACCAGGCGATGAACACCACCTCCGGCAGCCGCCTTGCCACGAGCCTGCGCGACACCGCCGCGGCGATCTCGCCGTTTACGCCGGAGTTCCTCTCCGACATCGCCGCGACCAACATCACCGAGATGCTCGCCTACGCCGCCAACGCCGAGCTCAATGCCGGCGACAGCGAGGGCGCGGGCTTCAACAACCCCCGCGACTTCAACTCCGCCGGCGGCGAGCCCTTCCGCATCCGCGGCATCCCCGGCGGCGTGTCCACCGACTATGTCGAGAACGCCGCGCCGCAGGATCTCTACAACATCGAGCGGGCCGAGGTCGCGAGCGGCGCCAACTCCATCCTCTTCGGCTCGGGCGACGCGGGCGGCCTCGTGTCCCTCTCGAGCAAGCGCGCCAACGTCGCCCGCAGCCGCTACTCTGCCGCGGCGGTCTTCGGCTCGTGGGACTACGAGCGCTACACGACCGACCTCAACCAGGTGATCGTGCCGCGCACGCTCGCGTTCCGGCTGAACGCCCTCTACGGCAACGCGCAGGCTTGGCGCCGCTACGAGTTCAACGACACCAAGCGGGCCTCCGGCGCCGTGACCTACAAGCCCCTCGCGCGCACTACGCTCGCCGCCAACTACGAGGATGGCCGCACCGCCAACAGCGCCGGCGTGAAATGGAACACCACCGATCAAGCCACGCGCTGGCTCGCTGCGGGTCGCGCGACGACGGATGCGACGGTCGCCGATCCCGCGCGCGGCATTTTGAACCTCGGCGCCAACCAGCGCTTCACGTTCTTCGCCGCGGACGGCTTCGTCTCCAACCTCCGCAACGAGAACCGCAGCAGCATCGCGCCCGGTGTCGCCGACACGTTGCTGCCGCCCTCGATTTTCCCCTACGACATCAACTGGGCCGGCCCTTCGTCGCGGCTCACGCGCCTCTTCAGCAACTGGCAGGTCTCGCTTGAGCACCGCTTCACCGATGCGCTCACCGCGCAGGCCAGCTACCTCAAGAACCGCACGCGCGCGAAGGCCCGCTCGTTTGTCTTCAACACGACCGGCGGCAACACCATGGACCTCTTCGGCGATCCCAACCTCACGATTCCCGCGCCGAGCGGCACGGGCACGATTCCGAATCCGCACGCGGGCCAGCTCTACCTCGAGGCCAACAGCAACCGCGACTTCACGGAGACCGACAACGAGATCAAGCGCGTGATGATCGCCTACGAGCTGAAGCTCGGCAAGATGGCCGGCCTGCACCGGTTCGCCGGCATGTTCGAGCGCGCGCACCAGGATCGCCACACCGGCTCGCAGCGCGAAATCCTGGTCGATCAGGCCAACCGTCCGGTCGCCAACGCCACGCCCGAGAACGCGCAGAATCTCCTCTGGCGCCGGAGCTATCTCCGCGAAGGCGACTACGACACGTATGCGTTGCTCGGACTGGCCACGCCGGTCGCGCCCTTCGCCTACACCGGCGGCCTCACGCTCAACGCGCGGCCGATCAACACCGGCGAACTCTATGCGGTGAAGGAGGTCGATGCGATGATGCTCGCCGCGCAGAGTTCGTGGCTCGGCGGTCTTGTCACGAGCACGCTCGGCTACCGGCGCGACGACATCGTCTATCTCGACAGCACCTCAGGCCGCGTGACCGCCGCCACCGATCCGCGCGTGACCTCCGGCGAGAGGCTGCTCAACGAAGTCGTCGCGCTCCCCGGCTATACGAGGAATACGTTCACGTCCGACACGCTCACGCTCGGCGGCGTGCTGCATTTCAGCCGGCGCTTCTCCGTGTTCTACAACCAGTCCACGAACCACGGCGCGCCGCGCTTCGACCGCCGCATCTTGCCCGACGGCCGCATCCCGCCGCCGCCCGAGGGCGAGACGCGCGACGTAGGCTTCATGCTCGATCCGTTGGGCGACGACCGGTTCTTCGTGCGCGCCTCGTATTTCGAGACCGCGCAGATCGGCGACGCCGCCGTGTCCCCAAGCGGCGCCGTCACCAACGCCGCGGCGCTGGGCCGCTCGCAGACCCTTGCGGTCAACGCCGCCTTCGTCGCCGCCGGCCGCATGACGCAGGCGCAGGCCGATGCCGCGGGCTTCAACTGGAACGCCGCCATCATCGATACCACGAGCCAAGGCTACGAGGTGGAGTTGGTCGCGAACCCCACGCGCCAATGGACCATCCGCGCGAACTACTCGCACTCGAAGCGCGACCGGGAAAATTTCTTCGCCGAGGGCTACGCGTTCTTCGCGCAGAAGTTCACCGAGTGGCGCGCCCTCGCCGCCGGCAACGCCGCGCTCCTCGCCACCGTCGAGACCAACATCACGCAGATCCAGCAGAACGAACTCGACGGCCGCGCCGTGGCGCAGGAGCAGGGCTTCGGCTCCATCCCGCACAAGGCCACCGTGACCTCGCGCTACCGGTTCGCCGAGGGCCGGCTCAAGGGCGCTTTCATCGGTGGCGCGGTGCGCTATCAGTCCGGAGCGTTCAGCCAGACCGACACCCGCGCCGCGAGCGCCGGCGGCAC
>JANOCA010000075.1:0-2727 GCA_031411915.1 Opitutaceae bacterium
GCAAGAAGCCCGCGGCGGGCGGAAACACCTTCGTGGTCGTCGAGGCCGAGGGCGATGATTCGGCGCACTCCGACGGGAAGACGGCGGCGAAAGCGGTCGAGTTGATCGAACGCTTCGGCCGCGCCCGGCAATCGGCGCCGAGGGAGCTCGCGCAGCCCTTCTTCCTCGCGGTGGGATTTGTGCGGCCCCACGTGCCGTTTGTCGCGCCGGCGAAATATTTCGAGCCGTTCCTCCCCTACGAAAAGCTTCCGCTGCCGCCCAAGCGGGCCGACGCGTGGCGCGACATCCCGAAGGCGGGCATCAACTACAAGACAAGCGAGAACATGAAGATGGATCTTCGCCGGCAGCAGAAGGCCGTCGGCGGCTACTACGCGTCGGTCGCCTACATGGACGCGCAGGTCGGCAAGGTGCTCGACGCGCTGGAGGCGGCCGGCCTCGAGGGCGAGACGATCGTCATCTTCACCAGCGACCACGGCTACCATCTCGGCGAGCACGATTTTTGGGCCAAGGTCAGCCTGCGCGAGGAATCGGCGCAGGTGCCGCTGGTGATACGGGTGCCGGGCAAGCCGGCCGCCGTCTGCCATTCACTCGTCGAGCTGATCGATCTTTTTCCGACCATCGCGCGGCTGTGCGGGCTCGAGGTGCCGGCGCGCCTCCAGGGACGGGATATCTCGCGGATGCTCGACGAGCCGCGCCACACGGTTCGCGACACGGCGTTCTGCGTGGCGCCGATGCGCGAGGGCTTCCTGCTCCGCGACGACCGCTGGGCGTTCATCCAATACGCCGAGGACGCCGCGCAGGGCGTGGAACTCTACGATCTCACCGCCGATCCGAAGCAATACGTGAACCTCGCGGTGAAGCCCGAGTTCGCGGAGGTGGTTCGCCGCTTCAAGGGCCAGGCGGCCGCGACCCTGCAATCCGTGCGGCGCAACGATCTCGGGCTCACCTATCCTCCCGCCGCCCCGAAGCAGGCGAAGAAAAACAAGAACTGAACCGATTCCCCATGCACCACCGCCGCCATTTTTTCCACGGCTTGCTCGCGCTCGCCGCTGTCGTCGCGTTGCCGCTCATCGCTGGCGCGGCCGCCGCCCAGCGCCCGAACATCCTCTTCATCCTGGTGGACGATCAGTCGCCCTTCGACCTGAAGGCCTACAACGGGGCGTCGCCGTTGCAAACCCCGCACATCGACCGACTCGCGCGCGAGGGGATGGTCCTCGACGGCGCGTATCACATGGGATCGTTCAGCGGCGCAGTCTGCACGCCGTCGCGGCACATGATCATGAGCGGGCGCACGCTCTGGCACCTCCCGATCGCGCCGCTCGCGCTGCAGCAGGGCCGGTGTCCGCCCGATCTCGAGCAGCAGACGATTCCCGCGGTCTTCAACCGCGCCGGCTACGCCACGATGCGGACCTGCAAGCTGGGCAACAGCTACGAGGCCGCGAACAAACTCTTCACCGTGCGCCACGACGCGACCAAACGCGGCGGGACGGCCGAGACCGGCAGCGCCTGGCATGGCGACCGCGTGATGGATTATCTCACGCAGCGCGAGTCGGCCAAGGAGACGAAGCCGTTTCTCATCCACTTCGGTTTCTCCCATCCACACGACGAGCGCGACGGCACGCCGGAGCTGCTCGCGAAATATGGCGCGGTGAATCACCGGGACGAAAACCAGCCGCCGCCGGCCCATCCGAAGCAACCGAAGCTCCCGCCGAATTATCTGCCCGCGCATCCGTTTCACCACGGCCATCCGGGACTCCGCGACGAGGTCTCCGTGGGCGGCGTGTGGGAGCGGCGCGACGAGCGCACGATCCGCAATGAGATCGGCCGTCAGTTCGCATGCAGCGAGAACATCGACATCCAGATCGGCCGCGTGCTCGCGAAGCTCGAGGCCACCGGCGAACTCGCGAACACCTACGTCATCTACACCGCCGATCACGGCATGGCGATCGGGCGCCACGGCCTGCAGGGGAAGCAGAATCTCTACGAGCACACCTGGCGCGTGCCTTTCATCGTGAAGGGGCCCGGGATCAAGCCCGGCACTCGCGCGCAGGGAAACATCTACCTGCTCGATGTCCTCGCCACGCTTTGCGATCTCGCGGGCATCGCCGCGCCGGGGACGAACGAGGGCACCAGCATCAAGCCCGTGCTGACCGGCCAGAGTCAGGCCGTCCGCGACGTGCTCTACGGCGCCTACAACGGCGGCACCAAGCCCGGCATGAGGTCGGTGAAGCAGGGTGACTGGAAGCTCATCCAATACGACGTGATGAACGGCAGCGTGCGCGAGACGCAGCTCTTCAACCTCAAGGAGAACCCCGATGAATTCCTCGCCGAGCATCACGATCCAAAGGTCACCGCGGTCACCGGCGCAAAACCCGCGAAGCATCAGGTCAACCTCGCCGCCGATCCGAAACACGCCGCCAAGGTCGCCGAAATGCAGTCGCTGCTGCTCGCCGAGATGCGCCGCCTGCACGACCCGTGGCGCCTGTGGACTCAACCCGCCGACGGACTCACGCCGCCGCCCGAGGGCCCCCTCACCGGCCAGGGCAAGGCGAAGAAGAAACAAAAAAACCCTCAACCATGAAACCCATCCTCACGTTCCTCGCCGCTCTCGCGCTCGCCTGCGGCCACGCCTTCGCCGCCGACAAGCCCCACATCATTTTCGTCATGGCGGATGACATGGGCTGGGGCCAGACCGGCTATCGCGGGCATCCGGTGCTCAAGACGCCG
>JANOCA010000076.1:0-11489 GCA_031411915.1 Opitutaceae bacterium
GCATCCGGCACGCCGGCGGTGCGCACCTCGATCGCGACGCCGGCCTCGCGCCGCGTTTCCGCCGCGACGGCCAGCGCGGCCGCGGCGAGCTGCCGGTGGAGCGCGCACGCTCGCTCAGCGCCGAGCGCGGGGATGAGCCGCGTCTTCACCGCGCCGGGGCGCGGATACTTGAGCATCAGGATCAGGCGGCGCACGGCAAGGGGGCGCACACTCTCCCTTCGCCCCTCTGCGCGGCGCAACTCCGGACCGCTAGAAGCGGGCTGGCGAACATTCCCGGTCGGCCAAGTGGGCTGTTCCGCGCCGGTCGGTGAATAACCGGTGAGCCGTATTGTGCCCAAGTTATTCACCGCTGCGGCCGGTGAACCGATTGCGCAGAACATTGGCTTCATTTTTCCCAAGGGCGGCGCACCGTCTGACTCGTTCCTTGATAGAACAGTCGCAAGCGCAACGGCCTGAAAGACGCCGCTGAAAGCACGACTGGGATAATCCCGGGCGACCGGGGAATGGCGGACGACAACTGGTGTCGGCCGCCCCTCCCGATGGCGAAAGCCAGGCGAGAGGCATATATCACCAGTTCCTCTGGCCGGAGTCGTGTCCGGTCAGTCCACCCACGAAAAAGGAGCTGAGCCGCGAGGCGCGATCAGAAACCGCGCCGAACGGAGTCAGGCCCACGGGACGTTTCGACCCGTGCGCCGACGCAGTCACCCCAGAGGGTTCCGGTTGCTACTGCGCAGACCAGAACGCCAGCGCGATTTCCGGCGGGACAACCCCGCCAAAAGGCCCGGCTCGTCACACGAGCGGGGCGCGCAAGGAAATCACGCCGGCGGGGAGAGAGCGGACCTGGCAAAGTCCGTGAACCTCCTCGATGGGGCGGTCCCGCAAAACGGGATCACCCCGCTGCAAAAGCGAAAGCAACCTGAGAGGTAAGAGGTCAGACCCGTAGCGCGGGGCCAACGGCGAGCCACAAGCTCGCGCCGTCCCCGTGGTAAAGGTGCAGACGCGAGACAATGGAAATTGCAGGCGTGTCCGCACCGCGTCCGGCGAGCCGCTCCCGGCAGGGAGCGTCCGAACCGGGCGCAGAGGCCTCACTCGATAAATCCCGGCCGGCAACGGTCAGGACGGTCCCGCCATGAGACCGAGACCTCCGCATGCCGCGGAGAGTGGCGTCGGGAAACGCACCGCCCGCGAAAGCGAGCGCGTCCAAGCGTGCGTGAAAGGGGAAGAGCGCGTGACGAGCGCCCACACCCGCAAATTGGCCCCGGAAGCTTCAAAAACTTCCGGGGCCTTTTTCTTTTCTGAAGACGACGCGGCGCCTCTGTCGTAGCGGCTGCCGTCGCTGCCCGCTTGAGGTTCGATCTCGGGTAGCCCGCTTCGTGAGCAGCGGGATTCTCCGTAGTCCGATGCACCGATGGTCCCGCTTCACACGAAGCGGGCTACACCGCAACACGGCCGGCAGGGACGCCCCCCGGCTCTTTCCTCGGTCCCCTACTCCGGCTTCGCCGCCGCAAATGCTGTCTCGGTGATCTTGCTGCCGTAGAGCCACACGCGCTTCAGCGCCGGCAGCGCCTTGAGTTTTGCCACTCCGGCATCATCGACGGATGTCTCGGTGAGGTTCAAGGCCTCGAGATTTTTCAAGCCCGCGAGCGAGGCGAGGCCCTCGGCTGTGACGGCCGTCCGGGTCAAATCGAGCGAGCGCAGGTTGGGCAGCCGCACGAGCGACTTCAGGCCCGCATCGGTGACCTTGGTGCGCGCGAGCTCGGCCTCGACAATCAGCGGCGCAATCGGCGCGAGTTTCGCCAGCGCGGCGTCGTCGCAGCGGCCCGGTGCGCTGGCCGTGCGCACGACGAGGCCATCGGTCGGGACCTGCGAGCGCGGCACGATCTTGAGGCCGGTCGCTTGGGCGATCGCGGCGATCTCCGCGGCGCGCGGGCGCCAGTCGGGCGCAAGCACGGGAGCCACGGCGCGCGCAAACTTGGGCACGGGCGCCGTCGGAAAATCCGCGAGCGGCTTTGTGGCGCTCGCCCCCGAGGCGATCCATAGCTCGATAATCTTAATCTCCTCGGCGGCGAGGAGCGGCTTGCCGTCGCTGGGCATGACCTCCTCGTCGTCGGGCTTGAGCGTGATGCGGCGGAACAGTTCGCTGCCCTTCACATCGCCGGGCTTGACCACCGCGCCGGATTCGGCGCCGCGCATCGCGTGCTCGAATGAGTCGAGGCGCAGCTTGCCTTTTTGTTTTTCAGCCCCGTGGCAGACGTTGCAGTGCCGCTCGAAGATCGGCGCGACGCGCGCGGTGTAAAACGCCGGCTCGGCGGGCACGATGCCGACCAGCGCGAAGAACACCGCTCCGTGTAGCCCTGCTCGTGAGAGCAGGGACCGCCGGCAGATCACGGCCCAAGCCGTCCCGCTTCTCACGAAGCGGGCTACAACGGAAAAAAGCTTAGGCGAGGATTGCATCGATGACCTTGGACGGGAGCACGCCGGTGAGTTTTTGATCGAGGCCCTGGTGCTTGAACGAGAGCTTGTTGTGGTCGAGGCCGAAGAGGTGGAGCATCGTCGCGTGGAGGTCACGGATGTGCATGGGATCCTTCACGATGTTGTAGGAGAAGTCGTCGGTCTCGCCGAAGCTCAGGCCCGGCTTCACGCCGCCGCCGGCCAGCCACATCGAGAAGCAGCGCGGATGGTGATCGCGGCCGTAGTTATCGGGCGTGAGCGCGCCCTGCGAATAGACCGTGCGGCCAAACTCGCCGCCCCAGATCACGAGCGTGTCGTCGAGGAGACCGCGGCGCTTGAGGTCGGTGAGGAGGGCATAGGTCGGCTGGTCGGAGTCCTCGGCCATCAGCTTGATGTTGGTCGGGAGGCGGCTGTGCTGGTCCCAGCTGCGCAGAAAAATCTGCGTGAGCCGCACGCCGCGCTCGGCGAGACGGCGCGCCATGAGGCAGTTGTAGGCGAAGGTGCCGGGCTCCTTCGCCTTCGGCCCGTAGAGATCCCAGGTGGACTGCGGTTCGTTGGAAAAATCCGTGAGCTCAGGCACCGAGGTCTGCATGCGAAACGCCATCTCGTATTGCGCGATGCGCGCGTTGATCTCGGGATCGCCGACGCGCTCGAAGAGCTGGCGGTTGAGATCGTTGACGCCATCGACCATCGCGCGGCGCACGTCGCCGGAGACGCCGCCGGGGTTGTTGAGATGGAGCTCCGGATCGCTGCCGGCGCGGAGCGCGACCGCGGCGTGCTCGGGCGAGAGGAACCCGGAGGACCAGAGCCGGTTCGAGAGCGCCTGCACATTGGTCCGGTGCGGCATCTTCGAGGTCATCACGACAAACGTGGGCAGCTCGTCGTTCGCCGCGCCGAGCCCGTAGGAGAGCCACGCGCCGAGCGAAGGCCGGCCGGGAAACATGTTGCCCGTCGTGATCGAGAGGATCGCGGGCTCATGGTTGATCGCCTCAGTGTGGAGGGATTTCAGCACGCAGAGTTCGTCGGCGACCTTCGCCGTGTAGGGAAACAGCTCGGACATCCAGTGCCCGGCCTTTCCGTGCTGCGCGAATTTGTAGAGGCTGGGCGCAATCGGGAAACGCACCTGGCTCGCCGTCATGCCGGTGAGCGTCTGCCCGCCGCGCACCGATTCGGGCAGATCCTTGTCGAACATGTCGGCGAGCTTCGGCTTGTAGTCCCAGGTCTCGAACTGCGACGGCGAGCCCGCCATGAAGAGGTAGATCGCGCGCTTGGCTTTCGGCGCGAAGTGCGGGGGCATCGCGCCGCCGCCGGGCGCCACGGTATTGGCGAGCAAGTGCGGCGCCGTGCGGCTGAAGAGGGTGGCCAGGCCGGCCGCGCCCAGCGCCTTCACGCCGCGGCCGAGGAAGTGGCGGCGCGTCTCGGCCGTGAGCCACTCGCGCTTCAGGCCCAGCGGCACCTGCGGCAGATCCCACACCGTGGGATTCTCGCCGCAGTGATCGGAGCAGAGGTGGGAGTCGGGAGAGTGCATGGTTTGAGGGAGGGCGAACTTCAGTCCGCCTTCGAGTGCGGTGAATGGCGGACTGAAGTCCGCCCTACTTGTTCAGGAACTCATCGAGGTTGAGGAACTGGCTCGCGACCATCGTCCACGCCGCGAGTTCGGCCGGGGCGAGCGCAGGGTCGGATTTGGACTCGCCGATGGCGAGGAGCGCCTGGGCGTCGGCCTCGGCGGCGGCGAACTTCGCGCGGAACACCTCGGCCGATTTGAGCAGCACGGCGGATTCCCGGCGCTCAAGCGGCCGCGCGAGGGTCACGCGCGCGAGGTAGTCGAGCCGGGCGGCCGGTGCGGCGGCGGCCTGCACGGTGCGCTCGCCGAGCTTGCGCGCGGCCTCGACCCACTGCGGGTCGTTCATGGTCACGAAGGCCTGCAGCGGCGTGTTGCTCCGCGCGCGCTTGGTGCACACGACCTCGCGCGAGGTCGCGTCGAAGGTCTCCATGCTCGCGGGCGGCGAGGCGCGTTTCGAAAAGGTGTAGAGGCTGCGACGCCAGAGGCCCTCGCCCTTGTCGGGCACGTAGACGCGGGTGTTGGACTCGGGCATCGCGACCTCCTCCCAAATCCCCCCGGGCTGGTAGGGCTTCACCGGCGGGCCGCCGAGTTTCTCGACCAGCAGGCCGGAGGCGGCGAGCGCGCTGTCGCGCAGCATCTCGCCCTCCATGCGGAAGCGCGGCCCGCGCGAGAGCAGCTTGTTGGCCGCATCCTTCGCGAGCCGATCGGGCGTCGCGGCCGCCGTCTGCCGGTAGGTCGCCGACGTCACGAGCTGGCGGTAAAACCGCTTTACGTCCCAGCCGCTCTCGCGGAAGTCCACCGCGAGCCAGTCGAGCAGCTCCGGGTGCGACGGCCGGTCGCCCATGACGCCGAAGTCGCCCGCACTCTCCACGAGCCCGCGGCCAAACAGCTCCTGCCACATGCGGTTGACGGTCACGCGCGCCACGAGCGGCTGCTCCGGCGCGACGAGCCACTCGGCGAGGCCGCGGCGATTGGCGGGCGCGCCTTGCGGCAGCGGCGGCAGGAAGTGCGGCAAGATCGGCTCCACCCGCTCGGCGCGCGCGAAATAATCGCCGCGCTTCAGCAGGTCCGCATAGGCGGGCGTGGCTTTCTCCAAGGCGATGAGCGTGGCCGTGCCGCCGGCGGTCAGCGCCTCGAAGGCGGTGTCATGCGCGGCGACCGCCGCAGCGAGCGCCATCGCGTCCGCGTCCTTTTCCCCGAGGAAGAAACGATCGAGCGCGACGAAACGTTCGTCGGTCGTCCACTTCGCGGGCGACGGCTCGCGGGCGATGATCTCGGCGGCGGTATCTTCGAACGGCAGCCGCGCGACTTCCTCGGCGGCGACCGCGCGCCGGTAGAGGCGCACGTCCTGGAAACGCGTCTCGCGCATCGGCAGGTAGTCGTCCCGGCGGCCGAGTTGCAGCGCGGCGTCGGTGCGGATGGAGTCCTGGGCGTTGAGCGTGTCGAGGCGGACCTCGGTTTCGACGGCCTTGCCGTTGACGTAGAGTTTCACGCCGGCCGCCTTGCGCGAGCCGTCGTAGGTGAAAAAGACGTGCAGCCACTCGTCGCGGAGAAACGCGCCCTTGGTCACGATCTGGATTCCGCGCCGGGCGGGGTTGGCGGACGTGCCGCGCACCTCGGGAGCTCCGCTGGCCGGCGGGCGGGCCTTGCCCTTGCCGGCCTTTTTCGCGGGAGCGGCCTTGGGCGCTGCGAGCACAGCGGCCACCGCGGCGTCGGGCTCGTCGGCCGTGGTGTCGGGCGTGAGGTTCACGAAGAACCGCCCTCCCTCCTGATAAAGATCCCAGCCGGCGCCGCCGCGGCGCTTCGCATCGCCCATGCGCCCGAGGAGCGTGCCGCTGCCGGTGCCGGCGCGCGACGCCTGCACCTGGGCACCGCCGGGCCGGTCGCGGAGCATCATCCAGCCGCCGGCGGAAAACTTGTCGCCCGCCTCCACGTCGCCGTGGTCGCCGAGGTTGAGGCGCGAGAAGATGTCCATGCGCATCGAGGGCCAGAGCCAGGTGTTCTCGCCCCAGACGAGCGGATTGGTGTCGGCCTTGAACTCACCGGCCCTGGCGCCGGGCGCGGAGTTCTTCACGACGTCGCCCTTGTTTTCGTCAAGGCGCAGGCGCAGCTCGAGGCCGTCGTTCGCGACGGGCTTGGGGCGGTTGCCCGCGGCGAGCCACGCCGCCGCCAGTTCGGGCCCGCGCGCGCGGCGGGCGTGAAGTTTTTCCTGCAGCTCGCCGCGGGACTTGAGCACGGCCTCGGCCGCGGCGCGGTTTTCGTCCTTGGGCAGGCGCAGCACGGGCGCGGGCTCGGCGTTGTTGAAGTCCCACGGTTTCTCCACCGTGTTGCCGAGGTAGGCGGCGAGCCCGTAGTGGTCCTTCTGCGAAATCGGATCAAACTTGTGGTCGTGGCACGCGGCGCAGCCGGTGGTGAGCCCGAGGAACGTCGCGCCAAACGCCTCCACGCGGTCGCGCGTCTGGTTCACGTAAACTTCCTCGGGGACCGTGCCGCCTTCGTTGGTCGTGAGGTTGCTGCGCACGAAACCCGTGGCGGCGAGCTGATCGAAATTTTTCGCGGGCAGCAGATCGCCGGCGAGCTGCTCGCGCACGAAGGTGTCGAACGGCTTGTTGGCGTTGAACGCGCGGACGACGTAGTCGCGATACGGCCAGACGGCGCGGGCGTTGTCGAAGTGGACGCCGTGCGTGTCCGCGTAGCGCACGTAGTCGAGCCAGTAGCGCGCGCGGTGCTCGCCGTAGCGCGGGCTCGCAAGCAGGCGATCGACGACCTTGGCGTAGGCATCGGAAGATTTGTCGGCGACGAACGCCTCGACGTCCTCGGCCGTCGGCACGATGCCCGTGAGATCGAGCGTCACGCGGCGGATGAGCGTGCGGCGGTCGGCCTCGGGAGAAGGGGTGAGGTTGGCGGTCGCGAGTTTTGCGCGGACGAAAGCGTCGATCGGATTCGGGGGAAGACGGAGAGAGGGAGAGACGGAGAGAGGGGGAGATGAACCAATCCCTCTGTCTTTCCTTCCCTCCGTCTCTCCTTCTCGCGCGCCCGGCACCGCCGGCCGCTTCGGCGCAATGAACGCCCAGTGCTCCTGATACTCCGCGCCCTCCGCGATCCATTTTCGCAGCGTGGCGATTTGCTCGGGCTTGAGGGTTTTGTGCGCCTCGGGTGGAGGCATGATTTTCTTTTCATCCTTCGACTCGATGCGCTGGATGAGCGGGCTCTCGTCGGGCTTGCCGGGGACGATGGCGGGGCCGCCCTCCTTGCGCTTCGCCGTGGCATGCTCCGCGCGATCGAGCCGCAACTCGGCCTTGCGCGAGCCGGCGTCAATCCCGTGGCAAGCATAGCAGTTGTCCGCGAGGATGGGCTGGATGTGGTCGTTGAACGAGAGCTTCGCGGGCGCGGCGGCGCCGGCAGCCAGCGGCACAAGCGCGAGCACGCCGGCTAACGCAGCGGAAAACACAATGTAACGGGTCATGATTCGGGCGCAGGGAAGGGCGAACAGGCGGTGACAAAAGCTTGCTGAAGAATTAGCCAAGCCGCCGTGCTTTGGCTAGCAGGATGACGATAATTCTTGTTGCGAAGTGGCAGGTGGGAAGAGCGACCTACGCGCCCCGGCGCTTTCTCGCCACGACGCGACGGAGCGTGTGCGATGTCGCAGTCCATAGCCAACTCGTGGAATCCGACTTCCCGGCCGCGCCTGTGGATGCGGCGCCTTTTCGCCGACCGCTCACGTCTGGTTCCATGGTCCAGCGCAAAAGCCACGGAGCGGTCGCCACGCGGCGTGCCGATTTTTCCGCCGCCGCACGCGTTCACGACGAACTGCTCGCCACCGATGCTGTAACTCGTGGGCATCGCAAAGACCGCGGCGGGCAGCGGCGCTTCCCACGCAACACGGCCGGTGTCGCGGCCGAAGGCGCGCAGCACCGTGTCTTTCGTCGCGGCGATGAACCCGAGTCCGCCGGCCGTCACGAGCGGACCGCCGTGGTTCTCCGCGCCGTTGCCATTGGCCCCGCCGAGCGGCACCTGCCAGCGAAACCCGCCCGTGTTGAGATCGATGGTGGCGAGCGTGTCCCAAGGCGGCTTGATCGCGGGGTTGCCGGCGGCGTCGAGAAACTTGCGGTGCGCGGGGGTAGCCGTGGCGGTCCACGAACTTCGCATAGGCGAGCGCCTCGGCGCGGGGGCCAGCACCTCCCGCTACGCGAACACCCGCCGCACGCTTTCCGGCACGCCCCATCCCGGCGCTTCGGGCACACGGAGGAAGCCGCTTTTCAAGAGCTCGCGGCAGGGCTGGCGCGCAGGATCGCTCGTGAGGATGAGCTCCAAGGAGGTGACGGCGGGAGAGAGCGCCGCGGATTGCAGCGCAGCCGCGGCGGCGACGGGTCCGGACGGGTTGTGCGGCGAGACCTGGCCGTGGAGCGTCTCCGCCACGCGGCATACCCGCACCAACGGGCTGAAACCGCCCACGTGTTTCGGGTCCGGCATGATCACATCGGCCCAACCGTGGGCGAGGAGTTCGCGAAAACGCGGCTCGCCGAAAAACAACTCGCCGATCGCGAGCGGCGTCTTGGTCTGCGCGCGCAACCGGCCGAGCGCCGGGCCCGGCGGACACGGCTCCTCCAGCCACGCGAGATTCAGCGCATCGAAACGCGGCAACAACGCCGCCGCCGATTCCGGCGTGAAGCGCTCATGGCAATCCACCCGCAACGAAAGCTTCGGGAACTCGCGCCGGATCGCGTCGAGCCGCGCGAAGCCCTCCGCCGCCTGCGCCGCGTGATTGCCGCCACTTGTCACGGCCTCGAACGGCGCGCACTTCACGGCGTTCGCGCCAAGCGCCAAGGCCGCCTCCACCGCTCGCAAGTAGGCTGGAATGCTCCGCTCCCGCAGCGCGCGGTTCATCGTGAAATAGCAGGGCAGCTCCGGGCGCACGGGCGCGCCCTCGGGCCGGAACAGCCGCCACACCGGCACTTCCTGCTGCTGCGCCACCAGATCGAGCAGCGCTTGGTTGAGCCCCGAGATCGCGGTGGCGGTGACGATGTCCGCCGCCGTGGCAAACGCTCCACCGTCGAGCGCTGTGATCGACGCGAGACTCGGCACGAAGCCGCCCGCCGCGTTTGCGATGTGTCGCTCGAACATTTCACGCGCCCGGACGACGCAGGCCGTGTCGTCGTTGCTGTGGCTGATTTCGCCGAGCCCCGTGTGCCGCCCGTCGTTGATCGCAACGAGTAGCCAATCGCCCTTGAGCCGCAACGCGGCGTGATGCCCATCGGGATCCGGCAGAGTCGCATGTCGGAAAGTGAGCGCCCGCGCCGCTGCGCTCGCCGCCCGACTCGCAAGCGGAACCAAGATGCCCGCGGCCAGCGCCACGTCGTGCAGCCACCGGCGACGTGTCAGGTGGGTGGTCATGACTCCCCTACACCAAAACACCCTCGCTCACGTTGGCGCATTCGACGCCCGTGAGCTTCGCGTCGAGGCCTTGGAACTTCACGCTGAACGCGTCGTGGCGGATGCCCACATTCTTGCCCACCGAGGCCGCGATAGTGCTCACAAGAACAGTTTCCTAATCTGACAGCTTTCGTTTCCTAGGACCGACCTCTTTCCAGTGCAGGAAGATCTCAGCGACAAGCAGCGGAACCACCCAGCACGCCCATGCAACGGCGGCAAGCTTGCTGCGACCGAGCCCGCTGAAGACCGACCAGTTCACCATCAACCGGAACGCGACGAAGCCGAACGTCACGATGTAGCTCCGGATCATCCAATCGCGGTGCGCCTCGAAGCGGCGGTTGAAAATAGCCACGAGCGCCATGCCCAGCGTGAGCCACCAACCAAAACCCAGAAAGAACAGGGCGAATCCAAAATCCGGAATCTCCGAGCGCACCGAAAGCACGAACGAGGCCCCGCCGCCCAAGAGGATGCCGAGCGCATAGCCGTAGCCGAGCACCCGATGCAGCCTGGGCCGGCGCATCCTGAATCCCGTCCAGAATTGGAATGGCCCGAGCAGAAGCGCGAACGTGCCGCCCGCGATGTGAGCCAGCAGCCACATGCGATTAGGCCAATAACGCCGGAACACCGTCTCGTTGTAGTCGCGAAAATACCTCAAAGCCGCGTCGAACCAGTAGTAGATCCCGACCGCGAGGAGCGCGGTCAGGGCAAGCGCCAGCACGATGCGGGCGCGGGATGAACTCGATGAATCGGGGCGAGCAGATACGGTGCTGGACATGGTGTGACGCACACGGCGCACACCCGATATTTCTGAGGCACACGCCGCGAGCAAGCGACTATTCAGCCGGACCGCATCCGGCCTGAAAATCCCGTGCCTCGACTAGGCGAGAATCCCCTCGATCACCTTCGCGCCCTCGACGCCCGTGAGCTTGGCGTCGAGGCCCTGGAACTTCACGCTGAAGGCGTCGTGACGGATGCCGAGTTGGTGGAGCATCGTGGCGTGGAGATCGTGGACGGTGCAGAGGTTTTCCGTCGCGGCGTAGCCGAGGTCGTCGGTCGAGCCATAGACAATTCCGCGCTTCACGCCGCCGCCGGCGAGCCACATCGACATCGACTTGTTGTGGTGGTCGCGACCGGTCGGGCCTTTGTTGCCCTGCGACATCGGCGTGCGGCCAAACTCGCCCGTCCACACGACGAGCGTGTCGTCGAGCATCCCGCGCTGCTTGAGATCGGTGATGAGGGCGGCGGAGGCTTGGTCGGTTTCCTTGCAACGCAACGGCAGCTCCTCGTTGAGCTGGCTGTGGTGATCCCAGTCGCGGTGGTAGAGCTGGATAAAGCGCACGCCGCGCTCCGCGAGCCGGCGCGCGAGCAAGCAGTTGCTCGCAAAGGAGCCATCACCCGGCGTGCAACCGTAGAGCGCGAGCGTGCGCGGGTCCTCGCCGCGCAGATCGGTCAGCTCCGGCACGCTGGCCTGCATGGCGAAGGCCAGCTCGTATTGCGCGATGCGCGTGGCGATCTCAGGATCGGCGACGAATGAGTCGTGCTGGCGGTTGAGGGTATTGATGGCGGCGATGTCGGCACCCTGCTGCGCGCGCGACACCCGGCCGGGGTTGGTGAGGTAATGCACGGCGTCGCCCCGGCTCTGGAGCTGCACGCCCTGGAATTTGCTCGGGAGGAACCCGCTGCTCCACTGCCGCGTCGCGATCGGCTGCGGCGAGCGCCCGGGGCCGGTGGTCACCATGACGACAAAGCCGGGGAGGTTCTCCGCCTCGCTGCCCAGCCCGTAGTTGATCCACGCGCCCATGCTCGGTCGCCCGGCGATCTGCGCGCCGGTGTTCATGAACATGTGCGCCGGATCATGGTTGATGGCGTCGGTCGTCATCGAGCGGATGAGGCAGACATCATCGATGATCCCGCCGAGGTGCGGCAGCAGCGTGCTGATCTCGGTCTGGTTTTTCCCAAACTTGGCAAAAGGGAATTGCGGTCCGTGGCACACGAGCTTTTGGCCCTGCAGCTGCGCGAGCTGCTGACCGCGCGTCATGCT
>JANOCA010000077.1:0-9180 GCA_031411915.1 Opitutaceae bacterium
GCGGGTGGGTCCCCCCCCCCCCGGGTCACGTTTGTCCCCCCCCATACCCCCGGGGGTGTCGGCCCACCCCGCCTACCACCAAGCCAGCACGGCTTCCCCTGCGGATAGCTTGCGCGCGCGCGCCAAGGGGACTCTCCTTCGCCGCACCCGCCCCCGCCATGAAACGCACCTTTCGCTCCCTGCCCGTCGCGCTCGTCCTGCTCCTCGCCGGCTGTTCCTCGGCCTACTACGGCGCGATGGAGAAGATCGGCGTCGCCAAGCGCGACATCCTCGCCGACCGCGTGGACAAGACCCGCGAGGCGCAGGCGGACGCGAAGCAGCAGTTTGCCGACGCGCTCACGCGCTTCCAAGCCGTGGCCAAGACCGACGGCGGCGACCTCCAGAAAAAATACGACGACCTCAACCGGGAATTTCAGCGCAGCGAGACCCGCGCGAAGGAAGTGCGCACGCGCATCGCCGCCGTCGAGGATGTGGCCGAGGCGCTCTTCCGCGAATGGAAAGCCGAGCTCGCGCAATACACCAACCCCACGCTCAAGGCCGACAGCCAGAAGCAGCTCGACGGCACGCGCCGCCAATACGACGCGCTCATCGTGCTCATGCGCCGCTCCGCCGAACGCATGGACCCGGTGCTCGCGACCTTCCGCGACCAAGTGCTCTACCTGAAGCATAACCTCAACGCCCGCGCCCTCGCGCAGCTCGCGACGACCAACCGCGCCCTCGAGGGCGACATCACCCGCCTCATCGCCGAGATGGAGACCGCGATCAAGGAGGCGGAGAAGTTCGTGAAGGAGCTGAAGACGACAAGCTGAGCCGCCCGCCCGCATGATCGCCGCACTCCGCCGCGTCTCCCTTGCGCAGTGGATGATCCTCGCCGCCGTCGCGGGCGTGGCGCTGGGTTTCGCGGCGCCCGGCTTCTCGCGCCAGCTCACGCCGATCAGCGACATCTTCCTGCGCCTCATCCGCGCGATCATCGCGCCGCTGCTCTTCGGCGTCCTCGTGCGGGCGGTGGCCGGCGCCGGCGAGGTGCGCCACCTCGGGCGCATTGGCCTCAAGTCGATCGTGGTGTTCGAGGTCGCGACCACCCTCGCGCTCCTGCTGGGCTGGGGCGCCGCCGCCCTGTTCCGTCCCGGCGAGGGCGTCATGCTGCCCCGCGGGGAGGCCGTGCCGGCGGCCGCGCCCCTGTCGTTCGCCACCGTGCTCACGAACGTCTTTCCCACGAGCATCGTGGACGCGATGGCGCGCGGCGACGTGCTCCAGATCGTCGTCTTCTGCCTGCTCTTCGGCCTGGCGGCGCTCGCGCTCGGCGAAAAGGCCAAGCCATTCCTCGCCGTGGTCGATTCGCTCGCCGAGATCGCGTTTCGCTTCACCCGAATCGTGATGCTGCTCGCGCCGGCCGCCATCCTCGCCGCGATGGCCTCCACGATCGCGGGCGGCGGGCTCAACGCCCTCGCCGGCCTCGCGCGCTTCGCCGGGACCGCGTGGGCGGCGCAGCTCGTGTTCCTGCTGCTCGTGATTGGCGGGGGGCTGCTCGCGTGCGGGGTGCCGCTGCGACGCTTCGCCACGCACAGCCGCGAGCCGTTCCTCGTCGCGTTTGCGACCACCTCGAGCGCCGCCGCCCTGCCGCAGACGCTCGAGAACATGGAGCGCTTCGGCGTCCCGCGCCCGATCCTCGGGGTCGTCGCCCCGCTCAGCCTCAGCCTAAACCTCAACGGCAGCACGCTGCACCTCGGGCTGGCCACGCTCTTCGTGGCGCAGGCCGCGGGCATCCACCTCACGCTTGATCAGCAGCTGATGCTGCTCCTCACGCTCAAGCTCACGAGCAAGGGAGTGGCCGGGATCCCGCGGGGCAATTTCGTCGTGCTCGCAGCGCTGTTCCCCTCGTTCGGCCTGCCGATGGAGGGTCTCGCCCTGCTGCTGGGCATCGACGCGCTGATCGACCCGGTGCGCACGAGCGTGAACGTCACCGGCCACTGCGCCGCCCCGGCCATCGTGGCGCGCTGGGAGGGCGCGACGCTCGCCGGACCCCCTCCGGCGCGATGACCGATCCGCTCGACCCAGACTACCGGCGGCGGATCAACCGCGCGATCGATCTCGTGGTTGAGCGGCTCGACGAGGACCTCCCGCTGGCGCGGCTCGCGGCCGTGGCGCACTTCTCGCCGTTTCATTTCCACCGGGTGTTTTCCGCCCTCATGGGCGAGACGGTGAAGACCTTCACGCTGCGCGTCCGGCTGGAGCGCGCGCTGGTGCTGCTCAAGGCCGGCCCGCGGCGCAGCCTCAAGGAAATCGCGACGGCGTGCGGCTTTGGCTCGCCAGCCGTGTTTTCCCGGGCGTTCCGGCGCGCGCACGGAGTCGCGCCGAGCGCGGCGCGGCAGCCGGGCTTCCTGCGCGGGCGCAAGAATCGTCAAGCCTTCCCCATTGCCTCGCGCTATCATCTGGAAAAATTCCCGGCCGGCGAAACGCCGCTGCCCGTGACCATCGAGGATCTACCCGCCCGCCCCATCGCCTACCTCCGCGCGCGCGATCCGTATCGCACCGCGGCGGTGGCGCGGGCGTTCGCATCCGTGACGGCGTGGGCCGCCGCGCAGGGTCTCGGCGCGCAGAATGCGCAGCTCATCGGTCTCGCGCACGACGACCCGGAGGTGACGCCGCTGGCCCAGTGCACCTACGACGTGGCGGTGACGCTCCCCCGCGGCGTCGAGCCGCCGGGGCATTTCTCGCGGCGCACGATCCCGGCGGGGAAATTCGCGGTGTGCCGGTGCATCGGCGACATCCAGTCCGTCGATCGCGCCTGGAATTTTCTCTACAAGGCCTGGCTGCCGCGCAGCCGCTGGCAGCCGGCGCACTTTCCGGCGCTGGAAGTCTTCGCCACGTGGCCGCGGGAGGCGGCGCCGGCGGCGTGGGACCTGTGGTGCTGCGTGCCGCTGGCGCGGGGCATTTGAACGCCGACGCGGTCGCGAACGGCGGCCTCAGCAAGCTGAGGCCCTACAAGGAACAGCCCAACAAACCTGTTTTTCGCTCTCTCGCTTCACTCGTTCTCCCATGAAAATTCTCCGCAGCGTCCTCGCCATCGTCGCCGGATTCGTCGCCATCGCGGTGCTCGCGCTGGGCGCGGATGCGGTGATGCTCCGCGCTCTGCCGCAGTTATTCGGGCCGGAAGGCCGATCGGAACACACGGGCCTGCTGCTCGCGATGATCGTCTATTCCGCGGGCTTTGCGGCGGCGGGCGCGTGGCTGACCGCGCGGCTCGCGCCGAACCGGCCGCTGCGGCACGCGCTGATTCTCGGTGCGCTCGGGCTCGTGCTGGCGGTGCCGGTGACGATCCGGCACTGGCACACGGCCCCGGCGTGGTTCCATGTCGCAACGCTGGCGCTGACGATGCCGGCGGCGTGGATCGGCGGGGCGATGGTGAAGCGGTAGGGCGCGACCGCTGGGTGCGCCGATTCTAGATGCGAAGCCCCGCAGCCGATCGCGGCGGGCCCAGCGGTCCCGCCCTGCCCGCTGAACTCAGAAATCCAGCGTCGTCGACAGGCGGAAGCTGCGGGGCTCGTTCAGATACACGCGGCGCACGCCGGTGTAGTTGTCGTTGTAGCGGCCGACGTTGGCGAGGTAGTCGTTGCCGAGGTTGCGCACGTTGAGCTGCACGGTGGCGTTGATCTTCGTGCGCGGGATCTTGAAGCGGTAGCCGGCGAACGCGTCGGCGAGCACGGACTCGTTGCCCCAGTAGATGTGGCCGGTCGCCTTGTCCCAGCTCAGGAAGTTCTTCCCGTTGTAGCGCACGGAGCCGCCGACGAAGGCCCCGCGGAGCAGGCCCTCGCGGAAGGCGTAGCGCGCGGTGCCGTTGAGCTTGTGCGGGCGCGAGCCGAAGGGAGAGTTCTGCCGGTCCACCTGGAAGGAGAGTTCGCTCTCGAGCTCGGCGTAGGCTTCGTTGAGCGCCGCGAGCTCGGCGGGGTGATTGGCCAGGAGCTGGCGCCACTGCGGCACGCGCGTGCCGAAGAACTCGAAGACCTCGGTGAAGAAATTCTGGCGGCGGCGCTTGGAGTTGGAGTAGCTCGCGCGGAGCGTGAGGCTCTTGGTCGGGTTGGCCACGAGCTCGACCTCCATGCCCTCGGTGAAGATGTCGATGGTCGCGGAGGTCCACGTGATGTTCTGCCGATCGTAGTCGGCGGCGGAAATCTGGCCGGCGTTGCGGAGCTGGGTGAGCATCGTCGTGAGGTTGTCCGTGCCGAGCGCGCCGCCGCCGGGGAGAATCGGGGAGTCGTTGAGCTGCTCGGTCTGGAACCACGTGGTGCGCACGAAGAGCCGGTCCTCGCTGAGCACGTCGAGCATCACGCCGAAGTCGCGGCCGCGGCCCTCGGTGGGCTCGGGCACGTCGCCGTTGGGGAGCACGGTGCGGTCGAAGCGCGGCTGGCCGTTGTTGCGCGACAGGTTGTAGAAGAGCGAGAGGCGCTTGGTCGCGTGGAGCACGCCGCCGGCGGTGAAGGTGGTCGGCTTGTAGCGGTGGCGGACGTGCTGGCCGTTGAAATACCACTCGCCGGCGGCGATGAGCTTGGAGGTGACGCGCGGATCGTTGGGATTGGTAACGCGTTCTTCCTGGGCGTTCTTGAACTTGATGTCGTCGCGGCGCGCGCCGACGGTCGTGACGAGGCGGTCCTTGAACCAGAAGCTCTGCGCGGCGAACATGAGGCTGGTGATATCCTTCACGGTTTGCGTGTTCGCGCGGGCCCGCGAGGCGTAGGTGCTCGTGTAGGTGCGGCCGTTGTAGGTGAAGGGCGCGACGGGCAGCGTGGGATCGGCGGCGTAGTAGGTCGTGTAGTCGCCCTCGGAGATGTAGTTTCGCCGCGTGAGCTGGTTCTGCGCGTTCTCGGCGGTGGTGGCGTTGACGATCGGGATGTTGCGGTCGTCGACGAGAATCTCGTCGCGCCAGCGGCGGAGGCGGTCCTGCGTGGAGTTTTCGGCGAGGGCGGCGATGCGGTGGCGCCCGAACCAGCGGCTGGAATTGCCGAGGTCGGCGGAGGCGGTGAGGCGGTAAATCTCGTTGGTGGTCGCGATGCGGTCCTTGAACCAGACGGACTCGAAATAGGCACGGCCGACGAAGGGATTCGGGATCGTGCCGGCGGTGCCATCGGGACGCGGGAGCGTGGGGTTGGGGTCGGCGCGGAGGTTGGCGCCGGCGATGGCCATGCCGTGAGCCTCGACATCGGCGGTGTTGCGGAAATAGGCCAGCTCGGCGACGACGCCGCGCGGCAGTCGCTGCTGGATCGTGACCTGGCGGGTGTTGAAAGTCTGGTGACGCGTGCCGCCGGGGCCGGTGAGATCGTAGTGGTAGGGCGAGACGGAGGGAGGCAGGAGGGTCTCGACGCCGAAGCGATTCACCGTCTGAAACTCGCCGCGGTAGTTATAGACGGTGCGGTTCTGGTCGGCGAAGGTGAAGCGCTGGTTGGCAGCGTTGAGGCGGGCGAGGCCGGGGAGCGCCACGGTGCCATCCGTGAGCGGCCGGCCGGCGTCCTGCCACGCGGTGATCTGGTCCTGGCCGTTCCAGCCGAGGGTGAGGTTGTTGTCCATGTGCCCTTTTTCAAAGGAGGCGTGGACGACCGTGTTTTTGAACGGCTGATACGCGAGGGCGACGGTCCAGCGCGCCTGATCATTGAAGTCCCAGTGGCGCCAGCCCTCGTTGTTCTGGTAGACGCCCAGCAGGCGCAGCGAGAGCGTGCGCGGGATGATTACACGGTTGAGGTCGGCCTCGTAGCGCTCGAGGTGCCACGAGCCGTGCATGGATTTGAGCGTGGTGCGCGTGCGCTGGAGGTTGGCCTTCTTGCCGGAAAGCGAGACGAGGCCGCCGGCCGAGCCCAGGCCGAAGAGGATGGAGTTGGGGCCGCTGGCGACCTCGGCGCGCTCGACGTTGTAGAGATCGACGGGGATGCTCGACTCGACGAAGTCGCGCGAGGCGCCCGCAGGCGAGCCGCGCATGCGGAACTGGTAGTCGTTGCCGTCAGCCCCGCGGCCCTGCGGATTGTTGAAGCCGGCGTTGGCATCCTCGACATCGATCTCGATGTTCGTGGCGTGCCCGAGCATCTCCTCGAGATTCGTCGCGGCGATGTCGGCGAGGAACTCCGGGGTGAACGCGGACACGGCGGCCGGCGTGTCGCGCAGGCGGGAATTGAGGCGCGAGCCGCTGGTGGTATTGGCCGCCTGATAGCCGACGTCGTCCTCGGCGCGCACCTCGAAGGGCGAGAGCTCGACGGGCGCGGCTGGATCGGCGGGCTTGGCCGCCGCCGGAGTGGCGGCGGCGGGCACCGGGGCCGTCTGAGCCACGGTGACTTGGACGAGCGCGAGCACGGCCAGCCAAGGGCGCGCTGAGCGAACCATGAGAACGATGGGGGCAAAACGGTTTGGGTGCATGAGAGGAGGGTTGAGGTGAATCAGAACGAGCCTTTGAGGCCGGCGGACATCTGCACGCCGTAGGTGGTGACCTGGTAGCGGCGCGCGTAGCCCGGCGTGGCGGGGCCGTAGCGAAGGAGGACCTCGGGGACGTTGAAGATGTTCTGCGCGCTAAGATAAAGGCTGACGTTTTTGCGCGCCTGCCACTCGGCGTTGAGATCGACGGTGGTGCGGGGCTGGCTGTATTGGAACCCGTTGACGCCGGCGACCGCGCCGCCGCGCTGCAGGCCGCGGTAGTTCCACTTGGCGAGGACGGAGATCGGGCTGCGGTTGTAGCTCAGGCCCCAGCTCGCGCTCTGGCGGATGAAGGCGTTGAAGTTCGCCTGCTGGCTGCCGACGAGGTTGAGCTTGGTGGCGTTGGCAAAAATCTGGAACGGCCGGCCCCAGGCGCCGAGTTCGCGGAGGGAGTGGCGGGCGTTGAACTCGACGCCGCGGATGCGCGCGGTGCCGGGGAGGTTGAACTGTGTGATGAGTTCCCAGCCGACATACTCGGGGTCGAGGCCGACGGCCTCGAGGTCGGCGGCGGTGGCGATGCGCGTCGAGCTGCCGAAGAAATCCTTAATGTCCTTGCTGAAGGCGCCGACGCTGAAGAGGCCGCCGGAGTCGGTGTAATACTCGAGCGAGAAGTCGAGGTTGTCGGCCGACCATGGGCGGAGACCGGTGTTGCGGATGGTGATGCGGCCGGGGAGCTGGCGCGGATCGATGGAGGCCTCGAGGTCGGCCTCGTCGATCGTGGAGTTGGGGACGATGTTGGTGAAATCCGGGCGGCCGTAGGTCCTGGCATAGGCAAGGCGGGCCTGAAGATTTTCGCGGACATTGTAGGTGAGGTGGAGGCTGGGATAGTAGCCGTCGTAGGTGCGGGCGGCGCGGATGGCGCGTTCGCCGCGGATGAGGCGCAGCTCCTCCATCGACCCGACGGCGCCGGCCTCCGTGCGGCGAATGCGCGCACCGGTCGGGACGTTCCCGACGTGCGCGTAGGAGCCGTCGGAGTCGCGGAGCCACACGGCGTTGGGATCGTTGAGGACGCCTTGGCCCTTGGCGGAGGTTTTCTCGAAGCGCACACCACCGAGGAGACGGAGACGGTTCTTGAAAAGCCCGGCCTCGGCCTGCGCATAGAGCGCGGTGACGCCCTCGTAGAGGTTCTCGGAATTGGTGATGCGGAACGACTCCTCGGCGACGACCTGCGCGGGAGTCTTGGTCCAGAGCGTGGGGTTGGCCTTGAACGCCTCCCACACCTTGTAGACGGAAATCCACGGCATGTTGCGGAAGCCGTAGCTCTCGGTCTGACCGACGTAGGTGGTCATGCCGTAGGGCGCGGGCGAGTCGATGGTGGCGGTGTTGCCATCGGGGCCGGCGTAGGTCCAGTTGATG
The DNA here is from genome assembly GCA_031411915.1 of Opitutaceae bacterium. Taxonomy (GTDB): domain Bacteria; phylum Verrucomicrobiota; class Verrucomicrobiia; order Opitutales; family Opitutaceae; genus ER46. The sequence goes on from JANOCA010000077.1 coordinate 7,810, forward strand.
CTCTGGCGGCGGACATCTCGTTTCTGGATACGCTCGGAGCCGCCGAGCTGGAGGGCGGCGGGAAACGGGAGCCAGGGGAGCGTCTTCCGCACGTCGAGCTTGGCGGTGACCATGTCATCGCGGATGTAGCGGGGCGTCGAGTTGGCGGTGTTGAGGCGGTAGTTGTTCAGGTTGAAGAAATCCACCTCCTGGTTGGCGTTGTCGAAAAGCCGGATCGTGCGCGGGCGATCCTCGTCCACATCGGCGAGCACGAGGCGCGCGGGGTTGCGCAGCGCGGTGGCGAGGGTGCGGAAGCGGCCGTGGATGGTATCCTGGTAGCCGCCCTCGGACTTGGAGAGGCCAAGGCCGCTCTCGATGCGCCAATCGCCGTTGTCGTAGCGGTAGCGCGTGGAGGCGGCGCGCGTGTCGAGCTGGTGGCGCACGGAGGCGTGCAGGCCCATGAGCGAGACGCCGGCGCGGCCAGTGGCGCCGTTGGTGAAGTTGTCGCCGTAGGTGAGCGGCGTGCCGCCGGCGACGGTGGGCGTCGCGTTGGTGCCGGTGTCGAACGCAGCGGAAGTCGAGGAACGATCGGAGACGAAGCGGCTGGCCTCGATGTTGGCGGAGAGGACGCCGTTGGGCGATACGCGCCAGTCGGCGCGGAGCCCGGCGGAGTTGCGGGCGTTGAGCCGCGGCGAGGCCGGGAGCTGGAACTGTTGCAGGAAGGGTTTCGCGAACGTCGCGCCCGTGCCGGCGGCGGTGGCGTTGTGGGCCTTGAGCGCGAGCTGCTGCCACATGTAGCGGTTCTGCGTCTGGCCGGTGACGACGAGGCCGAAGTTGCGCGTGACCGGCAGCGTGTAGTCGAAATTCGCGGACGGGCGGACCATCTGGACGTTGCGATCCGGCGTGTGCGGCTGCGTCTCGAGGCTGAGGTGGTGCTGGTTGCCGGAGAGGCTCACGCCGTAGCGGAGCTGCGCGGTCTTCCGTTCAAACGAACTCTTGCTCACCAGGTTGATCGAGCCGGACATCGAGTCGGCGGGCGTCGAGGGCGTGGGGACCTTCGTGACCTCAAGGCGCGCGATATTGTTCATCGAGACCTGGGTGAACTGAAAAACCCGTGAGCTACCTTGCGGGTTACCGGTGTTGGCCATCTGCATGCCGTCGCCAGAGACGACCGCCATGCTCGTGGGAAAGCCGCGCACGGCGACCGACGAGACGGAGCTGCCGGACTCGGCGTCGTATTCGGCGGTGATACCGGGGAGAAATTTCAGGAACTCGCCCACGTTGCCATCCGTGACCTCGCCGAACGCGTCGGCCGAGATCACGTTCTTAATGTTCGCGGCGAAGCGCTGCTCGTTCGTCGCGATGGAGTCAGCATTCGTGTCGCGCGTGCTG
>JANOCA010000078.1:0-15086 GCA_031411915.1 Opitutaceae bacterium
CCACAGGTCGGGCGCGATCGTGGCGTAGAGCCAGCCATCGTGCCAGCCGACGCCCGCGGCGATGCCCGTGACCTCGGTGTTGAAGCCTTCGGCAAAGACCGTGATCTTGTCCGCCGTGCCGTCACCGTCGGTGTCGCGGAGTTGGTAGATGCGCTCCGTGTGGTGCGTGAGGTCCTTCCAATCGATCGAGCCGTCGCCGTTGTGATCCTTGAGCGAGCCGCGCGGGGCGCGGAGCTTGCCGGGCGCGAGTTCGCGTTGGAAGAAGGCGCGCTTGTCCTCGAAGCTCGTGAGCCCGACGTCGTCGGGGATCCACATCGTGTGCTCGCGGATGTCGAGGTCGCCGACCTTGCGGCGCGTCGTGGCGGAAACATAAACGCGGCCGTGCGGATCGACCGCCAAAGCCACGGGATCGGGGACGTTGATCGCGCCGGACCATTTGTGAATCGCGAGGCCGCGCGGCGCGGTGGCGTTGTAGTCGGCGCTGCGGGTCTGCTGCGCGAGGGCGCAGGGCAAGAGGGCGAGTGAAACCGCCGCGAGGCGGAGATACGGGGCGGTCGTGAGGCGCATGGGAGGGGCAAGGAAAGGAGGTTGCCCGCCTGACGCGAGCCGCGAAGCAAAGGCGCGGTGCCTTGCCATGGCGAGGAGCGCAGCGACGACGCAATCCAGCCGAGATCTCAGTTGGATTGCCACGCCCGCCAAGCCGGGCCCGCAATGACAAATCAAGAAACCCAACGCCAGCAAAGGCTCGCCAACCGCGGCGGCTTCTCGCTCGATACCGGACCCCTCATGAACGGCTATTTCAACGTCGGCGACTGGATCGTTATCCTCGGCTATCTCGGTGCGATGATCGGGATCGGAATCTGGTTTGGGAAGGACCAGCGCAACACGCGCGACTATTTCCTCGGAAGCAAAAATATCCCGTGGTGGGGCATCGGGGTCTCCATCGTCGCCGCCGAGACAAGCGCGCTCACCATCATCGGCGTGCCCGCGATCGCGTATGGCGGGAACATCATGTTCATCCAGATGATCGTGGGCTACGTGATCGCCCGCATCATCCTGGCGGTGGTCATGGTGCCGCATTACCTGAGCGGCGAAATCTACTCGCCCTACCAGCTGCTCGAGCAGCACCTCGGGCGCGGGCCGCGGCGGCTGGCGGCGGCGTTTTTCCTCTTTCTCGAGACGATGGCGGCGGGCGTGCGCGTCTTCGTCGCCTGCATCCCGATCCGGCTGCTGCTCGGCGAGCAGGTGTGCAGCCTCGGCGGCCTCGTCGATCCGATCCTCGGCGCGATCCTGATCTTCGTGGGGCTCTCGCTCATCTACACCTACATCGGCGGCGTTAAGGCCGTGATTTGGACGGATGCGGTGCAGTTCGGGCTCTTCCTCGCGGGCGGGCTCTTCGCGCTCTTCTACATCCCCACGCTCATCGATGGCGGCTGGGCCGCGGCGATGGCGAAGGCCGGCGAAGCGGGCAAGACCGCCTGGCTCAACCTCGATTTTACCTTCTCCGCGCCCATCAACATCTGGATGGGCGTCATCGGCGGCACGGTGATGGTGCTCTCCACCCACGGCGCGGAGCAGCTCATCGTGCAGCGCGTGCTCGCCTGCGGCACCGTCGCCGACGGGCGCAAGGCGCTCGTGCTGAGCGCCGTCCTGATTTTCCCGCTCATGCTCACGTTCCTCCTCGTGGGCGTGATGCTGTGGGTTTACTACGCCGGCACCGGCCATCCGTTCCAGATTCCGCTCCCCGAGGGACGGCCGGGGATCAAGTCGTTCGATTTCGTCTTCCCGATTTTCATGATGACGGAGGTGCCGCACATCCTGAAAGGTTTCCTCATTGTCGCGATTCTCTCCGCCGCGATGTCGTCGATCAGCTCGGCGATCACGTCGTTGGCCTCGGTCTCGACGATGGATTTCATCAAGGAAATGGTGAAGGGCCGCGACGAGGAGTTCTTCCTGCGCTGGAGCAAATACTCGACGGTGCTGTGGGCGGGCATGCTGGTGTTCACCGCGTGGCTGACGCGCGAGGTGACGTTCGTGCTGAACGCCGCCTTCTCCCTCCGCGGCCTCACCGCGGGCGCGCTGCTCGGCGGACTCATCCTCGCGATTTTCGGCCGTGGCGTCGGCGCACGCGCGGCGATGATCGGCATGACGGCCTCGGTCGTCGTGATGAACCTCATCTACTGGCCCGCGAACATCCCCGCGATGCGTGATTGGTGGATGAAAACTTTCGGCGGCGAAGTCTTCTGGCCGTGGTTCACGCTGATCGGGACCGTCGTGACGCTCGGTGTCGCGTGGCTGTTCAAACCGCGCTCCAACGGAGCCACCGCAAGAACATGAATCGCACCCGACGCCAGTTTCTCGCCACCGCGGGAACCGCGGTGGTCGTCCAAAGCCTCCTGCGCCCGCGGGCTTGCGCAGCGACGTCGCCCTCTGCGGAACTGTGTTTCGCCAGCGCCCGCGAACTCGCGCGCCTGATCCGCGAGAGGAAACTCTCGGCGCGGGAACTCATGACCGCGCACCTCGCGCAGATCGCGAAGGTGAACCCGCGCGTGAACGCCATCGTCGCCAAGCTCGACGACGCGCGGTGCCTCGCGCTCGCCGACGAGGCTGACCGCCAGCTCGCCCGCGGCGATCCGGTCGGTCCGCTGCACGGCCTGCCCTTCGCGCACAAGGACACCGAGCCCGCCGTGGGTTTTCCGTTCACCAACGGCACGCCGATTTACCGCACGCGGATGCCGGCCGCGGACTCAGCGGTGGTCGAACGAATCCGCGCCGCCGGCGCACTCGCGATCGGCAAGACCAACGTGCCCGAGTTCGCCATGGGCTCGCACACCTACAACCCCGTCTACGGGCCGACGCGCAATCCCTACGACCTCACCAAGAGCGCCGGCGGATCAAGCGGTGGCGCGGGCGCGGCGCTCGCGGCCGGGATGCTCCCGCTGGCCAACGGCAGCGATCTGGGCGGCTCGCTGCGCAATCCGGGACATTTCAACAACGTCGTCGGCTACCGGCCGACCGCGGGGCTCGTGTCGCTCGCGCCGACGGCCGCGCCGTTCGGCACAATGGTGACCAAGGGCCCGCTCGCGCGTAGCGTCGCCGACGCCGCCCTGCTGCTCAGCGTGATGGCGGGGGCCGATCCCCGCGATCCCGGCGGCTACCCTTCGGACCCGGCGAGTTTTCTCGGGCCGCTGGAGCGCGACGTGAAGGGCGTGCGGGTGGCGTGGTGCCCGGACCTCGGCGGCCTGCCCCTCGATCCGCGCGTGCGCGCCGTGCTCGCGAGCCAGCGCGCGACGTTTGAGCGGATGGGGTGCATCGTGGAGGACGCCGCGCCCGATCTCGATGGCGCGGACGAGGCGTTTCTCACGCTGCGCGCGTGGCGCACGTTCAACAACCTCGGGCCGCTCCTCGCCCAGCACCGCGCCGCGATGAAGCCCGAGGCCATCGGCGAGATCGAGGCCGGCGCGAAGGTGACCGCCGCGCAGATTGCCAAGTCGCTCGAGACGCAGGCGCAGATCATCCAGCGCATGATCGCGTTTCAGCGGAAATACGAATTTGTGCTGTGCGCGGTGAACCAAGTGGCGCCGTTCGACGTGACGCTCGACTGGCCCAAGGAGATCGCGGGCGTGAAATTGCCCGGCTACACGGACTGGATGAAATCCGCCTATCGCATCACGGTGACATCCAGCCCGGCGGTGTCGGTGCCGGCGGGCTTCACGCTGGAGGGCTTGCCGGTCGGCATCCAGATTGTCGGCCGCTATCGCGAGGATTTCGAGCTGCTGCGGATGGCGCACATGTTCGAGCAGGCGACGAAAGTCGGCGCGAAGCGTCCGACAATCGCGGGCTAGCTTTGCGGGCGGCCCGACGGCAGGCTGCGCGCATGAGAACCCCCTCACGTTTCAGCGCCGCCGCCGCATCGATCGTTTTCTTCCTGCTAGCGGCCTTCGCCTCAGGCCAATCCTCCGCCACCGGCACGGTCGAAGGCCGCGTGTCGAATCCGGCCAATGGCGAGTTCGTCGAGCGCGCACGCGTGACCGTCGAGGGCACGACGCTCGAGGCCTTCTCCGATTCCAGCGGCCACTACCGGCTCACCAATGTCCCTGCCGGCGCGGCGCGCCTGCGGATTTTCTACACCGGTCTCGAGGCCCAGGCCGCGACCGTGAACGTCACCGCCGGCACGACCGCGCAGCGCGACTTCGAGCTCGTGGCGCGCGGCCGTGGTGTCGCGGCCCCCGGCGCGGTCGTGAAGCTGGATCAGTTCGTCGTCGCGACGACCAAGGAAATGGACGCCGCCGCGATCGCGATCAACGAGCAGCGGTTCGCGGCGAACATCGTGAACGTCGTCTCGGCGGACGAGTTTGGCGCGGTGGTCGAGGGCAATGCGGGCGATTTCCTGAAGTTCCTCCCCGGCATCACGGTCGAGACCGGCGGCGGCGACATGCGCACGATCTCGATGAACGGCGTGCCGGCCAACAACGTGCCGATCACTGTCGCGGGCTTCAGCCTCGCGAGCGCCGCTTCGTCCGGCACCTCGCGCCAGATCGAGCTCGAGCAGACCTCGGTCAACAACGTCGCGCGCTTCGAGGTGCACCACTCGCCGACGCCCGAGTCGCCCGGCTCGGCGCTGGCCGGCTCGATCAACATGGTGCCGCGCTCGGCGTTCGAGCGCTCGCGGCCGGTGCTGACCTCGAGCGTGTTCCTGATGATGAAGGACAATTACAAGGACTGGAACAAGACCCCCGGCCCGCGGGTGACGCCCACGCGCAAAATCAAACCGGGCTTCGATTTCTCATGGGTTGTGCCGGTGAACAAGCGCTTCGGCTTCACCGTCTCGGGCGCGCACAGCAACCAATACACGAGCGAGGACTACTCGCAGAACAACTGGCGCGGCGTCGGCGCCGCCACAAACGGCATCACCAATCCCGGCGCGAACACGCCGCCCGCGAGCCAGTTTCCCGACACCACCGTCGACCGGCCTTACCTCACGGATTACGCGGTGCAGGACGCGAACAAGTTCAGCAAGCGCACCTCCTTCGGCCTCACCGCCGACTACCGCCTCTCACAAAACGACCGGCTTTCGTTCTCGTTTCAGTGGGCGTTCTTCGACGCCGAGCTGAGCAACCGCATGCTCACCTTCGTCGTGAACCGCGTGGCGCCGGGCGATTTCGCCCCGACGTTCACGCACGGCCAGCCGGGCGCGGGAACGATTCGGCTCAACAACAACGGCATGAGGCAGAAGTCCGGCACGACCTATACGCCGACGCTCACATATCGCCACGACGGCCCGATCTGGAAGGCCGAGGCGGGCTACGGAAATTCCCACGCGAGCAACCACTATCGCGACGACTACCGGGGCTTCTTCAACAGCTCGGTCGCCACGCGCACCGGCGTCACAGTCAGCTTCGACGACAACTTCTACCTCCGCCCTGGCCGCATCACCGTCACGGACGCCGCCGGCCGCCCCGTCGATCCCTTCAACCTCGCGAACTACTCGATCACCTCCGCGAGCATGGGCTACCAGGAGTCGATGGATTTGCAGCGCACCGCGTTTGGCAACCTCCGCCGCGGTCTCGACGTGCGGGGCGTCCCCCTGGCGCTGAAGGGTGGCTTTGAGCTGAAGCAATCCGTGCGGGACATCCGGCGACACTCGCCGGCGTGGACCTTTGTCGGCGCCGACGGTCGCGCCAGCTCCAACCCAATCGGCAACGACGAAAGCGCCGCCGTCGTCCTCGACCAGACCTTTTCGCAGCGTATCGCGCCCTATGGCTTCGGGAAAATCCAATGGGTGCAGCAGGAGGCGCTCTACGATCTCTTCAAGGCCAAGCCGGAATATTTCCAGGGCAACGCGAACAACGCCTACCGCTCGCTCATCGATCAGTCGAAGTATCTGGAGGAGATCATCTCGTCGGCCTACCTGCGCGCGGATGTCGCGTTCCTCGAGCGCCGGCTGAAGTTCGTCGGCGGCGTGCGCGCGGAGCAGACAAACATCACGGCGCAGGGCCCGTTCACCGATCCGACGCTGAACTTCCAGCGCGACGCGAGCGGCCGGGTGATCGACGGCAACCCGAACCTCGCCGGCGTGCAGACCGTGCCGATCGTCCCGGCGGCGGATGCGCTCGGCGTGTCGCGGCTCACCTATCTCGATCGCGGGTTCGAGGCGAAGAAGGAATACCTCCGCTGGTTTCCGAACATCAACGCGAGCTACAACGTGCTCGAGAATCTCATCGCACGCGTCTCGTGGTATACCTCGATCGGCCGGCCCGACACCAACCAATACACCGGCGGCGTCTCCCTGCCCAACACCGAGGCCCTCCCCGCGACCAACAATCGCATCCAGGTGAGCAACGTCGCGATCAAGCCATGGAGCGCGCGCACGACGAAGGTGCGGCTCGAATATTATTTCCAGCGCGTGGGCTCATTCTCGATCGGGGCATTTCGCCGCGACTTCGAGAATTTCTTCGGCACGACGGCGTTCACCGCGACGCCGGAGTTCCTCGAACTCTACAACCTCGATCCGGCGGAATACGGCCCCTACGACGTGCAGACGAGCTACAACCTCACCTCGCGCGTGCGGATGACGGGCCTCGAGGCGGACTACCGGCAGGCGCTGACCTTCCTGCCCGAGTGGGCGCGCGGCGTGCAGGTGTTTGCCAACGCGAGCGCGCAACGCGCCACCGGGGAAGCGTCGGGCAACTTCCAGGGCTACGTGCCGCGCAGCGGGAGCTGGGGCATCAGCCTTTCGCGCCCAAAGTTTAATCTGAAGGCGAATTGGAACTATCGCAGCCCCGCGCGGCTCGGCGCGCTCAACGGCCGCGGCATCGAGCCCGGCACCTACGAGTGGCGGTCGAAGAAACTGCTGCTGGACCTCTATGGCGACTACGCGCTCACCAGACGGCTCGGGCTTTTCGCGAGCCTGCGCAACGTCGGCAGCACGCCCGAGGACGTGAAGCGCTTCGGCCCGAACACCCCGGCGATCGCGCGTTTCCGCCAGCGGCAGGACTACGGCTCGGCGTGGATTTTCGGGGTGAAGGGGACGTTTTAGTTTCGTTGTAGGGCCCGACCTTGGTCGGGCCGCAGGCGACGAAGGCCCGATCAAGCTCGGGCCCTACATTGCGGACGCAGCCGGCATAGGCTGGCGTTACGAATAAAGCAGAAACGCCTCCCGCTCGCGCGCGAACGCCGCGAGGCCCGGCTCCCACGCGGCGGCGATTTTTGCGAAGGGCTCGTTGCGCTCGAAGGCCTCGCGCACGAGCGAGGTGCCCATGACTTTGTCGAAGTATTCGGCGTGCAGCTCGAGTTTCGCGCCGTGGAGACGTTTCACGGTCTCAAGAATCGCGAGCACGGTCGTGACTGAGCGGAAATTTTCGCGATCCGTGACGTGAAGCTGGCAGCCGCCGCAGCGCTGGCCGGCGAACTTCGAGAAGGTCGGCGCGAACCACGTCTCGCGGAACACGGCGCCGGGCAGCGCGAGGGCGTTGAGTTCGCGCGCAAGCACGAAGCCGTCGATCCAGGGCGCGCCGAACCACTCGAACGGGCGCGTGGTGCCGCGGGCCTCGGAGAGATTGGTGCCCTCGAGCAGGACCTGTCCGGGATAGACCGTCGCGGTGTCGGGCGTCGGCATGTTGGGCGACGGCGCGACCCATGGCAGCCGCGTGGCGTCGAAGCAGTCGCCTCGCCGCCAGCCTTCCATCGGCACCACAGTGAGCTCGCATTTTTTCGACAGGAACCTCGCGTTGAAAAGCCGCGCGAGTTCGCCGGTCGTCATCCCGTGCCGCAGCGGGATCGGGTAGAGGCCGATGAACGAGCTGTGCCGCGGGTATTCGAGAATCGGGCCTTCCATCGCGGCGCCGTTGATCGGATTGGGGCGGTCGAGGACGACGAATGGGATCCCCGCGGCGGCCGCGGCGCCCATCGCGTAGGCCATCGTGGCGACGTAGGTGTAGACGCGCGTGCCGACATCCTGCAGGTCGAAGACGAGCACCTCGACGCCGCGCAACATTTCGGGCGCGACCTGTTTGCCCGCGTGCTGCGTGTCGTAGTCGCGCATCGTCGCATCGATGTCCGCCAGCGGATCGGTCGGCAACGAGAGCGCCTGGCCATAGAGCGAAAAGACCGGCAGGCCGAAGTGCTCGTCGTCATAGTAGGCGACAAACTCGCCCGCCTGCGCATTGCCGCGCACCCCGTGCTCGGGGCCGTAAAGCGCCACGAGCGAAAACTCCCGCGACGCGCGGAAGCGCGCCGCCGTGCCGATGAGCGACGAATCGACGCCCGTGGGATTCGTGATCAGGCCGACCCGTTTGCCTCGCAACGCGGCGCGCTGCCGCTCGTCCGCGAAAAAAACGTCGACCCCCGGCTTCATCGCGCGGCGCCGTGACCGTGCGCGGCCGGCTCGTTTTCCCACACCGGCCGGTGCGGCGCGATCTCGGCGCGAAAATCGCCGAGGCTCGGCCAGAGCGTGCGGCGGTTCAAATCGACCTCGGCGACGACGACCGTGCCCCACGTCTCGGCGCGCGCCACCGTCTGGCCCGAGCGATCGTAGACGGCGGTGAGCATCCAGTTGCGCGAGACATCCTCGTAGGTGCTGCTGACGAGAAAGACGTGGTTCTCGACCGCGCGCGCGCTGGCGAGCAGCGGATTGCAGCCCCACACGGGCCAGGCAATCACCTCAGCGCCGCGGAGCGTGAGCTGCCGCGCGACCTCCGGGAAGAAACCATCGTAGCACACCATCAGGCCGAGCTTGCCGAAGCGCGTCTCGAAGACGGGATACTCGCTCCCCGGCTGGAGGCCGCCCTCAATCTCGCCGCGCGGCAGCGCGACCTTGCGGTATTTGCCGGCGAGGCGGCCATCGGGGGCGATCAGCGCGGCGACGTTGTAGAGCAGCGCGCCATCGCGCTCCACGAGGCCAGCGACAATGTAGAGCCCGTGCTCGCGCGCGAGCGCGCCGAAATACTCGGTCGAAGGACCCGGCACCGGCTCGGCGCAATCCGCGAAGCTGCGGCGCAGACCGTAGTAGGTGAGCGTCTCCGGCAGCACCACGAGGTCGGCCCGCTGGCGGGCGGCGTCGGCAATGAGCGGTGCGAACTCGCGGCAATTTTCCATCGGCGATTTCCCGCCCTTGGGGCGATGGTGGACGGCGGCGAGCCGCACGAGCCGCGCGGGCGGCGGTTCGGTGGCGAGGAGCGTGGCATCGCGCCACTCGATGCGGGCGTTGGCCGCCCATTGGAGATGCAGCTCGATCACGGCGCGCTTCGCCGATGGCGGCGCGCGATAGGTGCCGGTCACTTCGACCCAGCCATCGGCGCGTTCGGTGAGTTCGCCGGGATACTCCGGCTCGGCCGTCGGGCGGAAGCCGGGCAGCACGCCGCGGACGAGCGGCTCGTCGGTCAGGACCGACTTGCCCGCGTCATCCCGCCACTGCACGCGCACCACCGCGCTCCGGCGCGGAGCCGGGAGCCCGGTCGCCTTGCGGCGCACGCTGAAGCGGTAGTGCCGTCCGCCCTCCACGGGCACGGACCGCTGCCACCAACCATGCAATCCCTCGCGCGCATCAGCCTCAATCACGAGGACCGGGGCGGCGTCGCTTCCTACGCGCGTCTCAGCGGAGAACCGCGGCCGAATCTCGTCCCGCGGTGAGAGCGCCTGCCATTCCCCGGCCCCGGCGACGAGCGACGAGTCCGCCGCGTGCAAACCGACTACAGACAACGCGAGGAGCAACCACGCGATGGTGGGGCCGGCTCTCCGAGCCGGCCGGAGTTGCGGCGCCCGCGTCGGAGCAAAGCCGCTGTTCCACCCCCTACCTCGGCCCGCTCGGAGCGCGGGCCCCACCTTAAACCAGCCGGAGGCGGCAGAGAGTCGCATGGTAGTGAGAATAGGCCAAAAAAAATCGGGTGGCAAGGGCTTGCCGCCCCGGCCACCCGATTGGGAACCGCTTTCCGGTTTGGTTTCACAACGTAGGTCAGCTCGCTTGCGCGCGCGGTTTGGCGCGCGCAAGCGCGCTGGCCTACACGGAAACGATTTGCGCGCTCAAACCGAAAAGCCGTGCCCGATTCGGAACGAAGGAATCAGAAGCGGGCCTCGAGATTGAGCGTCAGGGTGGTGCCCTGGATTAGGAAGGTCTCGTTTTGATCCTGCACGGAGCGGTAGTAGCGCTGCGGCTCGTTGAACAGATTCTGCACGCCGAGGCTGAGCGTCATGTTCCGCGGCAGGTTATACCGCAGGTTCGCGTTGAAGAGGCTCCGCGGAACCATGTAGCGGTTGCGCGAAGGCGCCGCGAGGTTGAAGCCACCGCGGATGCTGCCAGCGGTGTAGTTGTAGCTGACCGAGGCGCCGAACTTCCGGTAATCCCAGCTGAGATTGGCGTTCGCCGTGAAGGGAATGAAGCCGTTGACCTGCTCGGTGGTCAGATAGACCCCCGGTGTGCCGTAGTCGCCGTGCGCCATGATTTGCGTCATGTTGCCCGAGAAGCGTAGCGTCCGCAGCACGCCCGGCAGGAAGCGGAAATGCTGGAGATACTCGACTTCCCAGCCTTGGGTGAAGGCCGTGCCGGCGTTGGAATTGGCGAGGATCTCGTAGCCCTCGTAGAGGCCGTTGAAGCCGTTGTCGGCGCCGACACCGACGACGCCGATCGGCTGGTTGGCGCGGACGTAGTCCTCGATCTTCTTGTGGAACCAACCGACCTTCACGTAGCTCGCGGTGCCGAAGCTGTATTCGGCGGCGAAGTCCCAGTTCTTGGCTTTGGTCGGCTTGAGTTCGGGATTGCCGAAGCTGATGGTCTGAGCGGTCTCGTTGATGCCGAGGGCGGCCACCGCGTTGGCCAGCGAGGGGCGGGCCATGCCGGTGCTCCAAGCCGCACGCAGGCGGAGATTGGGGGTCAGATCATACCACGTGTGCAGGCTGGGAAAGTTCTCGGTGTATTCACCGGCGTTCTTGGTGGGGTTGTTGTAATCGAGGAGAGCCGAGCCGATGGGGTCGGCGGCCTGCTGCGCGGCGGTGGTGAGCACGCGCGAGCGAACGTTGACCCGGCCGATCGTCACGGTGTTTTCGCTGCGAACGCCGCCGAGATAACCAAAGCGGCCGACCTTGCCGCTCAGCATGCCGTAGTAGCCGGTGATGATCTCGTGCGTGCGGACGCTGTTCTGAATGCGATTCTGGTGGAAGAAATACACGTCCTCCTGCCAGAGCGTGGGATCGACGAGACGTCCGTTGTTGTAGAACTGCGCGCCTTCCCAATACGGGAGGTTGCGGCCGGTCTTCAGCTTGTCCCAGGTCACGAAGTTGGGGATATGCGGCAGTGCATCGCGACCGATGTAGCTCCAGCGGCGGCCGGCGCGGTAGAGCTCGACCTTGTGGTCGCGGATGGAATAGCCCGTCTTAAAGAAGCTCGGGAACTGTTCGAGGAACGGCAGGCGGTAGCGCACGTTGCCGCGCAGCTCGCGGATGAGGTCGACGTCGAGGTTGCCCGAGCCGGTGCTCAGGCCGTTGACGGTCGGGCGCCAGTTCTTCGGGTTGGTGAAATCGAGGCCGCCGTTCTGGATGAAGCGCGGGTAGAGATCGCTTTGAGTGCGGTCCAAGATCCAGCCCACACCGGTCTCGCCGTTGGGGCCGACGATGTTGTCGATGGGATCAGTGGCAGAGGGAGCGACGTTGTTACGGCGACCGTTGGGGCCGACAAATGGCACGTTGCCGATGCGGTTGGTGAGGGAGGCCTCGTTGCCGAGCGTGCGGTAGCGCGTGCGGCTCCAGAGCGCGGCCCAGTCGAAGTCAAAACGCCCGTAGTTGTGCTCGCCGCCGACATCGAGGTGCCGCAGGCGTTGGTCGCGCTGGATGTTGGTCGTGCCCTGATCGATTAGCGCCGGCGCGGTGGTGCCGGAGGTGGCGTTGGCCGCGGTGGGCACCGCGCGAACCGTCGTGATTCGGCTCGTGAACCCGGGGACGACGCCGGAGTTTGTCGCGTTGGGCACCGTGGTCTGGCTGCCGGCAAACGCGCGCATGTTGTATTGGCGGCGCATCGGCTCCGGCGCGTTGTTCACGACGATGTTCACCTTGAAGAGGTCGTTGCGCGTGAGCCGGTAGTCCCACTTGGTGCTGATGCTGCGCTGTTTTCGGACATTGAAGTTGTCGCGCGTGCGGTAGTCCCAAAGGTAAGCCGGCTCGGTGTTCACCTGCTGGAAGTCGCGGTTGGTTTGGAAATACCCGAAGGCGTTTTCGCTGTAGAAGCCGTTGACGGAAACCGCGAGGTTCTCGGTGTCGTTGCCGAGGATCGCGAATTTCTCGGTGTATTGGACGTTGAACAGGCCGTGGTTGCGGTGCTGCTCGCGAATCGGCACCTGCTCGGTGAACGAAGGCGCCGTGCGATACTGGCCGTTGAAGATCACGCGGCGCTTCTCGCGCATGGAGAGCGGCGAGCGGGTCTTGAAATTCACGCTGCCGCCGAGCGAGTCCACCGCTCGGTCCGGCGTCTGGCCCTTGGTCAACTCAAGCGACTCGAACATTGCCCCGGTGAAGGCCGTCATGCGCGTGGTGCGGCCCTGCGCACTGAACGACGACATGCCGCCGCCGTCGATCGTGATGGAAGTCGTGCCGGTGCCCATGCCACGCACGCTGATTTGCTCCACGACCTCGTCGCCCGGATCCCCGAAGGTCACGCCGGGGAGGCGGATGGCGAGTTCGGTGGCGTTCATGTTGGGGAGGTCCACAAGCGCGTCCATCGACGCGATGCTCTTCAGATTGTCCGCGTTGCGCTGCGCCGTGAGCGCCGAGGCTTGGCCGGCCTTCTCGCTGGCCACCTTGAAGGCATCGAGCATGAAGACCGCGCTGCTCATCTCGAAATTCCGGAGCACGGGCTGGCCGGGGGCGACCGTCACGTTCGCGCGCTGTTCGTCGAGGCCCGTGTAGCTGATCACGAGCTCGTGCGTGCCGGCGGGCACGTTGAGCAGGTAGCGACCGGTGTTGTCCACGAGCACGCTGAGGTTGAGCTTCGGTATCTCCACCTTGGCACCGATGAGGCCGTTGCCGGTGGTCTTGTTGGTGACGATGCCGCTGATGACGGCAGGGCTGTCGGCGGCCGACGCAAAGAGCGCCGTCACGCAGAATAGCGCGGCGAGGAAAACGCGCTGCGCCAGGGAATGGGCGCGCGCGGAGGAACGAGGGTTTGAGGTCATGGTTGTCTTGGTAGGCAAACGGTGGGTCGTCGCTGGGTTGTGCGCGACGGCAGGGAACAGGGGGAAACGGCGGGGAGGGTTAGGGAGTGGCAGACCGAAATCCAGCGAAAGTTTAATGGGCATAAAAATTCTGCCCTTCGGTTGTCAGCCGCGGGGCTACTTCAAGGTCCGCATCCGGTGGTCGCCAGCGAAAGCATGAACAGGGAGAAACGCATCAGGCAGCATCGTCCAGTTTCAGGCGTCCTCGACAAGGCAAAGGCAGGTTTGCCGCCGTGACAATTTTGCGTCGCCCTCGTCACCGATCCAGCGCTCGCTCGTCCCGCGTTTCACTCCCCCACTCCATGATCACTCCCGTCTCCCGTCGCGATTTCCTGAAACTTTCCGCCGCCGCCGGCCTCGCCGCCAGTCTTCCGCTCGGCACCGCCGCGCAAGCGCCGGCCTCCAATCCATTCCAGCGCCAGGGCAAGCCCCGCCTCCGGCTGAGCCTCGCGGCTTACTCCTTCCGCGAGAACTTCACCGTCATGCGCGGCAAGGCCACCAAGGCGGCGCCCGGACGCGCGACCGACATGTTCAAGTTCATCGACTATTGCGCCGCGCAGGGCTGCGAGGGCGCCGAGCTCACGAGCTACTTTTTCACCGAGGAGAGCGACGACTACCTGCTCCGCCTCCGCCGCCATGCGTTCCTCCGCGGCGTCGCCGTCAGTGGCACCGCCATCGGCAACAACTTCTCCCACCCGAAGGGCAGCCCCAAGCTCGCCGAGGAAATCGCCACTACCAAGAAATGGATCGACCGCGCCGCGCTGCTCGGGGCGCCGCACATCCGCGTCTTCGCCGGAATCATCCCGAGGGATGCGCCGAAGGACTTCACGCGCGCCGTGGCCGACAAGGTCGTCATCGCCGCGCTCGAGGAGTGCTCGGCCTACGCCGGCGCCAAGGGCATCTTCCTCGGCCTGGAAAACCACGACTCCATCAGCACCGCCGCCGCGCTCATCCCGATGGTGAAGGCCGTGAACAGCCCCTGGTGCGGCATCAACCTCGACTCCGGAAACTTTCACGGCACCGATCCCTACAAGGATTTCGCCGCGTGCGTGCCCTACTCGCTTAACGTCCAGTTCAAGGTCGAGATCGACGGCGATGCGCCGAAGCAGAAAAAACACGCCGACCTCAAGCGCTTCACGCAGCTGCTGCGCGACGGCGGCTACCAAGGCTGGGTCGCGCTCGAATACGAGGCCAAGGAAGACTCCGCCGTCGCCGTGCCACGCTACCTCGCCGAAATGAAGGCGCTGTTTGCGTAGGATCCCGCACGGCGCGCGGCCGACGCGCCTGCTCAGCCCGCCGGCACCGAGACGAGTGTCTCGACTGCAATCTGCCTGATTCCGGCGCGACGCACCTCATCGAGCACGAACACCGCCGCGCCGAGCGTCGCCGTGCGGTCGCTCCGGATCATCACGCGGGGCAGCGTCGTCCCGCGCGCAAACTCCTCGAGCCGCACCCGCAGCTCACCCGCCGTGACGGTCTCGGCGGGCGCCTCGCCGCGCTTCCAGAAATACGTGCCCTCGGCGGAGGCTTGGATGGAGACGAAGTTGTCGCCGGGCCTGTCGGGCTTCTCCCCACTCTGGGCCAGCGGTGCGTCCAAGCTCCGGATCTGTTGCAGCGAAAGCGTGAACAGGACGAACGTCGCGAGGAGAAAGAAAACCACATCGATCAGCGGGATGATCTCCACGCGGGCTTTCTTGGGGTCGGAGGCAAGGGCGTCTTGGACGTTCATGTCGGGGCGGGGTTGATCCCACTACGGGCCTCGGCGCGGTTTATTAGCGCGACTCGCCGATATTGTAGGCGGGGGGGGCGCCCCCCCCCGGCCCCGCGGGCCCCCCCCTGCCGCGGGGGGGGGGGCGCCCCCCCCCAAAAACACAAGGAAAAAAACAAACC
>JANOCA010000079.1:0-17327 GCA_031411915.1 Opitutaceae bacterium
CCAGGCCGGCTCGGAGCAACGGTGTCTAGTGGGCAAGGACAAAGTTGGGGTCGGCGAGGAGGCGGTTGAGCAGTTCGATGAGTTTGCGCATGACGGCGGTGAGGGCGACGAGCTTGGGTTTGTTTTTCTGCACGACCAGCCGCTGGTAGAAGGCGGCGAGCACGTGGTTGCGGTGGGCGGCGCTGAGAGCGGCCATGTAGAGGACCTTGCGCACACCGCTGCGCCCGCCGCCGATGCGGCGGCGGCCGTGGCGCGGCCCGCTGTCGTCTGGGTGCGGGGCGACGCCGAGCAGCGCGGCGGCCTGGCCCCGTGCGAGGGTGCCCAGTTCGGGCATGTCCGCGAGCAGGGTCCACGCGCTGACTTCGCCGATGCCGCAGACCTCCTGCACGCGTGCGGCGCGCCACCGCCACTGCGCGTCGGCGGCGAGGAGCGCGCGCAGCCGCGCCTCGATCGCGCGCACCTGGCGCTCGAGCAGGGCGCGGCGTTCCGCAGCGAGCGCCTGCAACCACGCTGCGGTGGTGTGCTCGGCGTGGCTCGCCTCGTCGTTGAGTTGCGCGATGAGCACCTGGCGGGTGCGCAGCAGCGCCTGCAGTTCGGCGTGCGCGGCGGCGGGAGCCGTGGCGGCGGCCGGCTGCAGCGCGTGGCCGAAGGCCGTGAGCAGGCGCGCGTCGATCGGATCGGTCTTCGCGCGCAGGCCGCGCGCGCAGGCGAAGGCCCGCACGCGCGCGGGCATGACGACGCTCACCGGCACGGCGGCCGCGTGGAGCGCCGCCACGAGCGTGCGTTCATAGCCGCCGCTCGCCTCGCAGACGACCTGGGCGTGCGCCGGCAGCGCGGCCAGCAAGGCCGCGAGCCCGGCGCTCGTGTGGGCAAAGGCGCGAGGCGCAGCCTCCGCCGCAAGATCGACCATCAGTTCGGTCTTGGACAAATCGATTCCGACGTAGTTGGTTTGAGACATGGCAGGACTCCTTCTTGTCAGGCGCGCTCACCGGCCTCGCGGCCGGGGCGCAAACAACGGTGCGAGTTACTGCCAGCGGACCTCCCGCGCCGCTCGTGCTCCGAAGACGGGTTCCAAGACCCTGAGTCAAACCGCGTGCTGACACGGGTGGCGGCGGGGGCGGACGGCCGTCCGCCCCCGCCTTCCACTGGCCAAGCCAGCTTCACTATCACGTTCCGCTGGCTTGGCCAGTGGTCCTACAAGAGCCAGCCCCGCCAAAGGACAGTCTAATCATCACGGGAGTTGGTCTCGTGTCCGATCTGACCAGATAACGCCGCGCGCACGGCCCGCCTACGGGCTTGCCTACACTGACCCGCACAGTCTTCCTTCACCGCGACTTTTGCCCAACCGTTTGCCATGAAAAAAGACACCACCTCACCCGCCGCGTTTCCCAAGGCCGAGATCGGCCGCGAAATGAAGGGCTCCGACTGCGTCGTCGAGTGCCTGATCCGCGAGGGCGTGGATGTCATCTTCGCCTACCCCGGCGGCGCCTCGCAGGAGCTCCACCAGTCCCTCGCCCGCACCGACAAGATCCGCACCATCCTCCCGCGCCACGAGCAGGGCGGATCGTTTGCCGCGGAAGCCTACTCCCGCGTGACCGGCAAGGTCGGCGTGTGCATGGCCACCAGCGGCCCCGGCGCCACCAACCTCGTCTCCGCGATCGCGGATGCGTTCATGGACTCGGTCCCGATGATCGCGATCACGGGGCAGGTGTTCTCGAAATACATCGGGAAGATGGCATTTCAGGAAACGGACTTCTACGGCATGACGCTGCCGATCGTTAAGCACTCCTACCTCGTGATGGATGCGAACGACCTGCCCCGGATTTTCAAGGAGGCGTTCTACCTCGCGCGCAGCGGCCGCCCGGGACCCGTCATCATCGACATCCCGAAGGACGTGCAGCAGAAAAAAATCGTGCCCGTCTACCCGGCGACGGTGGAATTCCGCAGCCCCTACGCCACGGCGACCTTTCACGCGGCCGATGAGCAACTGAAGCAGGTGCTCGCGCTCATCGCCGAGGCCAAGCACCCCGTGCTCTATGCCGGCGGCGGCATCATCTCCGCCGAGGCGCACAAGGAACTGAAGGCCTTCGCCGAGAAGACCAATCTCCCGGTCGCCACCACGCTGATGGGCGTGGGCGGTTTTCCCGAGACCCATCCGCTCTCGATGCGTTGGTTCGGCATGCACGGCTCCGCCTACGGCAACTGGGCCGTGGACCAGAGCGATTTGCTCATCGCGGTCGGCGCGCGCTTCGACGACCGCATCACGGGCGACACGAGCAAATTTGCCGCCGGTGCCAAGATCGTCCACATCGACATCGACGCCTCCGAGCACAACAAGAACAAGCGCGCGCTGCTGCCGATCGTGAGCGACGTGAAATTCGCGCTCACCCGCCTGCTCGAGCTGGCCAAGGCCGCGAAGTTTTCCCCGCCCGACACCAAGCCCTGGCACGCGCAGATCGCGACGTGGAAGAAGGAGCACCCGTTTGGCTGGGAGGAGAGCAAGCACATCGTCCCGCAGGAAGCGGTGCAGGTGCTCTACGAGCTCACCAAGGGCGACGCGATCATCACCACGGGCGTCGGCCAGCACCAGATGTGGGCCGCGCAGTTCTACCGCTTCGACGAGCCGCGCCGCTACATCAGCTCGCTTGGCCTCGGCGCGATGGGCTTCGGCTATCCCGCCGCGCTCGGCGCCAAAGTCGCGCGCCCGGACAAGCAGGTCATCGACATCGATGGCGACGGTTCGTTCGTGATGAACATCCAGGAACTCGCCACCGCCAAGATCGAGAACATCGCCGCGAAGGCGATGATCCTGAACAACCAGCACCTCGGCATGGTCGTGCAGTGGGAAGATCGCTTCTACGGCAGCGTGCGCGGCAACACTATCCTCGGCGACGAGAGCAACGTGGGCAGCCCCGACAACCTCCCCGGCCTCTACCCCGACTTCGTGAAGATCGCCGAAGGCTTCGGCGTGAAGGGCCGCCGCGTGCACAAGAAGAGCGAGCTGCGCGCCGCCATCCAGGAAATGCTGGATTGCGACGGACCGTTCGTCCTCGACGTCATCGTTCCCTACACTGAGCACGTGCTGCCGATGATCCCGGCGGGCAAGACGGTGAAGGACATGCTGCTGAAGTAGGTCGGGCTTTACGCCCGACATTCTGTTTTCAGCATCCAACGAGGTTTACCAAACCTGTCGGGGATAAACCCCGCCCTACCCGAGCCACGTGGAGCCGAAAGACCATCGGGGCTATGGTGCGCTGCGGGTTGGCCGCTTTTCGCAGTCCGGTTCGGATTATTTTCTGACGGGCTGCCTCCAGCGGCCGATGTCCGGTCTCACGACCGAGCCGCTGGCCGGGTCGGTGCGCAGGAGGCTGAACGAACTGGATGCGATGGGCTGCTGGACAATGCGTTCCCATGTGCTGATGCCGGATCACTTCCATCTGCTCGCCACACTCGGCGGCGCGCAGGATATTTCCGCGGTCGTCCGCCTGCTAAAGGGGCCGCTGACACCCGCACTCCGCCAACATGGGCTCCGATGGCAGCCGAGCTTCTACGATCACCGCCTGCGCTCGCCTGAGGAACTGCTACCCACCTTTCGTTACATCTATCTCAATCCGTATCGCGCCGGGCTCGTTGCGACCGGCGAACAATGGCCGTGGTATTTTTGCGCGCCAGAGGATTGGGCGTGGTTCGGCACCATGACTGACGATGGGCAGCCGTTTCCCGAGTGGTTGCAGTGACCGCGGAATGTAGGTCGGGGTTTATCCCCGACAGGTTTTCATGGGGTCGATCACGGTAGTCGAAAAAAAATGTCGGGCATAAAGCCCGACCCACATTGGCCGACGCCCCCAAAAAAAACGGCGCCATCCCGCGAGGGGTGGCGCCGTTGAAATTACGACGACTCAGATTCGGGCGTCCGCTCAGCCCTTGCCCTTCGGCAACGGCACGGACTGGATCGTCTTCAGGATGCGGCCGGCGACCAGATACGGATCGGCGGCGGAGTTCGGGCGGCGATCCTCAAGGTAGCCCTTGTAGCCGTTGTTGACGAAGCTGTGCGGCATGCGGACCGAGGCGCCGCGATCGGCGAGGCCGTAGCTGAACTTGTCGATCGACTGCGTCTCGTGCAGGCCGGTGAGGCGGAGATGATTCTCCGGGCCGTAGACGGCGATGTGCTCGTTGCAGTTCTTGCTGAAGGCTTCCATGAGCTTCTCGAAGTAAGCCTTGCCGCCGGTCTCGCGCATGAACTTCGTGGAGAAGTTCGAGTGCATGCCCGAGCCGTTCCAGTCGAGCGCAGAGTTGAACGGCCCGAGGATCGGCTTGCAGCGCCACTCGATGTCGATCTCGAACTTCTCGCACAGGCGGGCCATGATGTAGCGGGCGACCCAGACTTGGTCGGCGGCGCTCTTGGAGCCCTTGCCGAAGATCTGGAATTCCCACTGGCCCTTGGCGACCTCGGCGTTGATGCCCTCGATGTTGATGCCGGCGTCGAGGCAGATGTCGATGTGCTGCTCGACGATCTCGCGGGCGACCGAGCCGACGTTCTTGTAGCCAACGCCGGTGAAATACGGGCCCTGCGGCGCGGGATAGCCACCTTCGGGGAAGCCGAGCGGGCGACCGTCCTGATAGAAGAAGTATTCCTGCTCGAAGCCGAACCAGGTGTCCGGATCATCCGGGATGGTGGCGCGGGAGTTCGACGGGCTGGGCACGCCGGTGTGCTGGTAGCACTCGCACATCACGAGCACGCCGTCCTTGCGCGTCGAGTCGGGATAGAGGGCGACGGGCTTGAGCACGATGTCCGAGCTCTTGCCCTCCGCCTGCTGGGTCGAGCTGCCATCAAAGCCCCAGTTGGGCAGTTCCCCGAGTTTCGGGAACTTGGCGAATTCCTTGATTTGCGTCTTGCTGCGCAAATTGGCCAGCGGCGTGTAGCCGTCGAGCCAGATGTATTCCAGTTTGTATTTGGCCATGGTGAGGTGCGGTGGAAGCAGGGTTTTGGGACGGGATCGGAGTGAGCGTGGATGATTTTCCCACCCGAAGACGGGTGGAGAAATCGAAAACGCAATTGAGCAGCTCATATGCCAGAGGCAACCAGAAGTTTTGTTCATGACATGCTCGGCGGCGCGCCGCAGTCACGGGGCCCGCGCCCTGCGCACTTGCCTCGCGGCGCCACCCCGCAACCCTCGCGCCTCCACCATGCAACCGATCAAGGACACCGCCCGCGCCACCGTCCGCATCGGCTTCGACGGGCGGGTGCACAAGACCTTCCGCGGCCATCTCGCCCGCGAGCGGTTCCAGCACGAGGTCCGGGTCCTGCGCCTGCTGGAGGATCGTGGCTGCACGTTCGTCCCCCGCGTGCTGGAGGCGGATCCGGAAAAACTCCTGCTGGTGACGACCAACTGCGGCGGCCGGGTCGACCACATGCAGCCGGAGCGGCAGAAGGAGATTTTCGCGGAGCTCGAGGGTTTCGGCGTGCGCCACGAGGACCGTGAGCTGCGCAACATCACCTACCGCATCGCCGACGGCCGCTTCTGCGTGATCGACTTTGAGTTCGCCACGATCCTCGACGATGGCACCGGCCGCGCCGTGACCCTGAAGCCCTCCGCCGCGCAATGACGACGCCGACCGCTACCCCTTCAACAACACCATCCCCCACCGAGGTCCGCTGGTCAGGGCTCACCCACCCCGGTCGCGTGCGCCCCAACAACGAGGACGTGTTCCTCGCCTTGGCGCTCGATGCGCGCGAGGTGAAGTTCCTCGGGAAAACGGGCCGCGCGCCGTTGGACGGGAGCGATTTTGTCTTCGCCGTGAGCGATGGCATGGGCGGCGCCAAGTCGGGCGAGTTCGCGAGCCGCATCGCCGTCGATCGCATCACGCGGCTGCTGCCGGCCGCGCTGCAGCGCAACACCCGCGCGGCGCCGGTGGATTTTTCCGCCGTGCTCGGCGAACTCGTCGCCGCCATCCACAACGACATTCTCAAGCTCGGCTATTCCTACGAGGAGTGCGCCGGCATGGGCGCCACGCTTACGCTCGCGTGGCTGCGCGCGGACGTCGTGCATTTCGCGCACGTCGGCGACTCGCGGCTCTACCACTTGCCGGCCAGCGGCGCCCTCCACCAACTCACGCACGATCACAGCTACGCCGGCTGGCTGCGCCGCCAAGGTCAGATCAACGAACGCGAGGCGCGCACGCATCCGCGCCGCAACGCCCTCAACCAGGCGCTCGGCGCCGGCAACCAATTCGTCGATCCCCAGCTGGGCGCGAGCCCGCACCAGCCCGGCGATCGCTTTGTCCTCTGCTCGGACGGCGTGATCGACGGCCTTTGGGACCAACAGATCGAGCACACGCTCCGCGCGCAGCCGGGCCCGGTCGATGAACCGAACTTGGCAAAGACGCTCGTCGAGGACGCCGTCGCCGCGTCGGGCCGTGACAACTCGACCGCCGTGGTCTTCGAACTCGCCGCGCCGTGAGCCAGGATTCGCTGCTGTTTGTCTACGGCACCCTCGAACGCGGGTGCAGCAACCACCGCCACCTTGCGGATCAAAAATTCATCGGCGCGGCGCGCACCGTGCCCGGCTACCGTCTCTTCGATCTCGGCGGCTATCCTGGTCTCGTGGAGCACTTCGCCGATCGCGAGGGCGTGACTGGCGAAGTCTGGTCGGTCGACGCCGCGGCGTTGCGGCGGCTGGACGATTTCGAGGGCGTGGCCGAGGGCCTTTACCGCCGCGAACGCATGCCGCTGCTGGCGCCGTTCGCGGATCAAAAAATCGAGGCCTACATTTTTGCCCAGCCCACCGCCGGTCGCCGCCCACTCGGCCCGACGTGGCGCGAGCCGTGACACCTGACCGTGCCGTTACCCCGCCGCCGTTGCGGGCCCGGGCAGTGGCGCCATGGTGCGCAGGACCATGCCACGAATCGCCATTACGGTTTTCGCCCTGCTCTTCTCCCAAGGCGCATCGTTCGCCGCCACGGTCACGCTGCGCCCAAGCAAGGACGCCGTGATCTACAGCCCAGTGGGCGGCGCGGGCGCGACAGGCGACTCCAACCTCGCCAGCGGCAAGAGCGAGTATCTCCTCGCCGGCCGCAGCGGCGAGCGGCGCGCCCTCCGCAGCCTGATCGCGTTCGACCTCTCCGCCCAGGTCCCCGCCGGCTCCACGATCACGTCCGTCACGCTCTCGCTGCCCGTCAACACCCCGCACGCGGACGCGAGCGTCGCTCTCCGCGTGCATCGGCTGACGTCCGACTGGAGCGAAGGCACGGTCGCCGCGCCGTCCGGCGGTGGGGGCGGTGGACCCGCCGCGCCCGGCAGCGTGACTTGGACCGCCCGCTCGCTCGGCACGGCCAACTGGGGCACACCGGGAGGCGATTTCGCCGCCGCCGCCAGCGCCTCGCAGCGCGTCGGGGGCAGCGGCCCGGCCACCGTCTCAGCTGCGGGGATGGTCGCCGACGTGCAGGCCTGGCTCGCCAATCCCGCCGCCAATTTCGGCTGGATGCTGAAGGCCGACGACGAGACCGAGGCCGCCGTGCGCTTCGCCTCGCGCGAGGGCACGCCCGCGCCGTCGCTTGTCATCGAGTTCAATCCGCCCGGCACCGGCGGCGGCAACGTCGCGCCGGCGTTTTCCACGCAGCCCGCCGGCCAGAGCGTCGCGGCCGGTGGCGCGGTCACTTTCACGGTCGTCGCCACCGGCAGTCCCGCGCCCACGCTGCAATGGCGCCGCGACGGCACGGCAATCGCAAACGCGACGAATGCCACGCTCACTCTCGCGAACGTGACCGTCGCCGACGCCGGTGCCTACACGGTCCTCGCCACCAACGCCGCCGGCACCGCGACGAGCGCCGCGGCCCAGCTCAACGTCACGCCGCCGGTCGGCGGCACCGCGCGCCTCGCCAATCTCTCTGTGCGCACCGCGCTCGACGCCGGTCAGACGCTCATCGTGGGCTTCGCTGTCACCGGCGGCGGCAGCCGCGATCTCCTCATCCGCGGCGTCGGGCCGGCGCTCGTGGGCTTCGGCCTCGCCGGCGCAATGGCCGATCCGCGGCTGGAACTTTACCGGGACACGACGCTCGTCGCGCAAAACGACGACTGGGGCGGCGGCGCAGCGCTCAGCAACGCGTTCGCGGGCGTGGGCGCATTCGCCTTCACGGCCTCCAGCCGCGACGCCGCGCTGCTCCAGCCGATCGACGGCACGCGCACGGTGCAACTCCGCGGCACAGGCGCGGGCATCGTTCTGCTGGAGCTCTACGACACCGGCGGCGCGGGCAACGCGCGCCTCATCAATGTCTCCGCGCGCAACCGCGTCGGCACCGGCGACAACGTGCTCATCTGCGGCTTCGTCGTCGGCGGCACCGGCAGCCGCAGCCTGCTTGTGCGCGCCGTCGGCCCCACGCTCGCCGCATTCGGGGTGCCCGGCACCCTCGCCGATCCGCGCATCGAGGTGTATCGCGCCGGCACGGCTGCGCCGATCGCGGGTAACGACAACTGGGCCGCGGCGCTTGCGCCCGCATTTGCATCCGTGGGCGCATTCGATCTGGGCGCCGGCAGCCGCGACGCCGCGCTCGTCACCGTCCTCACGCCCGGCTCCTACACCGTGCAGGTCTCCGGCGTGGCCAATGGCACAGGCGAAGCGCTCGTCGAGATCTACGAACTCCCATAGCGGCCGGCCCACGGCGCGCTATTTTTTGGGCTGTCCGAATTGCGGCCCGCTTTCCCGCGGCGGCTCGGTCGGTGTTCCCTCAGGCTGGTCGCGCAGAAACTTTGATTTCGTGCTGAGTGAGGGCGGCCGGAGCTGCGGGACCGCAGTCGCACTGGACGTGCTTTCCCCCTTGATCTGCCACTGGAGCAAACGGGCCTCCGCCTTCGTCCCGGCCTTCGCCCGCGGGGAGTCGAGCACGGCCTGCACAATCGATGCAGCGGTGGCGACGTCCTTCGCCCGCCAGCGGATGACCGCCAAGGCCAGCAGGGTCGGGTTCGGATCCTGGAGGCTCTGCACGCGCCCTTGGACGAGATTCACGACACTCACGCGAAACTCCGGCGCGCGGGCCTCGATCCACGCGAGCATCTCCACCGCATCGTCGTAATCCGGACTCCGCGTGACGGCGCGATCGAGCCAGAGGCGGGCGTGACCCGCGTCCTCCTCCGAAAGACGCTGCTGCAGATCAGCGAGCCCGCCCAGCTCGCGAAGTTTCCAGCGCGCCCCCTGCACCGCGGCGAAGGAACTCTCGCTGCGCAGTTCCGCCGCGCGCTGCCAGCCCTCGAAGGCCCGCTCGAACTCCCCTTCCTGCGCCGCGATCGCCGCCAGCAACTCGTGCGGACGCGGCGACTCCGGGTGCTGCTGCGCGAGCTGCAGCGCCGCCATCATCGTTTCCCCCGGGCGCTGCACGCGCCACCGCAGGTTCAGCAGGGCGAAGTCGCGCTCGAAATCCGTCGCCGCCCGCAGCGTGATGCGGCCGGCCAAGTTTGCCAGCGGCGCCGGCCCACTGCGCTGGTAATACCGGCCGCCTTGGAGATAGGTTCGCAGCTTGCTCTCCAGTTGATCGAAGTCCTTGGCGAAGATTTCCCGGAATTTTGCGTCAGGTGCGGACGGCTCCGCCGCCAGCGCTTGCAGATACCGCCCAAGCCGCTGCGCGTTGGCGCGATCGGCACCGCAGAGGAGAAAATGCGCCATCGCCCACGACTGGGCGTAAAACATGCCGGCCTTCATCTCCTCGTTGTAGTAAGGTGAGGTTTCGTCGACCGCCAGAAGGCGCGACATCGGCATCAGCGCGCTGTGGTTGAGCAGCGTCACGTAGACGTCCTTCGGCCTCCCGTATTCGACCGTGCCGCCGTTCAACCGGAAGGTGGAAAAAACCTCGGCGAGCCCTTCGTTGAGCCAAGTCGGCAGCTTCAGTCCGCGCGTGTGCAGCAGCAGATGCACATACTCGTGCAGGACGGTTTCCAACGGGTCGTCCCCCTCCTCCAGCGTCGAGTCCAGCTTCAGCGCGATCACGACCTCGTCCAGGCCGCCGACGAAATAGCCGCTCACGTCCTTCGGTTTGCCCTGGTAGAGCGGCTTGTAGGGCGTGAAGGCGCGGTCGGAATCGAACAGCATCACGGTGACGCGCGGCTCGTGTGCCGGCCGCAGTGCAAACGTCGCGATGAAACTCGCCCGAAACTGTTCCAGCAGGACGACGACCTCGCGCGTCTTTTTCTCGGAAGCCGAGCTGAACACCTCGAAGTGCTCGGTGCGCGCGCTGCGCCATGGATCCCGGGCCGCGGCCGCTTCAGACACTGAGGCCAAGATCAGGGAGCAGAAGACGAGCGGCAGAAAAGTGCGGCAAATCATCGGGACGACCGTGGAGCGGAAGCGTGGGTCGTCCGGTGAATCGCGCAACGCCCGAATCCGCTGCACCCCGTTAAGTCTTGAGCGCCTTGCGCGGGAGACGCTTCACGGTCACGAACCGCGCGCGGAACAGGTCCTCCAGCGACTCCCTCACCTCCAGCGGAATGCGCCCCACGAGCTCGTCGAGCGCCGGCAATGGTTTGGTGTCGGCCTGATCCGCGCGAT
Source organism: Opitutaceae bacterium (assembly GCA_031411915.1). GTDB lineage: Bacteria > Verrucomicrobiota > Verrucomicrobiia > Opitutales > Opitutaceae > ER46. The sequence continues at coordinate 10,536 of JANOCA010000079.1, forward strand.
CCTCGGCGGGCTTTGCGACTGGGACCGGTTCGCCGCGATCACGCGATTCGGCGAGGAAGGACGACTCGGCGCTTTCATCGGGCCAAAGCGGGGCCATGCCCTCGATGAGCGGCACGGATTCAGGCTCCGGGGCCGGGGGCTTTTCGCCGCCGTTCTCCCCGCCGGCAGCGAAGCCTTGGCGGGGGAGCTCCACCGGGGCGCCGTCCGTCTGTTCCGGCTTTCCGCTACCCGTTTCCGGCGCGGCGCCGAGGCGCGCCTCAAGCTGATCAATCAGCCCTTTTTTTTTTCGCCGTCGGCCGCCGGCGCCTCGTCGGCCAGCGCGGCGAGTTCCTTGATGAGCGAGTCGATCGCGCGGGCGCGGCTGGCTTCGACCGCCTTGAGCAGCGTGACTTCGAAATTGATTTTCTCGGCGAGACCGAGCTTCACGCTTCCCTCGCCCTCGCGCAGGCCGTCGAGCATGCGCGTGATCTGCTCGGTGGTCATCGATGTCCCGAGCCGCTCGCTCTTCCCGCCCTGCGCGATCGCATCGAGCAGCGCGGTGCGCACTAGCGCCTGCAAATCGACCAGCAGCCGCACGAGATCGCGGCCGGCCGCGTCGCATTCGTCGACAATCGCGACGAGCTTTTTGTGATCGCCAGCGGCCAGCGCGGACGCGAGGTCCGCGATTTTTTCGGCGGCGACGAGACCATAGACATCGAGCACATCGGGCTCCGCAATGTCGGCGCCGCAGAACGAAATCATCTGATCGAAGATCGACTGCGCGTCGCGCATGCCGCCGTCCGCGAGGCGCGCGATGCACGCCAGCGCGGCGTCGGCCACCTTGATCTTCTCCGCCTTGGCGATCGCCTTGAGCCGTTCGACGATGAGGTCGTCCGGGATCGGCTTCAGATCGAAGCGCTGGCAACGCGAGATGATCGTGGGCAGCACCTTCTGCGGATCGGTCGTGGCGAAGACGAACTTCACGTGCGCCGGCGGCTCCTCGAGCGTCTTCAGCAGGGCGTTGAACGCCGCCGCCGAGAGCATGTGCACCTCGTCAATGATGTAGATCTTGAATTTTCCCTGCGCCGGCGCGTAGCGCACCGTCTCGCGCAGATCACGCACCTGGTCGACGCCGTTGTTGGAGGCGCCGTCGATCTCGATCACATCAAGGTGCGAGCCCTCGGCGATCGAGATGCACGCGGGATCGTTGACGTCAAAGTCCGCCTTCGGGCCGCCGGTGCAGTTGAGGGCCTTGGCAAAGATGCGCGCGGTCGAGGTCTTGCCCGTGCCGCGCGGGCCGACGAAGAGGTAGGCGTGCGCGATGCGACCGCGGGTGATGGCGTTGCTCAGCGTGCGCACCACATGGTCCTGTCCGACCAGATCGGCGAAGGTTTGCGGGCGCCACTTGCGCGCAATGACTTGGTAGGCGGAGGACAAGGTTGGATGTTGAAAGCGGAAAATCGAGAGGCAGCCAGCGCTAACTCGGAGCGCGATAGCGAGCCTCCGTTCTTTCAACTTTCAACCCTCAACTTTCAACTCCGCCGCTCCGCGGCGGAAAATAAAGTGGCCAGGCACTCCACGGCACTAGGAGAACGTCGTTGCCGTTGCTACCTTCCGGTCCTGGCGGAATTCACGCGTCTGCCCATGCATGGCACCTGGCCGGCGCGAAACATGCGACCCGAACAAGGCAGCGCAACTGCCAATTTCGGTTTTTCCCGCGCGGGCGTTACTGCGCGCCCTGCTTGGGAACCGGAGCCTTGGGCCGCACCGGCTGAGCCTCGCCCGTGCCTGCCTTGGCGGCGGCATCCGCGGCGGCTTGCTCGGCCCGCTTGAGGCGCTCGGCTCTCCCGCGTTCCTGCTCGGCTCTGACGCGCTCCTGCATCTGCACGCGCATTTTTTCCAATTCGGTGCGCTGGGCCGAGGTCAGCACAGCCGAAATATCCTCATACATCCGCTCGGTGACGCGCGCAGAGTCCGCCAAATTTTCCTGCCGCAGCCGGAGCAAATCCTCGCCGGCACGGGCGATGAAAGGGCGGACGCGCTCCTCCTGGGCCGCCGTCAGGGTCAATCGCCGCGTGAACTGCCGCATGATTTGCGGGGTGAGCGCGCCAGGCGGCAGGCCGGCGGCGATTCCGGCCACCACCTGCTTGGGCAAAGCTGGATTGGCGGGCGCCGTCGCCGTGGCGGCGGCATCCGCGGGGGGCGTCCGCTCGACGACTTTGACTTGCGCGAGGTGGCCTTGGCGCCGGGCCGCGAGCCCCACCATGAACACGCCGCCGAAAACCGCGCCGGCCACAAAGACGACGAGGAACGCGGTGACGACTTTCCAAGGCTTGTCCATGAGGACCTCAGTCCGCCGCCAAATCGAGCACGATGGTCACGGCGTCGTCGGCTTGGAGGAACTCCTCCTCGGCGTAGGCCACACTGCCCGTGGTTGTGATTTCCTGGTAGTTCAGCGCCACACTGCCCAGCGCGAGCAGCGCCGCCACGCCGACGGCGCGGAACGCAAAGCGCTCGAGCAAGGACGCGACGCGGCTCTCCTGCGCCAAGGCCAGTGCGGCGATGCGCGTCGCGAAGCCATAGGGGGCGGAGGCATCGCGGTCATCGCGCACGGTGCGCGCCGCGGAGGTGAGTCGCGCCCAAGGGTGGCGCGGGTCGTTGAGATTCGTGCTCATGAGCGTTCCTTTTTTTGTAGTTCCTGAAACAGTTTCCGCAACTTCCGTCTCGCGCGAAACGCGCGCACTTTGATGAGGGATTGATTCCAGCCCGTCAGCGCGGCGATCTCGGCGATGGTCTTCTGCTCGAGGTCGAGCAGCCGCAGCACGAGCTGGTCGTCGGGCTTGAGCTGGGCGAGGAGCTTGTGGACGAGTTCGTGCGAGGCCATGGCATCGTTGGCGGCGACCTCGTTCTCGTTGGTCATCACGGCGTCGAGGACGCTGGCCTCGTTCTCCGAAAGATCCGCCCAGCGAAACTCCGGCCGGCGCTTCTGCGCGCGCAGATGATCGATGCAGGTGGTGACCGCGATGCGCGACACCCAGTGCGGGAAAGGGACCGCCCCTTGATATTGTGCCAGGCGCGTGAACATCTTCATGAACACTTCCTGCGCGAGGTCTTCCTCGGCGACACGGCGGGGCAGATGGGAGCGCACAATGCGAATGACCAGCGGGTAAAGGTGATCGACCAGCTCGCGCGCAGCGGCCTGATCGCGCTGGCGCACTCGTTCGAGGCAGCCAGCCAAATCGAGCGGCGGGGCTGCATCGTCAGGCATAGGTCAATCGATGCGGGAACATGCACGACAGGCAAGACGGCGGTAGCCGAGCCGGGTTACGACCGAAACTCCTTGGGGACGCGGCCCTTGACTTTTTTCCCGGTGCGCCGATATCTCCCGCAACCGAATGCGAATTTCGCTCCAGGCCCTTCGACTTACGAACGCGCACGACCTTTGAGGACGCCGCCTAGCGGCTGGTCGTGCGTTTGGCCTGATTGATCCCGTTGCCCGCCCTGTCGCGGGGTGACGTTTCGCCTGCTCGCATTTCCCCGTCCGTTTCGTTCAACCTTTCCGTCCGTTCGTCATGCAATCCGCCCCCGTCACGAAATACCGGCCCTTCCCGCCGGTCGCCTTGTCCAACCGCCAGTGGCCCAGCCGCACGCTCACGCGCCCGCCAATTTGGTGCAGCGTCGATCTCCGCGATGGCAACCAGGCCCTCGCCCAGCCCATGAGTGTCGAGGAGAAGCTCGAGTATTTCGAGATGCTCGTGAAGATCGGCTTCAAGGAAATCGAGGTCGGCTTTCCCTCCGCCTCGCAGATCGAGTTCGATTTCTGCCGCCGGCTCATCGAGGAAAACCGCATCCCCGGCGACGTCGCGATCCAGATTCTCTGCCAATGCCGCGAGGAACTGATCGTGCGCAGCATCGAGGCCCTCCGCGGCGCGAAGAACGCGATTTTCCATCTCTACAACTCCACCTCGCCCGCGCAGCGGAAGCACGTCTTCAACGCCACGCGCGATCAGATCAAAGGCATCGCCGTGCAGGGGACCAGGTGGGTGAAGCAGTATGCCGCCCCGCTCGTCGCCGCCGGCACGCGCATGCGTTTCGAATATTCGCCCGAGAGCTTCTGCAGCACCGAGCTCGAGTTCGCCCTGGAGATTTGCGAGGCCGTCACCGATGTCTGGCAGCCCACGCGCGAGGACAAAATCATCCTCAACCTCCCCGCGACCGTCGAATACGCCACGCCCAACGTCCACGCCGACCAGATCGAGTGGATGTGCAATCACCTCACGCGCCGCGACCGCACGATCATCTCGCTCCACACCCACAACGACCGCGGCACCGGCATCGCCGCCACGGAGCTGGCCCTGCTCGCCGGCGCCGACCGCGTCGAGGGCACGCTCTTCGGCAACGGCGAGCGCACCGGCAATCTCGATGTCGTCACCGTCGCGCTGAACCTCTACACGCAGGGCGTCCACCCCGGCCTCGATTTCTCGGACATCAACGCCATCCGCGAGGTCTACGAGCGCACCACGCGCCTCGAGATCCCGGCCCGCGCGCCCTACGCGGGCGAGCTGACCTTCACCGCGTTCAGCGGCTCGCATCAGGATGCGATCAAGAAATCCTGGGCCGCGCAAAAGCCCAACGAGCCGTGGGACGTGCTCTACATCCCCATCGATCCCGCCGACATCGGCCGCAGCTACAAGGCGATCATCCGCATCAATTCGCAGTCGGGCAAAGGCGGCGTCGCCTACGTGCTCGAGCATGAGTTTGGCTATTCGTTGCCGAAGCTCATGCACAAGGAGATCGGCAAACTCATCAACGATGTCGCCGACCGGAAGGGCACTGAACTCACCTCCGATGAGGTCCACGCGGTTTTCCTCCACGAATATCTTGAGCGCACCTCGCCCATTGTGCTCCAGCATTTCAAGACGACGGAGCGCGACAGCGCCGTGAAATGCGAGGCTACGCTCACGCTCGACGGCGAGACGCACCGGCTGACCGGCACCGGCAATGGCCCGATCGATGCCTTCGTCCATGCGCTCGAAGCGATCGAGATTCCTCCGTTCGAGGTCCTCTCCTATGCCGAGCACTCGCTCGGGACCGGCTCCGAGGCGCGTGCCGTGAGCTACATCCAAATCAAGACCGCGCGGAGCCACACGCTCTACGGCGCCGGCATCGACACCAACATCGAGCTCGCCTCCATCAAGGCCATGGTAAGCGCGCTCAACCGCGCGCTGAAAAAGTAGGTCGGGCTTTACGCCCGACATGTCGGGGGCATACCTCGACCTACACGCACGGACTTGCGCTTACAGGGCATGACCGCATGGATTTGCGGTCATGCCCCGCCTGCTCCCCCTCGCCACGCTGGCGCTCGCCTTCGCTTCCGCCGTTCATGGCGCCGACACCCGCACGGCCTTCCTCCAGCTCATCGACCGTCCGCGCGTGCCGCTGGCGGCCGAGGCCGCCGCGCCCGTCGTCAAGAACGGCCTTGCCGAGCTCGCCTTCACGTTCTCCGCCGAGGCCGGCCAGCGTGTGCCCGGCCTGCTGCTCAGATCCGCCGCCTCCACCGGACGCCGCCCCGCGGTGATCGTGCTGCACGGCACCGGGGGCAACAAGGAGGGCCAGCGCACGCTGATGGCCGAACTCGCGCGCGACGGCTTCGTCGCCATCGCGATCGACGCCCGCCACCACGGGGCGCGGGCCAAGGGCGGAAGCGCGGCCAAGTCCAAGGAATACGTCGAGGCCATCGGCCGCCGTTTTGCCACGGGCCGCGAGCTGCCGTTCTTCTACGACACGGTGTGGGATGTCATGCGGCTCATCGACTACCTGGAGACGCGCGACGACATTAACCCGCAGCGCATCGGCGCCATCGGTTTCTCCAAGGGCGGCATCGAGCTCTATCTCGCCGCCGCGGTCGATCCGCGCATCGCCGTCGCCGTGCCCTGCATCGGCGTGCAAAGCTTCCGCTGGGCGGCGGAGAACAACTCGTGGCAGTCGCGCATCGGCACGGTGCAGGCCGCGTTCGACGCCGCCGCGAAGCAGGGCGGCGTGACGCAGCCCGACGGCGCGTTTGTCCACACGTTTTACACGCGCGTCGCGCCCGGCCTCGACCGCGAGTTCGACGGCCCCGCGATGCTCCCGCTCATCGCCCCGCGCCCGCTCCTCTCCATCAACGGCGAAATCGATCCGCGGACGCCAATGCCAGGCCTGCAGCTCTGCGCCGACGCCGCGCGCGCCGCGTATCGCGCCGCCGGCGCCGAGGAGAAATTCGTCCTCCGCGTCCAACCCGCCACCGGCCACAAGGTGAACCCCGATTCCCTTGTCGCCGCCCGCGAGTGGTTCAAGCGATGGCTGAAACCGTGAAACTTCACTCCGCGATGCCCCAGCAATCGCGGTGAACCCCTCTCCCTGCCCCATGCATTCGCTTCCTCGCCTCGCTTTCCTTCTTTCGTGCATCGTCCCGGGTCTGTCGCACGCCGCTGACGCCGCGCTGCCACCGCTTCCCGCCGCGCTAGGCATTCCGAAACCCGGCCCGGTCACAGATGGGCCGTATGCACCGCAGCCCATTTTGCCCGGCGGCGTGGTCGTGCCGCTTTTCCCGGCCGACTCGCCTTACCTCAAATCCGAGAAACTCAAGGAGGCCGAGGTCTACACCATGAACGGCGCCGCGCCTGGCCGCATCGCGAGCATCGTCAACATCCACAATCCCTCGATCGAGTTTCACGCGGGCAACCGCGCGTTGAACACCGGCGCGGTTGTGATCGTCGTCGCGGGCGGCGGACACAACACGCTCAACGTCGGCGGCGAGGGCGCCGACTTCGT
>JANOCA010000080.1:0-10113 GCA_031411915.1 Opitutaceae bacterium
CCGCCAAGGGCTACGAGACCCACCTCGCCGCGGGCGGCAAGATGCTCGTTACCCTCGCCGGCGCCATGTCCACCGCCGAGCTCGGCATCTCCCTCGCCGAGATGATCCGGCAGGACAAGGTCCACGCCATCGTCTGCACGGGCGCCAACCTTGAGGAGGATATCTTCAACCTCGTCGCGCACGACTACTACGAGCGCGTGCCGCACTACCGCCACCTCACGACCAAGGACGAGGTCGCGCTCGTGAAGCGCCACATGAACCGCGTGACCGACACCTGCATCCCCGAGATGGAGGCGATGCGCCGCATCGAGACCGTCGTGCTCGACGAGTGGGTGAAGGCCGACCAGGCCGGCGAACGCTACTTCCCGCACGAGTTCATGTATAAGATTCTCCGCGGCGGTAAGCTGAAGAAGAGCTACCAGATCGATCCGAAGAACTCGTGGATGGTCGCCGCCTGCGAAAAAAACCTCCCGATGATCGTCCCCGGCTGGGAAGACGCGACGCTCGGCAACATGTATGCCGGCCACGTGATCAGCGGCAACGTGAAGAACGTCCATACCGTCCGCACCGGCATCGAATACATGACGTGGCTCGCCGAGTGGTATACGAAGAACGCCAAGAAACTCCGCAACAAGGAGGGCTCGATCGGCTTCTTCCAAATCGGCGGCGGCATCGCCGGCGATTTTCCCATCTGCGTCGTGCCGATGCTCCACCAGGATCTCCAGCGCACCGGCGTCCCGCTCTGGGGCTACTTCTCCCAGATCAGCGACTCGACCACGAGCTACGGCAGCTACTCCGGCGCCGTCCCCAACGAAAAAATCACCTGGGGCAAACTCGCCGGCAGCACGCCGAAATTCATCATCGAGAGCGACGCCACCATCGTCGCGCCGTTGATTTTCGCCTGGGTGCTGGGGCAGTAAGGCGGCCAATCTGGCGCCGACCCGACACGATTTCAACGTCGGCGCTGGCGGGAGTGGCGTCGCATCGCTCGAGTCATCTTCTCGCTACGCGGGGTTTTTTTGTCGCAGGGGGCCGGTCTTGTCGGACTGGCCGAAGGATAAGGCGCACACCGAGCGACAGTGCCCGCGAATTGTGCCGATGTGCCGACATGACGACGTGCCTAGGCAAAAACTCACGCTTCACAAGGGTGGCCCGGTGGCCCGGCCACGGCTTGTGGGCCATTCACCCCGCCTAGGGCGCGGATCCCATGGGCGCGCCTGATTCCGTGTTGGCCAACCCGGCCCGACTCGCCGCACTGAAGCGGCTGCAGCTGCTTGATTCGGGGGTCGAGGCTCGTTTCGACCGGCTCACCAAGCTGGCCGCGCAGGTGCTCGACGCGCCGGTCTGCCTCGTGTCCCTGGTCGACGATCGACGGCAGTTCTTCAAGTCGGCGCTTGGCCTCGGCGGGCCGGCAGGCGCCGCGCGGCAGACGCCGCTCACGCACTCGTTTTGCCAGCACGTCGTGACCTCAGGCGCGCCGCTGGTGGTGCACGACGCCACGGCCCACCCGCTGGTGTGCGACAACCTCGCCATCCGCGATCTCGGCGTGCAGGCCTATCTGGGCGCGCCCATCCTCTCGCCGGACGGCTTTGTGCTGGGCTCGCTCTGCGTCATCGACACGCAGCCGCGCCGCTGGCAGCCGCGCGATGAGGAATTGATGCGGGAGTTCGCCGGGCTGGTGGACACCGAGATCGCGTTGCGTGCGGCCTCGATCGAGCGGGAGATCGCGCTCTCCCGGCAGCAGGCGGTGCAGGATGGCACTACTTTCAGCGTGATCGCCACGAGCCCGGAAGGCCTCATCGAGATGTTCAACGCCGGCGCCGAGCGGATGCTCGGCTACAGCGCGGCGGAAATGGTCGGCCGGCAGACCCCGGCCCTCATCCATGTCGCCGAGGAAGTGGTGGCGCGCGCGGCGGAATTGAGCTTGGAACTCAGGCGAAAGATCGAGCCGGGGTTCGAGGTGTTCGTCGCCCTGACCCGGTTGAACAAAACCGAGGATCGCGAATGGACCTACGTGCGGAAGGACGGCACCCGGGTGCCCGTGCTCCTGAGCGTGACCGCGTTGCGTGGCGCCGGCGGCGTCATCACCGGCTTCCTCGGCATCGCGCGCGACATCACCGTGCGCAAGCAGGCTGAGGCGGAGCTGCTTGCCACCCGCACCCGACTGGAAAAGACCTTCGCCACGATGTCGGAGGGACTCGTGCTGCAGGATTCCACCGGCACGATCCTGGAGTGCAACGCGTCCGCCGAACGCATCCTCGGCCTTACCCGCGATCAGATCGCCGGGCGCACGTCCCTCGATCCCCGGTGGCGCTGTGTGCGTGCGGATGGCTCGCCATTCCCTGGCACAGAGCACCCCGTGATGGTCACGCTCGCCACCGGCCGGGCGCAGCGCGACGTGGTGATGGGCGTGCATAAGGCCGACGGCTCGCTGGCCTGGATCGAAATCAACTCCGAGCTCATCGGCTCGGCGGGCCATCCGGCGCGACAGGCTGTGTGCAGCTTCCGCGATGTGACCGCACGCCGCGCTGCGGAGGCGGAGCTGCGCACCAGCGAGGAGCGGTTCCGCGCTTTGGCGCAGCACGCACCCGTGGGCATTTTCCAGACCGATGCGCAGGGCGCCTGCCTATACGTGAACGAACGGTGGGCGGCGCTGTCCGGGCTCGCACCGACGGAGGCGGCCGGCGACGGCTGGAGCGCCGCGCTGCACCCGGATGATCGCACGGCGATCTCCGCGGAGTGGCAGGCGTTCAGCCGCGGCGAGCGGGAGTTTGCGCTGGAATACCGCTTCCTGCACCGCGACGGCCGCGTCGTCTGGGTGGCGGGCAGCGCGGTTGCGCTCCGCGATCCGACGGGGGCGACCACCGGTTACCTTGGCACAGTAACCGACATCACGGCGCGCAAGGACCTTGATCGGAGCCTGGCCGCCGCGCGCGACCAAGCCGTGGAGGCGTCGCGCCTGAAGTCCGAGTTCCTCGCGACCATGAGCCACGAAATCCGCACGCCCATGAACGGCGTGATCGGCATGACGGCGCTGCTGCGCGATACGCGGCTGAATCCGGTGCAGGCAGACTACCTCCGCACGATCGAGACCTCGGGCGAATCCCTGCTCGGCATCATCAACGACATCCTCGATTTCTCGAAAATCGAGGCGGGGAAAATCGAGCTCGACGTCACGGAGTTCAGCCTCCGGCAGCCGGTGGAGGACGCCCTCGACCTCTTCGCCGCGCGCGCGCTCGAGAAAAACATCGAGCTTGCCTGCATCATCGGCGCCGGCGTGCCCACGCGCATCGCGGCGGACGTCACCCGGCTCCGCCAGATCATCGTGAACCTGCTGAGCAACGCCTTGAAGTTCACCACCACCGGCGAAGTCCTGCTCACGGTGGAGAGCGAGGCCGCGGGCGGCCAGCAGCGTCTGAAATTCGCGGTCAAGGACACCGGAATCGGGATCTCGCCCGAGGGCATGGCGCGCCTTTTCAAATCGTTCTCCCAGGTCGATGCCTCGACGACGCGCCGCTATGGCGGCACCGGCCTCGGCCTCGCGATCAGCCGGAGGCTGGTGGAGCTGATGGGCGGCACCATGTGGGTCGAGAGTGAGCTCGGCGAAGGATCCACTTTCTATTTCACGATGGCAATGAACCCGGTGCAGGCCGCGCCCGCGCCGGCCAACCTCGAGTTCAAGGGCCGGCGACTGCTGATCGTCGAGGACCATGCGATGCACCGCCGCGTGCTGTCGAGCCACGCGACCGCCTGGGGCATGATGGTCGACGAGGTCACGTCAGCCGGCGCCGCGCTCGCCGCCCTCGCCACCGACCGCGAATGCGACATCGCGGTGATTGATGCCGGCCTGCCTGAAGTGGCCCGGGGCGACTTCTTTCGCGCGCTGCGGGAAATACCGGGACGCCGCCCACCTCGCCTGGTGCTCCTGACCGCGCTCGGCGCCGCCCCCATCGATGCCGAGGTCGCGCAAACCATCACCAAGCCGATCCGGGCGGAAACGCTGCGGGCCGCGCTGTCCGCCGCCTTGCGCGACCAGCCGATCAGCGTGCGCACCCGCGCGCCGTTTGCGGCTTCCTCCCACGATCCGGAGCTCGCCCGCCGTTGTCCGCTGAAGCTCCTCGTGGCCGAGGACAATGCGGTGAACCAACGCGTGGCCGTGCTCCTCCTCCAGCGGCTCGGCTACCAAGCCACGGTCGTGGCCAACGGCCTCGAAGCCGTCACGGCGGTCAGCACTGGCGACTACGACGCCATTCTCATGGACCTCGAGATGCCGCAAATGGACGGTTGCGAGGCCACGGAGAAAATTCGCCAGATCAGCAACTCGACCGCGCGGCCTTGGATCATCGCCCTGACCGCCGGCGCCATGCAAGGCGACCGCGAGCGTTCCGTGAACGCAGGTATGAACGATTTTCTCACGAAGCCCGTGCGGCCCAACGCGCTTTCCGCCGCGCTCGAGCGGGCGCATGACGAGGTGACAGCGCTGGCCGCCTCGCGTTAGTTTCGCCGGTGTGCCCGAGCTCCCCGACATCACGGCCTACCTCGACGCCCTGGCCCCGCGTGTCATCGGGCGCTTGCTGGAGAAAATCAAAATCGCGCACGTGTTTCTCCTGCGCACGGCGGTGCCGCCGATCGATTCGCTGCACGGGCGGCGCGTCGTGGCGCTGCGGCGGATCGGGAAACGGATCGTTTTCGGCTTCGAGGGCGACCAGTGGCTTGTGCTGCACCTGATGATCGCGGGCCGGCTGCAGTGGGCGGACGCGGGCGGGAACCCCACCACGCGCAACGCGCTCGCCGATTTCGTCTTCGACTCCGGCACGCTCACGCTCACCGAGGCCGGCACCAAGCGCCGCGCGGCGCTGCATGTCGTCGAGGGCGAGGCCACGCTCGCCGCGCACGATCCGGGCGGCATCGATGTGCTCGCGTGCTCGGCGGCGGAGTTCGCCGCGACGCTCTCGCTCCGCAATCACACGCTGAAGCGCGCGCTCACCGATCCGCATCTCTTCAGCGGCATCGGCAACGCCTACTCTGACGAGATTCTCCACGCCGCTCGGCTCTCGCCCGTGGCGCTCACGCAGAGACTCTCCGCCGCTGAAATCGTCCGCCTCCTCGCCGCGATCCGCGAGACGCTGCGCCATTGGACGGACCTGCTGCGCCGCGAAGCCGGCGGGAAATTTCCGGCGAAGGTCACGGCGTTTCGCCCCGAAATGGCCGTGCACGGCAAGTTCGGCCAGCCCTGCCCCGTGTGCGCGACGAGCGTGCAGCGCATCGCCTACGCGGAGAACGAGGTGAACTACTGCCCCCGCTGCCAGACCGGCGGCAAGCTCCTCGCCGACCGCTCGCTCTCGCGCTTGCTGAAAAGCGACTGGCCGCGCACGATCGATGAAGCCGAAGCGGTCGGCCGCGCGTAAAGGCAATCCTACGAACGAATCCGTAGCACGCCGCCGGAACTCCGGCGCGGACAACTAAGGAACCTCGTAGATTTCCACGAGCGCCACGCCGCCGGCGCCGCCAGCACCTGTGACTTGCGCGGTGTAGGCGCCGGGTGGGAGCGTGACGAGCACCGCCGCATCCAGGGAGTTCACCGCGACGGCAAACGCACCTGTAGCCTGCGCCGCCGCGGCCAGCTCAGACGCGGGCGCGGGCGCCGGCTGGCCCGCGAGTGGAGAGGGCACGGACCAGTCGTCGTTTTGCGCCACCAGGATTGTGCCCTGGAAAATCGCGAGGCGCGGATCCGCCAGCGCGCCCGGCACGCTGAACGCCGCCAAGCCCGGCCCGATGCCGCGGACCAGCACCCGCTTGGGTGCGTAGCCCTGCACGACAAAACCGCCGATGAGCAGGCCCTCGCCGGCCTCCACCGTCCCGCGCGCGGACAGGTTCACCAACTGCGCCGGTTCGGACCCTGGCGTGGTGCCGGCGTCGAAGACCTCCGCGAGCGTGACACCCGGCTCGATGCCGCCGCCGACTTGCAACGTGTAAGCGCCGGGTGCGAGCTCCACGAAGAGCGCCGCGTCTTTTGAACCGGGCACGAAGCCGAAGGCGCCGACTTGGCCAAAAGCAGCTGCGGTGTCGACGCCGGACCAATCGTCGTTGGCGAGAATCATACGGCCCGCAGCGTCGAATACCTGAAGGCTGGGATTGGCTAGAAACCCAGTCACGCCGAAGCCCCCCAGCCCGGGGCCGACGCCCCTCAGCACCACGCGCTTGGCACCTGAGCCGCGGATGACCAAGCCCGCGATCAGCGACCGGGCCGGATCCGGCGTGAGGCGCGCGCGCGACGAGAGGTTCACAAGCCGCGCAGATGCCGGCGGCTCGGCGATGACAAAGGTGCGCACCACCTCGGGCGCGGCCAGAAAGGAAGCGTTACCCGCCTGTGAAGCTGTGATCGTCACGGTGCCGGGCACGCCGGTAAGCACGAGCAAGCCAGCCACGCCGTCGAGCTGGGCCGGCCCGCTCACCACATACGCCACCGGCAGGCCGCTGCTGGCACGGGAGACTAGCGCGATGGGCGCATCGGTGACGAGCTTGTCGGGGATCTCAGCAAACGTAATCATTTGCGGTGCGGCCCCGGGCACGTTGACCGAGATGGCGTAGCCGCGGGTGGCCGAGGCGCCGGCCGCATCTCGCGCGGTGATCACAAATGCGTAGCTGCCGGCGACCGTCGGCACACCGCCTAGGCCGCCCGAGGCGCCGAGCGCAAGGCCGGGCGGCAACGCGCCACTCGAGGCCACAAAGGTTGTCGCACCCGAGCCTCCTGTGGCGGTAATCGTCTGGTTGTAGGCAGCATTCAGCAGCGCGCCCGGCAGCGAAACCGGCACGATCGCCAGCGACGGAGGCGTGGGGCCGCCGGACGTCCCACCGCCGCCAAGAGGTCCGCTGACGCCGAGCGTGAAGGCCCGCGCTCCGGTTGCGCCCACAGTATCGGTCGCCGTGACAGTGAAGGCGAAGGAACCGCTCGAGGTCGGAGTGCCGCTCAGCGCTCCGCCCGGCGTAAGCGTGAGGCCGGGGGGGAGCGCACCGCTCGTAACAGCAAACGTCTTGGCGCCTCTGCCGCCCGTGGCCGCAATTTGCGACGAGTAGCCCGCGACATTGAGCGCCGCGGCGGGCAGCGAGGCAGGTGTGAGCGTAATCGCCGCGGCTTGTCGAACATTCAGGGCCAGGTGCAACGGGGCCGTCAGAAAAACTCCCCAAGTCATGTCGACTGTGGCCGCACCTAGGGCTGTGCTTGTGCCAGAAAACACCGGAACCGTGCCGGCATCGATCAGGTTCGTCGCCTGGATGGTTTGGCCCGCGCCTGCCGTCAGCCCGAAGGACAGGCCGAGGATGGTGCTGACGGCGAGGTCACCCGTCGCTGATGGAACCGTGAGTCCTGGCACATAACTGATCGCGGCGCCTGACACAGGTGTAGCCTGATCGACGCCTTGAAAAGCCATCGCACTCAGGTCGAAAAAGAAATTCGCGCTGTAGGTTACAACGACCGGAGCCGCGATTGGGGCGGCGCCGCTGCCTAACGCCAGATACCAGATGCTGCTGCGGGCAGTGCCAAATGTGCCGGCGACACCTCGGGACAACGGCACCCCGCCAAACGTAACCGAAGCCACCTCGGCGACCGCGGCATAGCCGTTCGTCGTTACCACGAGCAGGCGGTTGCTACCGCCGCCGATCGTGTAGACTAACGATTTCGAAGCCAGCGCACCCGACTGTTCGACCACCGAAGCCGGGGCGTTGAGCAGCGAGACCTGCGCGCGGAGGTCACCAACCCAAAACCCCATTAGGAAAAACAAGCCCACGAGGACACGACGCCCATCCCCACGGACGCCGCTGACCCACGCAGGGCGGAAGAGAATGCTGGCAGGCCATGCGATTCTGCCACGCAGCAGGCGGACAAGAGGCTGGAAGAGCATCTGAGATTAAGCGTGTTCGATGTGAGTGGGGCCCGCGGAAGCCGCCGGCAGAATCACATGAAAACGGAATATTCTGAAAAAACTTTACGCGATCTATCACCCCAACCCATCGTTTTTTCACTTAAACTTAATCCTCGCAACAACCGCCGACCCGTAAGCGGCCGACCTAAACTATGTCCCCAATCAGCGGCGCAGAGAGCGGAGCCGAATCGCCGACCGCAATCGCCGCCGCAAGCATCCGCTTCGCCTCGGACATTGCCGCTTCGTCGCTAGCGTGAATCACACACAGCGGCGCGCCGGCAGCGACACACTCGCCCACTTTCACCAGCGCATCCACCCCCACCGCAGGATCGATACTGTCGCTGGCCTTGGCGCGGCCGGCGCCGAGACGCAGCGCGGCGAGCGCGACGCCCATCGCATCGACGTCGCTCACCACGCCGGCGCGCGGCGCGGGCAGCGGCACCTTGAACTTCGCCTGCGGCAGCCGCGCCGGATCGTCGATGGCGCGGACATCGCCGCCTTGAGCGGCGACGATCTCGCGGAATTTCGCAAACGCGGTGCCATCGCGCACCACGCGTTCGAGCTTCGCGCGCGCCTCGGCTTCGGTTTTCGCCACGCCACCGAGCATCAACATGTGCGCGCCAAGCGCGTGGGTGACCTCCATGAGATCGGCCGGGCCCGTGCCGCGCAGGCAAGCGATCGACTCGGCGACCTCAAGGGCGTTGCCGACCGCGCGGCCGAGCGGTTGGTCCATCGCGGTGAGCAGGGCCCGCACGTTTTTCCCGCCCGCGCGGCCGACGGCAACGAGCGCTGCGGCGAGCTGGCGCGCCTCGGCGAGGGTTTTCATGAACGCGCCGCGGCCGAATTTCACGTCGAGCACGAGCGCGTCGATGCCTTCGGCGAGTTTTTTGGAAAGGATCGAGCCGCAGATGAGCGGGATGCACTCGACCGTCGCGGTCACGTCGCGCAGCGCGTAGAGTTTCTTGTCGGAGGGCGCGAGGTCCTTGGTCTGGCCGATGAGCGCGCAGCCGATCCGCGCGACCTGCGCGCAGTAAGCGTCGAGCGATAGATCGGTGCGGAAGCCCGGGATCGACTCGAGCTTGTCGAGCGTGCCGCCGCTGTGGCCGAGGCCGCGGCCGCTGATCATCGGCACCGGCACACCGCAGGCCACGACCATGGGCGCGAGCGGGATCGAGACCTTGTCGCCGACGCCGCCGGTGGAGTGCTTGTCCACCTTGATGCCCGGCACGGCCGAGAGGTCGGCCACCACGCCGGAGCGCATCATCGCATCGGTGTAGTGCGCGGTTTCCTCGGGCGTCATGCCCTTGAGAAAAATCGCCATCAGCAGGGCGCTCAGCTGGTAGTCAGCCCACGAGCCGTCGGTCGCGCCACGCACAAAGGCCGCGATCTCGTCGCGGGTCAGCGCGTGGCCGTCGCGCTTCCGCGCGATGATGTGTTGGGGAAACATGCCGCGACGCTCTCAGCCCGGCGCGCCGCGGGCAAACCCATAGGCGCGCTCCACGCGGGCGACGCGCACCTCGTAGGCGTCATACCACGCCTCGCGGCCGCCGCGCTGCGCTTTTTCGTGCTCGGTATCGCGCTTCCACGCGAGGATCGCGGCTTCGTCGCGCCAGTAGCTCACGGTGATGCCGACGCCGTCGGCCCCGCGCGCGCTCTCGATCCCGAGGAACCCATCATAGCGCGATCCGAGATCGACCATGCGCTGCGCGACGGCGCCATAGGCGTGGCCGTCGTCAGCAGCTCGCTTCGAGGTGAAGACGACCGCGTAGTAAGGCGGCTCGGGGGTGCGCGCGAGTCCGGTGGCGGCGCTCATGGCGCAGCCCTCCGCAGCACGAGCATGACGTTGGCGCCCGCGAAGAACTCGTAGTCCACCGCGCGCACCTCGCTCGCGACGCCGGACTCGCGCAACTCGCGCCGCAGCCGTGCCAGACCGGGATACGGTTTGCCGTCGGGACCGCACAGCGGGTGGATGCGCACTTCGCTCGCGCTCACGCGCACCAGCTCGCGACACGCCGCCAGGTGCCAGTCGTAGTCGAACTGCACCGCGTAAAGGAACAGCAGGTGCGCGCACAGCACGAGGTCGAAGGTCCCGTCGAAGAACGGCAGCCGCGGCAACGAACCGCCCACATAGCGCCCGTGGAAGAGCCGCGCCTCGTAATCGGCGAGGAACCGTTGCGCCGCGCCGCGCCGA
>JANOCA010000081.1:0-3751 GCA_031411915.1 Opitutaceae bacterium
GCGAATGCCCGAGGCGAAGCCGCCGAGCAGCAAGAGAAACGCGAGCAAACGGATCATGCGGTGGCAGTGGGGCGGGGCAGTGATTGGCGGCGACCGGTTGCGCGAGGACAGACTAATCCTGCCCCTTGTAGTCGGGATTCGGCGCCAGCATGGCGGCGGAGACCTGGCGGCGCCAGTTGTGGAGCAAGGCGGTGAGCTGGCGGACGCGCTCGGGTTGCTCGCGGGCGAGATCGCGCTGCTCGCCGAGGTCGTCGCGGAGATTGAAAAGCTGGACGGTGTTGTTCTCGAAATACTCGAGGAGCTTGTAGTCGCCCTGGCGGACGGCGCCGCCGGGGCTCTGCATGCCGTGGTTGCTGTAGTGCGGAAAGTGCCAGAAGAGCGCGGGCCGCTCGGGCGCGGGGCCGCCGCGGACGAGGCCGGCGAGGCTCACGCCGTCGACGTGTTGCGCGGGGAGCGCAGGGACGCCGATCATTTCGAGGATCGTGGGATAGAGGTCCGTGCCGATGACCGGCACATTGCTGACGGTGCCGGACGCGCCGCGGCCGGGCCAGCGGATGAAGAGCGGCACGCGGATGCCCCCCTCATAGAGCCAGCCCTTGGCGCCGCGGAGCGGAAGGTTGGAGGTCGCGAAGGCGGCATCGAGCGCGGTCGGCGCCACGACGCGATCGGGACGACCGAAGTTCGCGGCGGACATGCCGCCGTTGTCCGACGTGAAAATCACGATGGTGTTTTCGCCGAGCCCGAGCGCCTCGAGTTTCGCAATCACCCGCCCGAAGCTCTCGTCGATGGACTCGACCATGGCGGCGAACTGGGCGTTGTCCTGATGCTGTTTGATTTTGACCGTCTCGTTGGGCAACACCCGGAATCCCTTGTAGGCATCCTCCTTGATCCGGGCATCCAATTCCGCCCGCGATGGCGCGGTTTTCGCGTCCGGATTTCCCTCGAGCACAAACGGCGAACCCTTGGCGGGCGCGCTGCGGTCCAACTTTGCCTGATATTTGCGCACCAGATCCGCCCGTCCCTGGATCGGATCGTGGGGGGCGAAATGAGAGAGGTAGAGGAAGAAGGGGCGGTTCTTGTTTTCTTCGACATACTTCAAGGCTTCGTCCGTGAGGCGATCGGTCAGGTAGTCTCCGGGTGCATCGCTGAGCCCCTCCAAGCCAAATGGGGCGTGATACCCTTTGTTCGGACAACATTTGTTCCACCGTGGAACCTGCACGTCGAAGCCATGCTGCAGCGGTCCGGAGGGTTCCTCACCGAGGTGCCATTTGCCAAAGTGGCCGGTGGCGTAGCCGCGCGCCTTGAGGGCCTCGGCGAGGGTATTCTCCTCGTAGGGCAGGTGAGGGCGGGGTGTGGCGTTCTTGAATTTCTGGAACGGGAAATCGCGGCGGCCGGGCAGCCAGTCGGTGAGCTGAAGGCGCGCGGGGTATTTGCCCGTCATGATGCCGGCTCGCGTGGGCGAGCAGACGTGGCAGGGCGCGTAGGCATCGGTGAACCGCACGTTGGCGCGGGCGAAGCGGTCGAGGTGCGGGGTTTCGTGGAAGGTGCTGCCTTGGACGCCGAGGTCGCGCCAGCCGAGGTCGTCGACGAGAAAGAGGACCACATTGGGCGGGCGCGACGCGGCGGCGGCGTGCGCGGGCGCTGGGAGCGCGAGCAACGCGGCCGTGGTGAACAGGACAGCGGGGAGAAAACGTGACATGGGCGGAGCGGACGCGTGGGGGTTGAGTGACGCGCAGGGTTAGAAGTCTTTTTTCACTCGGAGAACGTAGTCGCGCAAGCGGACGTTGCCGTAGCGGCTGTAGAAGAACGGGGCGCGGTTGTTGCCGGCGTCGAAGGGCGGCTCGGTGTCGAAGACGTTGTTGACCGTGAGCTGCACGGAGAGGCCCCGGAAATACGAACCCTCGTGCTTGGCGCCGAAATTGTAGGTCACATTGAGGTTGTGGTAGGTCTGCGACGCGACGGTGGTGCCGCCCTGCGGGCCGGTGCTCGTGGTGACCAACGTGGGATTGGCCACGCCGAGATAGATCGGATCGCCGGGAGCGCCGGCCTGTTTGTAGCCGCCCGTGTAAATCGTCGTCCACGAGGCGCGCCAATTGCGGCCGCTGGACCAACTGACCGTGCCGGTCACCCTCGAGCGGTTCACGCCGCCGGAGTTGGGGAAGTCGCGATACTCGATCGCCGGAAAGCTGATGGCGGGCGGGAGCTTCAGGTGATCCGTGATCGTGGTGCGCCCGCGGAAGGCGAACAGGCCGATCGGAGTGGCCTTGCGGTAGTCGATGGACGCGTCCCAGCCGTCGGTCATGCCGTCGCCGACGTTGTAGTTCGCGAAGGTGAAGAGCTCGATGACCTTGGTGGTCGCGTTGCGCTGGACGCTGCCGGCGGGGGCGCGGTCGCCCATGTTGGCGAGCTGCTGGACGTTGTTCACGTTTCGGATGAGGGCCTGCTTGTCGATGCGCCAATACTCGAGGTTCAGGCGCAGATCCTTGAGGGCGCCCTGCGGCTCAAAGACGATGCCGTAGGACCAGTTCTTGGACGTCTCGGGCCCGAGGCCGGGATTGTTGCCGGCGACGCTCAGCGAGGAGTAGCTGGTGTTCGTCACGGGATCGAAGAAAATGGCGGTTGGCGCGGCGGCGTCGAGGCCAGTGGTATTGATGCGCTGCGTGAGCTGGGCGAAGGTCGGCGGGAGATACGCGGTCGCATACGAGGCGCGGAAGGTGAGCGTGTGGAAGGGCTGGTATTTCAGGCCGAAG
Source organism: Opitutaceae bacterium (assembly GCA_031411915.1). GTDB lineage: Bacteria > Verrucomicrobiota > Verrucomicrobiia > Opitutales > Opitutaceae > ER46. The sequence continues at coordinate 2,751 of JANOCA010000081.1, forward strand.
GTGGGCTTGGTGGCGTGGAGTTTGGCGATGTCCTGCCGGCTGATGGCGGCGCTCTGCGTGATGCGGGGGAAAGGCGGGGAGTCGGGAAAGACGTTCACGCGGCCGTTGGGATTGGTGTAGACGTCGAAACGCTCCGTGCGGGCGGCGATTTGGAACTCAAGCCCGCGGACAAAGCGTTTCTCGTTGGCGCCCGAGACCACGGGGATGCTGAGCTCGGCGTGGACGGCATAGGTGGAGATGCGTTGGCCGGTGAAGTAGGAGTGCTGATTGGTGGGATTGGCGGTGGCGGGCGCGATGGGCGGAAACGTGCCGCCGACGTAGGCTTGGGGCAGGCGCTCGGTATAAACCTCGGTGCCGACGGTAAGCACCGGGCGACCAGCGGGGAGGGAAAAGAGCGGGCCGGACGCGCGGACGTTGTAGTTCAACATCGTGTCCTTGTTGTAGCCGGTCCACTCGCCGTAGTAGCGGGTGACGGCGGTCGGATTCGCGATCGTGTCGACGAAGGGGTTGATCACGCCCGTCCAGAGCAGGGGCGCATTGCCGCCAAAGACGGTGTTGTTGGCCAGGTTCATCAGGCCGTAGCTGACCTTCTGGGCGGTGACCGAGTAGTTGGCGTCGGCGGCGAGGCGCCAGTCGCCCGGGAGCTTAAGCAACGCGCCGACGACCCCGCCGGACACCTGATTGCCGACATCGTTGTGCGCCGCTTGGTCGATTGGGATGGGGAAGCTGGCGAAGACGTTTTCGCGGAAAGGATTGGTCGGGGCGTTGCCGGGGACGGCGAATTGGTAGGCGCCGTTGCCGAGTGGGACCCAGTTGGCGTCGAGGGTTTCGCTCCGGTTGAAGGAAAAGTCGGCGAAGAGACTGAGCTTCGCGTTGAACTGATGGTCCACGCGGGCCATGAGCGCCTCCTTGCGGGGGACGTGGGCGAGCGTGCTCTCGTAGCCGCGCCAGACGCTCGGCGCGAAGTCGAGATTGTAGCGACCGGCGTTGGCGAGGAGCCC
>JANOCA010000082.1:0-9076 GCA_031411915.1 Opitutaceae bacterium
GCCTCGGTCTATCCGGCGGCACGAGCGCCCAGGATGGCCAGGTGGCGCAGGCCGGGATCGCCGCTTTGGCGGGCTGATCCCGCCGACAAATCAACGACCGCCAGAACTGGCTTAGCCATGGCGCCCAACCTGCCTCCCGAAAAACAGTTCCTGCGCGGGCCCGTGGCGCTGGCCAACATCTCGGGGCTGATCCCGTCCTACATCATCAGCGCCTGCTCCTCTTGGTTTAAGGCCGTCGTGAAGGCCTTCGTCGGCATCGTGCTGCTCGCCATCGGCGTCGTCTTTACGGACTTGGGGGAGGTCGCCCAGTCCATCACGCCGCACTATGTGTTTCTCTGTGCGATCGTCGTAGTCGGAGCCGTGCTTGGCGCAGGGCTGGTCGGACGGCTGGTGGGTTTCCATTTCATCGAGTCGGCCCCCACGGCCGGGCTGTGCATGACCAACATGGGCGGCACTGGTGATGTCGCGGTGCTCTCGGCCGCCAAGCGCATGCAACTGATGCCCTTTGCCCGCCTCTCCCCGAGCATCGGCGGCGCGCTGATTATCTTCCTCTGCGGGCTGCTCGCGTCCTACATGCAGCGCGCACCCTGAACCATCGTCCGGAATCGATCTCATGCCCAAATTCGCCGCCAATCTCACCATGCTCTTCACGGAGGCGCCTTTCATGGAGCGCTTCGCGCTGGCCCGCGCGGCCGGTTTCACTCACGTCGAGTATCTGTTTCCCTACGCCTTCAAGGCCGAAGACCTGAAGGCCGAGCTTACGAAGCACGGTCTGAAGCAGGTCCTCTTCAACTTGCCCGCCGGCGACTGGGCGGCCGGGGAACGTGGCATCGGCGCCCTGCCGGGCCGGAGCGACGAATTCCGCGCCGGGGTGCCCAAGGCGATCGAATACGCCAAGGTCCTCGGGGTTGACCGACTGAACTGTCTCGCCGGAAAACGTGTCGCCGGCCGCAGCGACGACGAGCACTGGCAGACGCTCGTGCAGAACGTCCGTTTTGCCGGCGACGCCTTGGCCGCGCACGGCATCGAATTGGTAGTCGAGCCGATCAATCACCACGACATCCCCACTTTCTTCCTGAACCGCACCGAACACGCGCTCCGGCTCCTCGACGAGGTCGGGCTGCCCAATGTCCGTGTGCAATACGACATCTACCACGCCCAGCGCGAGGAGGGCGAACTGACCGCCACCTTCCGGAAGCACCTCGCCCGCATCGGGCATATCCAGATCGCGGACAATCCCGGCCGGCACCAGCCCGGCACCGGCGAAATCAATTTCCCGTGGATCTTCCGCCAGCTCGACGAGAGCGGCTACGCGGGGTGGGTCGGCCTGGAATACATCCCCACGCCCAACACCGCCGCTTCGCTGGGCTGGCTCCGTGAGCACGGAATTCATGCCTGAACGCGCCGTCTTCTTTTTTCACCATTCAACTTACTTCAGAAAACATCACTCACATGAAAATCGGATTCATCGGACTCGGCATCATGGGCAAGCCCATGTGCAAAAACCTCCTCACCGCGGGGCACCAACTCGTCGTTTGCAGCCGAACCAAATCATCCGTGGATGAACTGGTCGCGGCCGGAGCCACGTCCGCGCCCACGCCGAAGGACGTCGCCGCCCAAGTCGAAGTGGTGATCACCATGCTGCCGAATTCGCCCGAGGTGAAAGAGGTCATCCTCGGTGCCAATGGCGTGATCGAGGGTGCAAAGCCTGGCTGCATCGTCGCCGACATGAGCTCGATCGCGCCACTGGCGAGCCAGCAGATCGCGGCCGCGCTGGCGGCGAAAGGCATCGAGATGCTGGATGCGCCCGTCAGCGGCGGCCAGCCCAAGGCCGTCAACGCCACGCTCTCCGTCATGGTCGGCGGCAAGCAGGAGGTTTTCGACCGCTGCGTGCCGGTGTTCAAGGCGATGGCGGCCTCCGTCGTGCGGGTGGGCAGCATCGGCGCGGGCAATGTCACGAAGCTCGCCAACCAAGTCGTGGTCGCGCTGAACATCGCCGCGCTCTCCGAGGCGATGGTGCTCGCGGCCAAGGCCGGCGTGGAGCCGGACCTCGTCTATCAGGCCATCCGCGGAGGTCTGGCCGGCAGCACCGTGATGGACGCGAAGGCCCCGCTGATGCTCGACCGTAAGTTCAACCCCGGCTTCCGAATCAATCTTCACATCAAGGATCTCGCGAACGCGCTCGACACGTCGCACGAGGTCGGTGCGCCGCTGCCGCTCACCGCTTCCGTCATGGAGATCCTGCAAACGCTCAAGCACGACGGCTGCGGCGACTCCGACCACGGCGCGATCGTCCGCTACTTCGAGAAACTCGCGAAGATCGAGCTGAAGCGACCGGCGGCTAGCTGACCAGCGTGACCAGCGCTGCACCCCGCTCGCGCCCTCTCTCCTCCAACTCCTGATCCCATGACGATTTCCCGCCGTTCCGTGCTGAAATGTCTGCCCCTGCTGGCGTGGCCTGGCCGCGTGATTTTCGCCGCCGAGGCGGGCTCGAAACCCGTCTTCCTGGGGCAGGGGAGCCTGTGCGGTGAGGTCACGGATTCCACGGCGCTGCTGCAAACGCGACTGACCGCGGCCGTGCAGCTCGACGCGGACGGCGACCTGCCGGGGGCGGCGGGCGTCGCGGGTTTCGAGTGGGGCCCGCGGGAGGATTTCCGTGACGCGCGGCGCACGCCGTTTCAGCCGGCGACGGACCGGCACGACTTCATCGTGCGGGCGGAACTCACCGGCCTGAAACCCAACACGACCTACCACTACCGCGCCGTCTATGGCCGCACCGAGGTGGCGGCGCAGACGGGACCGCGCGGTTCGTTCCGAACGCTGTCGGGCCGCGAGCATGACACACCGGCACGCTTCATCGTCGGCAGTTGCATGAACTACAATAAATTCATGCACGGCCGGCAGGGGAAAGCGGGCGGGCCGCTGACCGCCACGGAGACGGACAAGCGCCTCGGCTTCCCGGCGTTCGAGGCGATGCTGAAACTCCGCCCGGACTTCTTCGTCGGCACGGGCGACATCGTTTACTACGACAACCCGATGCGCGTGGCGAAGACCGTCCCGCAGTTGCGCAAATGCTGGCACGAGCAGTTTCGGTTTCCGCGGATGATCGAGTTTTTCCGGAGCGTCCCGACCTACTGGTCCAAGGACGACCACGACTTTCGATTCAACGAGTCGGACAACACCACGGATAATCTCCCCCTGCCAAAAACGGGCATCGATTTGTTTCGCGAGCAACTGCCCATCGTGGCCGCTGGGAGCGACAAGCCCACCTATCGCACGCATCGCGTCAGCCGGAAGCTGCAGATTTGGCTGACGGAAAACCGCGACTACCGCTCGCCGAATGAAATGGCGGACGGCCCCCAGAAATCGATTTGGGGCGCGGAGCAACGCGACTGGCTGAAGGCGACGCTCAAGGCCAGCGACGCTAAGTGGAAAATCCTGATCTCGCCGACGCCGATGGTCGGCCCCGATGATCTGCAGAAGATCGATAATCATGCCGATATCCGCGGCTTCCGCCACGAGGCTGATGCGTTCTTCGCCTGGCTGCAGGAGAATCGCATCGGGAACCTGACGATCGTCTGCGGCGACCGCCACTGGCAGTATCACAGCATTCATCCCAGCGGGGTAGAGGAGTTCGGGTGCGGCGCGTTGAACGACGAAAACGCCCGTCTCGGCATCGCGCCCGGCGCGAAGAACGGGTCCGACCCGGAGGGACGGGTTAAGCAGCTCTATACTTCGCCGACGCCCAACGGCGGATTCCTGCAGATCACTGCTGGCGAGAATCTGATTCTTGAGCATTTTGATTCGAGAGGAAAGCAACTGCACCGCGTAGCCCGATAATTCCCCGGCCCTCAGCCGTTGAGTGCCTGTTCGAATGAAAACGAAGGCCACAGCCACTCCCAAACGCTCCGCCCATCCACCCGTCGGCAGCACATGGGCGCTGGCTGTGAAATCCCATTTCGCCCATCTTGCGCTGCTGCCGGTCGCGCTGCTCGCGTGCGCCGGCGCACTCCGCGCGGGCGAAGTCACCGTCGTCGCGCCCGATTCGCCGATGCTTCGCTTCGCGATCGGCAAACTGGAATCAGCGCTCCAACGGCAGAGCGCCACCATGAAGAAGACCACGAATCAAGTGCCCGGCCAGGGCGCTGGGATCGTGGTCGCCGTTGATCCGACTACGCTCACCGACCTCGGCGGGGATGGCTTCCGGCGCGTCAGCTCGCGGGATGGCCTGAGAATTACCGGGGGCGACGAGCGCGGCGCGATGTATGGCGTGCTCGACGCCGCGGAGCAAATCCGCCTCGGCACAGCTTGGAACACGATCACGGACCGCATGGTGAAAACGCAGTTCGAGTTTCGTGCGCTCAAATTCAATCTGCCATGGGCGGCCTACCGCGCCAGTCCGGTCATCGAGCAGCACGACGCCACGTGCCGCGATCTCAAGTTCTGGGAGGCCTTCCTCGATATGATGGCGGAGAATCGTTTCAACGTGCTCTCGCTTTGGAGTCTTCACCCCTTCCATTACATGGTTCGGCCGAAGAATTTTCCGGAGGCGAGTTCATTCACGGACGCCGAACTGGCCGAGTGGCGCACCCTGTGGCGCGGCATTTTCGCCCTGGCGAGGGAGCGGGGCATCGAGACCTACCTGATCAACTGGAACATCTTTGTTTCCCCGGAGTTCTCCCGCGCCCACAACGTCGCTCGTTGGAGCGATGGCGGGCGGCACATCGGGGGCGAGGCCGAGAACAGCGAAATCGTGGTCCGCTACACCAGGGAAGTGGTGACGCAGGTCCTCAACGAATATCCCGATCTCACCGGGTTGGGCATCACGTTGGGCGAGCAAATGGGCGGCATGAATCCCGACCAGCGGCGCGCATGGCTGGACCGCACCTTCTTCGCCGGAATGGCCGACGCCAAGCGGACGACCAAATTTATTTATCGGGCACCGCTCTCCGCGAACACCGGGTCGGGCGGCACCACGAGCGAGGAAAATGACCGCCGCACCCGCACGCAGATCGAGAATCTTCCCGCCAACGTCACCGGGCCGGTGTATGTCGAGTTCAAGCACAACTGGTCGCACGCCCATTCCTCGCCCGATCTCTTTATGGTTCACGGCGGCACGCTTTCGGACGCCTATTGGAACCCGTCGCCGACGCGCCACAAGGTGGTCTGGACCATGCGCAACGAGGACATCTTCGTCCTGCGCTGGGGCCAGCCCGACTTCGTGCGCGCCTTCGTGCAGAACCAGCGCAAGGACCACGTGGGCGGCGCCATCATCGGCTCCGAGTGCTACGTGCCGGCGCTCGACTACATCACGGCGCCCGGGCCGCACCGGAACTGGCGTTTTGCGTTCGAGCGGCAATGGCTCTTCTACGCGGTGTGGGGCCGGCTGCTTTACGACGGGTCGACGCCTGACTGGGTCTTTGCCGCGCTGCTGGAGGAGCGCTTCGGCGCCGGTTTGGGCGATGACCTGTTGCACGCGTGGAAACTGGCCAGCCAGGTCCCGCTCCATTTCGCATCCTTCTTTCGGGGCACCTGGGACGGATCGCTCTACACGGAAGGTTTCTCGTCCTGGATCGATCGGGATGACGGGGCGCGCACCTTTTTCGACATCGACGCGTTCATCCGGCGTCCGGTGCTCGACACGAAACGCTACGTGAACATCGCCGATTTCGTGAAAGCCGGCGGCGTGGCCGGGCCGGGCATTTTCTCGCCGCTCGCGCTCGCGGCGGAACTCGACCGCGATGCCGCCGAAGGGTCGCGCCGCGTGGCCGCGATCCGCGTCAAAGCGAAATCGTCGCCGACGCTCGAGTGCGAACTCACCGACGTCGAAGCTTGGGGCGTCTACGGCAACTACTTCGCGGAAAAACTGCGCGCCGGCGTGGCTCTCGCCACCGCCCGCGCGAAGCAGGACCCGAAGCAGCAGGCGGCCGCGATCGCCGCGCTGGAGCGGGCGATGGTTCACTGGCAACGCCTCGCCGAACTCGGCGGGAAATTCAACCGGCTGCCCGTGCTGTCGAATGCGAAGGAGCCTTTTTCCTGGGCCGCGCTGACGCCAGGGGTCGAGCGAGACATCGCGCTGGCCCGGAGAGGGTTGACGGAACCGACCAAGGAGTCCGCGCCCAAGCGTTGAAGGTCGCACCGACGGTTTGAGCGTTTCGACGAACATGAAATCCAAACACCTCGCGTTGATCGCGCTGTGGTTTTGCGGGATTCTGCCAGCGGTGCGCCTCTCCGCCGCCGACGTGCAGCCGGCAAACTCGATCACGACCGCGGTTCAAAATGGCTGGGTGACCGTCACCCCGTCCGAGTTCACCGGCGCGATCAACAATCCGCTCAAAGGCTTCCGCGCCCACAAGCCGGACGGCTACGGCCTCCTGGAGCGCATTTATATCAAGTGGCAGGACATCGAGGCCGGCGCGGGCGACTCCGTCGAGCGCATCATCGCCCACACGAACCGGATCACCGAGACCAAGGGCAAGCGCTTCGAGGATCTGAATATCAAACTCGTGCCCCGGGTTTATCTCGACTGGAACGGCACCGCGGGCCGGCAGCACTGGCCCGCCGACCTGCACGCCTTCGACTACGACAGCCCGGCGTTTCAGGAGCGGCTACGGCGCCTCATCGCGAAGCTTGGCGAGGCGTGGGACCATGACCCGCGTATCTTTGCCGTGCAGATGGGGCTCATCGGTTACTGGGGCGAGCACCACAATCCGGCGCCGACAGCCGCGCAGCGCCGCTTGCTGACGGATGCGTTTCAGCAGGCCTTCAAAAACAAGCCCGTGCTCGTCCGCCACAATGACCCCGAGTTCATGGCAGCGGGCTTCGGCATCTACTACGACACCTTTGCCAACCTCTCGCGCGAGCCTCCCGACGGGCCCAAGGATCAGTTTCCCTGGCAGGCCACGCACGTGTATCGCGAGATCTGGAAACGCGCGCCGATCGAGGGCGAGGTGGAATACAACTGGCAGAAACAGCGCGAGAACGCGAAGCCGGCGGAGACTTTCGGGCGCACACCCGACGAGACGATGAAAGTGCCGGCCTACCGGCGCTACATGATCGACAAGATCCGCCGCTACCAAACGAGCTACCTCGGCTGGATCAGCAGCTACAACGACAGCGACCGCGAGGTGGTGGCGGGCGCGGGCGAGCTGCAAAAAGCCTTCGGCTACCGCTTCGTGCTCGATTCCGCCAGCTATCCGCTCGCCGTGCGGCCGGGCCAGAAACTCACGGTGAAACTCTCCGTGCGCAACACCGGCAGTGCTCCTTTCTACCTCGACTGGCCCGTGGCCGTCGCGCTGCTCGATCCCGCGACCAAGAAGTCGGTCTGGTCGGCGCCGCTGACCGGCGTGGACATCCGCCGCTGGCTGCCTGGCGAGGATTGGGACAGCGCGGCCTTCGCCTATCGCCGCCCCGCCGTCGCGTATCAGGAAGCAGGCCACGCCACGCTGCCGGCGAACCTCAAACCGGGACGCTACATCATCGCCCTCGCCCTCCTCGACCGTCAGGGCGGGATGGTGCCCAGCGCGCGCTTCGCGATCGAAAACTATTTCCGCGGTGGCTGGCATCCGCTGGGTTTCATCGGCCTCGGCGACGCCCCGCCGGAGGCCGCATTGAAAAACGTGAAATTCGACAGTCCCGCCTTCGACGACAGCCTGCGTTACAAGGTGCCGGAAAGACTGCTGGCGGTGAAAACGCCGCCGCTGCCTCCGATAAACGCGGTGACGCCGTGGACTTCCGACCCGCACGTCGAGCTCATCAATCCCTGGCGCTACTGGAATTTGGAAACGCGCGGCCATGACTTGCAGAAGGAAATCCTGGCCGACGGCCCCGGTGGCACCCGCGTGATCCGCGTGACCGGCAACTTCAGCGAGCGCTCCGCCTTGAGTCACCATTTCGGGAGTGGCGCGAAGCTCGACCAAGGACGCTACCGCTTCGCCTTCCGCGTGCGCGGCACTCCCGGCCTATCCGTCGATTTCGAGCCGGCCGACGGCTCGCGCAAGGTGGCCAAAGAAACGCGGATTCCGCTCACCGCCGACTGGCAGGAGCACAGCATCGCGTTCGAGATCACGGCCGCGTTCACGGACCAGACCACCCTCCGCTTCCGCCTGCCCCGCGACGGCCAAGGCGCCTTCGACCTCAACGATCCCCGCTTGAAGGTCGCAAAGTAAGGACCATCGCCTGCAGATTACCGTTCGTCGGCATTCATCCCTCTCCCATCCCTATGTCACCGTCACGACTCAGCTCCACCCTGCGATCCATCGCCCTCGCGTCGCTTTGCCTGGCCTCGGCCCCGCTCCACGCCGCCGAAGGTGCTCGGGCGCCCTACAATGTGCTCTTCATCGCCGTCGATGATCTGAATGACTGGGTGGGCGCCTTCGGCGGCGCTCCGCAAAAAAAGTCGGCGACGCCCAACCTGGATCGATTCGCGAAGAGCGGCTCGGTCGTTTTCCAACAGGCCAATTGCGCCGGCCCGGTCTGCGGTCCGTCGCGTTCGGCGTTGCTCTCGGGCTTCATGCCGCACCGGAGCGGAGTCTACGGCAACAGCCAGAACATGCTCCGTTCGGAACTGGTGAAAACCCACCTGACGCTGCCGGAATATTTCTCGAAGCACGGCTACCACACGCTTTCGAACGGAAAGATCTTCCATAAACATCCGGCCGACGAGGGGCATTGGGCCTTCGATCAATGGGACGATTCCGTGGGCGGAAGCGGTTCGCGGCCCGACCCGGAGCGCATCACGTCGCGCCGACAAAATTTGCTGAACGGGAAGCCCATCCCTCGGCCCGAGGTAAAGCGCGAGGGGCTTAGAGAGGGCGAGGCGGATGGCACGGAATTCAGCTGGGGCCCCACCAAGGGACCCAAGGAGGATTCCAAGGATTGGAAAGCGGCCGAATGGGCGGCAGCTGCATTGGCGAAGCCTGCGGCGAAACCGTTCTTCATGGCGCTCGGCATCTCCAAGCCGCACCTGCCCTTTTATGTGCCGCAGGAGTATTTTGACCGTCATCCGTTGGAGTCGATCACGCTCCCGGAATTTCGCCTCGACGATCTGAACGACATCGTCGACGCCAAGGGACGG
>JANOCA010000083.1:0-2066 GCA_031411915.1 Opitutaceae bacterium
CAAATCGTTTCCGTGCAGGCCAGCGCGCCGGCGCGCGCCAAACCGCGCTCGCAAGCGAGCTGACCTACGGCTGGGAAACCAAACCGGAAAGCCGCACCCGCCGGCGGGCGTGCCAAGAACTACGCATGGATTGCAGCTTGCCCACGCTCGCGGCACCCGCCTTTGTTCGCGCTCCCCTCCCCCGATGTTCGACGCTCTGCTGCAAACCTTCCAAGGCTCCCCCTGGGCAATCTGGGGACTTTTCCTGGTGCTCGTCGGCTGCGGGCTCGGCATCCCGATGCCGGAGGACATCGTCCTGATCGCGGCCGGCATCTGCGCCGCGCACCTCGGCCAGCCGTGGCTGGTCACGACCGCGATCATGTATGCGGGCGTGATGATCGGCGACTCGATCATCTTTGCGATCGGGCGGCACTTCGGGCCGCGGCTCCTCACCATGCCGTGGCTGCTGAAGCTGTTTTCGGCGGAGAAACAGCAGCGCGCGCGGGAGCGCTTCGTGCGGCACGGGCGCAAGGGGCTGTTCATCGCGCGCTTTCTGCCCGGGATCCGCGCACCGTTCTTCTGCACCGCCGGCGCGATGCACGTGCCGTATCTGCGCTTTCTTTTCTATGACGGCCTCGCGGCCCTGGTGAGCGTGCCGGTTTTTGTTTTCCTCGGCCACTGGATTGGCCTGCGCTTCGCCGAGAACCTCGACGCCCTGCGCGAAGCCGTCGCGGACACCCACGCGTGGACGCTCGCCGCCACGGCGGTGCTCGTGCTGGCGCTGCTGGTCGTGCTGTTTGTCGCGTGGCGCCGCCGGCACCGCTCACGGACGGCGTGAATGGCGGCGAGATTTTTTTTGTAGCCCGCCTCGTGAGAGGCGGGACCGTCCACGATAGAGCTCCCGCCGGTCCCTGCTCTCACGAGCAGGGCTACGCGATCAAGCCACCAGACTCTCGCCCGTCATCTCCGCCGGCTTCGGCAGACCCATCAGGTGCAGCACGGTCGGCGCGATGTCGGCGAGCCGACCGCCGCTGCGCATCTTGGTTTTGCCTGCGGCGAAACCTTCGCCGACCACAAACACCTCCACGAGGTTCAGTGTGTGCGCCGTGTGCGGGCCGTTGACCGTCGGGTCCCACATCTGCTCCGCGTTGCCGTGGTCGGCGCACACGACGGCGCGGCCGCCCACGCTTTCCAACGCCGCGAGCAATTCGCCCACCCCGCGGTCCGTCGCCTCCACGGCCTTGATCGTCGCGGGCAATGAGCCGGTGTGACCGGTCATGTCCGGGTTCGCAAAATTCACGACGACGAGGCCGAACTTGCCCGAGAGGATCGCCGCCTTGGCCACGGCCGTCACCTCGGCCGCCGCCATCTCGGGCTGCAGGTCGTAGGTCGCGACTTTCGGGCTGGCCGGACAGGAGCGCTCCTCACCCGGAAACAGGGGCTTGCGGTAGTTGTTGAAGAAAAAAGTCACGTGCGGGTTCTTTTCCGTCTCGGCGCAGCGGAACTGCGCGATTCCGGCGTTGCTCACGACTTCGCCGAGGATGTTTTTCAATTTCTCCGGCTTGCCCGAGATCACGTGCACCGGCAGGTCGGACTCATATTCCGTCATCGTCGCAAAGTAGAGGTCGAGCTTCGGGCCGCGGTCGAAATCCTTGAAGCCGTCGATCACAAACGCCCGGGTGATCTCGCGCGGGCGGTCGCCGCGATAATTGTAGAAGAGCACGGCGTCGCCGTTGGCGATGGTCGCGAGCGGCTTGCCGTCGGCGCCGACGATCCAGGTCGCGGGCACAAACTCGTCGCCCTTCTGCGTCGCGCTGAGCGGCTTTGCGTAGTAGCTCTCGATCGCGGCCTCGGCGTCCGGCGCGCTGGCGACCGCGCCGCGGCCGGTGAGCATGTCGTAGGCTTTCTGCACGCGCTCCCAGCGATTGTCGCGGTCCATCGACCAAAAGCGCCCGCATACGGTCGCGATTTTCCCGATGCCGATGACGCGGCACTGCGCCTCGACCTGCCGCACGTAGCCGAGCCCGCTCGACGGCGGCGTGTCGCGCCCGTCGGTGAACGCATGGATCATCACCTGCCCGGTGCCG
>JANOCA010000084.1:0-7364 GCA_031411915.1 Opitutaceae bacterium
GCGCGCAATCCCCGCGAGGTGGCAATGATGCGGTAGAGATTCACTGCCGCCGGCCCCGGCGCGATCCCGGTGCGCCCCATGCCCACATCGAGATCGAGCAGCACCTCGATGGTCGCGTCCGCGGCGACCGCCTCGCGGCTAAGCGCGGCGATCGCACCGGCATCGTCGGCAATCGTGGAAAATGCCACGCGTGGAAATGCGCGCCGCAGCGCGAAGAGCCGCGCGGGATTGGGCCCGACCAACGGCGCGGCCACGAGCACATCGGTCGCGCCCGCGCGCGCCGCCATCTCGGCCTCGGCGATGGTGGCGCACTTGCACTTCACCACGCCGAGCGCGACCTGCGCCGCGACGATCTGGGGGAGCTTGTGGGTCTTGACGTGCGGCCGCAGCCGCGCGGGACCGCCCGTGATCGCGATCATGCGGCGAAGATTCTCCGCGACGCGGTCGGGGAAAATGAGAAGCGAGGGCGAGGGCACCGCGGCTTCGTCGGAAAGGCGCAACCAATCGAGATTCATGGGGCGGAGGCGAGCGAAGGGTCCGCGCCGCGGGACGCCAGACGAAAACACCGCCGGCTTGCGCCCCGCGCGGCGGTCGGAGTGAATCCTCCCGCCCCGCATGCGCCGCCCCACCCTCCTCGCCGTCGCGTCTGCCTTGATCTCGTTCACGCTCACGCTCGCGTCCGCGGCCGCCGCGCCCCGCTCCGCTGAGCTGCCAGCCGGCGTGCAACGCGTGCTTTTCCTCGGCGACAGCATCACGCACGGCGGCGGCTACGTCATCGCCGTCGAGACGTATCTCGTCCTCCGGCATCCCGCGCGCCGCGTCGAGTTCATCAATTCCGGCCTCTCGAGCGAGACCCTCTCGGGCCTCTCCGAGGCGGGTCACGCCGGCGGCCAGTTTCCCCGTCCCGATCTGCACGAGCGGCTCGGCCGCGTGCTCGCGCAGACCAAGCCCGACCTCGTGTTTGCCTGCTACGGCATGAACGACGGCATCCAGCAGCCCTTCGACGAGGAACGCTTCGCAAAATTCCGCGACGGCATCGTGCGCCTGCGCGAAGCCACCGCGCGCGCCGGGGCGAAGCTCATCCACGTGACACCGCCGGTCTTCGACGAAATCCACGGCCGCGCCCCCGGCTACGACGGCGTGCTCGCGCGCTACGCGGCGTGGCTCGTCTCGCAGCGCCCCGCCGGCTGGGCCGTGATCGATTTGCACACGGCGATGCACGCGGCGATCGACGAGCGCCGGCGCAGCGATCCGAAATTCACCTTTGCGCGCGACAGCGTGCATCCCGACGAGGCCGGACATTGGGTCATCGCACGCGCCATCCTCGCCGGCCTCGGCGCCACCGACCTCGAAGGCGTGCCCAGCGCCGCGGCGATGGCCGCCACCCACCCGCGCGGCGCGGAGATCATGAAACTCGTCGCCGAGCGACAAAACCTCATGAAGCTCGCGTGGCTCACCGCCACCGGCCACCAGCGCCCCGGCGTCAAGGCCGGCGTTCCCCTCACCGAAGCCCACGCCCGCGCCGCGGAGCTCGACCGGCGCATCGCTGATCTGCGGTAGACTTTCCCCATGCAAACCCCGCTACCCCTCCTCGCCCTTGCCCTCACGCTCGGCGCGTTGCCCGCCCGCGCCCAAGTCGCCCCTGCTCCTTCGCCCACTACCGCCGCTTCGTCCGCCAAGGACGACGTCGTCAAACTCTCCGTCTTCGAGGTCAACGCCTCGAACGACGACGAATACCGCGCCGCCAACACCACCACCGGCACGCGCTACAACACACCGATCAAGGATCTCCCGATGAACATCGAGGTGCTCACCACCTCATTCATGCGCGACATCGGCGCCCTCGATCTGCGCGACGCGCTCGAATACGTGAGCGGCATCCAGCTCGACACCACCGCCGGCGGCACCGGTGGCTCGCGCGACAACCCGGAGAACAACACCCTCCTCATCCGCGGCATCGCCGCCGCCACGAACAAGGACGGCTTCCGCCGCTTCGTCCCCATCGATCCCATCACCATTTCGCGCGCCGACATCGTGAAGGGCCCGGGCGGCGCGCTCTACGGGCAGGGCGGCACCGGCGGCGTCGTCAACGTCTCGAGCGTTCTCGCCGGCTCGCGGCCCGTCGCCCGCATCGGCACGAGCCTCGGCTCGTTCAACTACCGCCGCTTCGAGCTCCTCTGGTCCGGCCCCGTGACGCCCAAGGGCACGATCGGCTTCGCGCTGCCGTTCGCGTATTCCAGCGGCAAGAGCAACGCGATGTATTACGAAACCAATACGCTCCACCTGAACCCCGCGCTCACCGTGAAACTCGGGCCGAAGACCACGCTCCTCGCCTCGCTGGAGGCGCGCTACAATTTCCGCGATAACATCCGCAATTTTTTCCTCACCGACAACACGCGTGCGCCCGACGGCTCGTTCTACGGCACGCTCATCGATGGCCGTCCCGGCACCAACCGCGTCTTTACCACACCGAGCCAGCGCGACTTCCGCTTCGAAGGCCCGGACACGTTCCGCAAGGAGCGCACCTACGTGAAGACCTACCGGATCGACCACCGTTTCTCCGACAATTTCCAGTGGTGGGGTGGTTACTCCGCCGAGGACATCAATGTCCGCGACCGGTCCTTCAACATTTCACTCCGCAACGCCAACGACGCCTCCATTCCCCTCAAGGTCCGCGCGGATCCGCGTTTCCTCGCGCTGCTGCGACCGTCATTTGGCACCGGCCAGCCCCAGGTGCTCGATATCCGGCCCAACAACATCAACAACTCCTCGCGCACCGTCCGCCCCACGTGGAAGACGGAGATCTACGCCGCGTTCGAAACGGGCCCGGTGAAGCACCGCATGATCACCGGCCTCAGCTACGGCCCGCTCACCTCCGGCCAGAACGCCGCCGGCGTGAACTACTATTACGGCAACACCGGCAACGCCAACGACCCCGCGACGCGCGCGTGGGAGAATCTGCCGACGGAGGTCATCCTCACGCGCTTCCGCCACCCGCAGGACTACGCTTACGTGAAACGCTGGGATCACGCCGCCCTCGCCCAATACCCGCAGGGACCGGAGTCCGCCATCGGCGCGCGCTCCGCGTATCTCACCTCGTATTTCTGGGACCGGAACCTCTACGCCAATCTCCAGAGCAGCTTCTTCCGCGACCGATTCCAGACGATCGTCGGCCTCTTCGACACCCGCAACGATCGCGGCGGCATCGTCTATGACGCCAGCGGCAACTATCTCTGGAACGGTCCCGCGCCCGCCGGCTCCGGCTCCACGCTCAACGGCGTGCGCCGCCCCAAGCCCGTCAACAACCGCTCACCCAGCATCACTGCCATCTGGCTCCCCGTCGACTGGGTGCGCCTTTATGCCAACACGATGAGTTCGATCGACGTCGGGCCGGCCTACTCCGCCTACGACGGCAACGGCAACCCGCTCGATGGCGCCACGGTCCGCAACATCGAGACCGGCGTCCGCTTCGATCTCTTCAAAGGCAAACTCCTCGTGAACTTCGCCGGCTTCGCGATGACCGATCAGGACCGCCCCGTGAGCTTCGGCGCCGCGATCCAGAACCTCCTCGTGTCGCCCACGGGAACCAACAACGGCTCCGGCTTCAGCGCGTTCGTGAAGACGTCGACCGACTCCAAGGGCGGCGATCTCAAGATCGATTACGTTCCGCTGCGGAATCTGCGTTTCAACGTCGGCGTCTCGATGAACGACGTGCAGATCAAGGAAATCGAGCCCTTCGCCGAGCCGGCGAATCCTGACCCGCTGCGCCTCGCCGCGCAGCGCGCCTTCGTCGCCGCCGGCGGCAGCTCGAGCCGCTACCTCGGAAAGCCCTCGACCGATATCTCGAAATACACCGGCACGGCCTTCGTGCGCTACGAATTCAACCAGGAGTCGCTGAAGGGCACGTGGGTGATGTTCGCCGCGAAATACCTCGGCCAGCGCGAAGCCGAGCTCATCACCGTCGCGACCAACACCGGCGCCATCACGATCGACGCGCGCCTCGTGCCCGCGCACTACCTCTACGACTTCAACGCCGGCTACCGCCGCAAAATCGGCCGCTACAACACCACATTCCAGCTCAACGTCGCGAACCTCGCCGACGACGACAAGTTCTACGGCGCCGTGTGGCAGACCGGCCGCACGTATCGCCTGAGCGCGGGGCTCAGCTTTTAGTCGTGGACCAGGCGTCCCGCCTCGTGGATCGAAAAATAAAAAATTGAGGCAAGACACCTCAGCCATCTCTGCCGCCCGTCACCACCATCCCCCATGAAATTCGAGCACTTCGCCCTCAACGTCCCGGATGTCCGCGCGCACGCGCAGTGGTATGTCGAGCACGTCGGTTTCACGATCGCGCGGCAGCGCGACGATCCGCCGTTCATGCACTTCCTCGCCGATGACACCGGCCGCATCATCATCGAGCTCTACTCCAATCCCAAGGCACCCTACCCCGCCTATGCGTCGGCGCACCCGCTGTTGTTTCACATCGCGGTCGTGGCGCCCGACGCCAAGGCCGAGCGCGCGCGCCTCGAAAAGGCCGGCGCCACGCTCTTCCTGGAGGACCCGCAGCCCGATGGTTCGCTGCTCATCATGATGCGCGACCCGTGGGGCGTGCCGCTCCAGCTCTGCCAGCGCACGAAGCCGTTCCCCATGCCGTGAGCGGATGCCGGCGCCGCGCCCCACTGCCGTTGAATTAAGGTCGATCGTCCTGTCTCTTCGTAGGCCAGCGCGCTTGCGCCCGCCTCGGCGAACGTCGGGCGGAGCGCTCGCAAGCCAGCTGCCGACGAAATCCGAACCCGCTAATTCAACGGCAATGGCGCCGCGCCCTGGCCGACATCTCGCCACGCGGGAAGCGGCCAACGTGCGCGCGCCGAAGGATCCGGCGTGACGAAATGGCGGCGGCACGACTTGGGTCTTGAAGCATATTCTCGCGAAGGAATATGTTTCCTGAATGGAGCTGGTGAAAATCTACGAATGCCTGTGCGACCGGACCCGGTTGCGCCTGCTCCACCTGCTCCAGCAAGGGCCGCTCTGTGTCTGCCACCTGCAAGGGATTCTGCGCGAGCCGCAGGTGAAGATTTCCAAGCACCTCGGCTACCTGCGGACGCGCGGCCTCGTGACCGTGAGACGCGAGGGGAACTGGATGGTCTACGCGTTGCCCGCGACGGCCGATCGCTCGCCGGAGCTGGTCGCAAATCTCGCGTGTCTGCAGGACTGCGCTCAGGAGGATGCGGGGCTCAAGCGCGACCTCGCGAAGCTCAAGCAGCTCGATCTCGCGTGCGCCCCGGTGGCGGCGGTGCGCGGCACCGGCCGGGCGTGCTGCCGCGGCTGAGGCCGAAGCCGCACAGAGGAAATTCATGCACAACCCGAACGACGTCGCCACCGAATCAACCGACACCGCCGCCTGCGGATGTGCCGCCCCCAGCCCGGCGACGCCGCCCGCCATGACCGTGGCGGCGCTGCGCGCGGCGCTGGCCGCGGCACCGGCGTCAACGCTCACCGTGCTCTGGCCCGACGGCGATCCGATCGAGGCGCACTTTCACGTGACGGAAATCGGGCGCGTGCAAAAGGACTTTGTCGATTGCGGCGGGACCGTGCGCCGCACGGTGACTTGCCTGTTGCAGACCTGGGTGGGCGACGATGTGGATCATCGCATCACCGCCGGGAAGTTGCTGAAGGCTTTCGAGCACGCGAGGCCGGTGCTCGGGACGGAGGACCTGCCGGTCGAACTCGAGTATGAGGCGTGCAACGTGATCCAGTTCAAGATCGTCGCCGTGTCGGCCGAGGCGGATCGCCTCGTGGTGCGGCTGGGCGGAAAGCACACGGATTGCCTCGCAAAGGAACTCTGCGTGCCGTCGGCCCAGCCGGCGGGCGCGGGTTGCTGCTGATGTTTCCCTTCAACCATTCCTCATGACCAGCTCCGCTCCCGCGAAACCCACCCTCCTCATCCTCTGCACGGGCAACTCGTGCCGCAGCCACCTCGCCGAGGGGCTGCTCCGCTCCGTGGCGGGCGAGCTCTTCGACGTCCAGAGCGCGGGCTCGAAACCCGCCGGCTACGTGCACCCGCTCGCCATCCGCGCGATGGCGGAGGTCGGGATCGACATCTCCGCGCACCGCTCGAAGCACATGAACGACTTCCTCGCGCAGCCCGTCGAGACCGTGATCACCGTGTGCGGCAACGCCGACCAAGCCTGCCCGATCTATCCAGGCCAAGTGAACCGTCACCACTGGCCGTTCGACGACCCGGCGCACGCGGCCGGCACGGACGAGGAGAAGATGGCCGTCTTCCGCCGCGTGCGGGAGGAGATCCGCGCGGTGTTCACGGCGTATGCGGACGGGCGGCGCGATGCGCTGAAGGGCGGAAAGTAGGGCGGGGTCTGTGACCCGCCCTTTCACGCGTTGAGTGTTCGCACCGAGGGCGGGTCACAGACCGCGCCCTACTTTCAAACATGAAACTCCCTCCTTGGTTCGTCGGCGAATTCTCCGGCACGTTTCTCCTCGTGTTCTTCGGCTGCGGCTCCGTCGCGGCGGCGACTTTGCTCGGCGCCCAGGTCGGCGTCTTCCAAGTCGCGATCGTCTGGGGGCTCGGCATCGCGACGGCGATTTATCTCACGGGCGCGCTCAGCGGCGCGCACCTCAATCCGGCCGTCACGTGCGCGCTCGCGACGTGCGGGGATTTTCCGGCGCGCCGGGTTCCGGGATACATCGCGGCGCAGATGCTCGGGGCCTTTGCCGCGGCCGCCGTGCTCCACGGGATCTTCGCCGGGGCGCTCGCCGCCTATGAGCTGAAGCACGGCCTCGTGCGCGGCGCGGCCGGCAGCGAGGCGACGGCGATGATCTTCGGGGAGTTCTTCCCGAATCCCGGCGGCAAGGCGCTCGACGCCACGGCGCGCGCGCTGGTGTCGCCGGGCGCGGCGTTTGGCATCGAGGTGGTCTGCACGGCGGTGCTGGTGCTCGTGATTTTTTGCGTCACCGATGCGCGCAACGCCGCACGCCCCCGCGAACTCACGCCCGCCGCCATCGGCCTCACCGTCACCCTGCTCATCTCGCTCGTCGGGCCGCTGACGATGGCGTGCTTCAACCCCGCGCGCGATCTCGCGCCGCGGCTGTGGAGCGTGCTCGCCGGCGGCTGGGGCTCGGTGCCGTTCACGGCGAACGGCTCGGGCTGGCTCACGGTCTATGTGGTCGCGCCGCTCGTGGGCGGGCAACTGGGTGGCATCGCCTACCGCGTGTTCTTCAAGCGCAGCTACGCGGTGACGGGCGGCTGACCGCGATCCAATTTACCTGAAGGTGGGGCTGGTTCTCCGAACCGGCCTGAGTTGCAGGGCGAATCGAGCGTTTGAACCCAGGCTCGCTCGGAGAGCGAG
>JANOCA010000085.1:0-12099 GCA_031411915.1 Opitutaceae bacterium
GCGCGGGGTGATCGCGCGGCACCCATTCTTCCAGCGCCGGCGGCAGGAGAAACTCCTGTCCGTAATCGGGCGTGATCGGTTCAATCATCGGCGGGTTTGATCGCCCCGCCACGAGAACGTTCAACTTTTGAGACGGTCTCAGAGACCGCGCCCTACTTTTTCGGCCGCTGCTGCGCGTCGGCGCTGGCTTCGGCTGGGATCATCAACAACTTGAAATATCGGATCGTCGCCCTGCCGGGTTTGACCGCTGTTGCGCAGCAGATTTTCGCCAGCGAATGAACGAACCGAAGGGCGGTGGATCGACTATTTCGTGCGAAGCCTCTCCAGTGTCTTGCGGGCAACGTCGTAGTGCTCGGCTCGGCCGAGCTTGCCCATGAGATCGCGAAACCGTGGATGCTCTCTGTATGCGTCCCAGCTTTCATCCCAAAAAAGATACCGGACCGGTTGGGCGGCGGTTTTTTCCAAATGGGGGATCGCTTCTTCAAACCGACCCAATGCGGTCAGAACGAATCCGCGTTGGTAGTGCTCTGTCGGCCACTTTGAGAATAGCTGCTCAGCGTATCGTGACGCTTCGGCTTGGAAGCCTGCGCTGACCAAAATGCGAACCGCGACAAAGTCGTTTTGCCACCGGGGGGAGATACTGGGATGGTCCCTGACGAATCGGGCTTCATCGGCGGCCTCCTGCTTGCGTCCCATGGCGAGTAGGATGTGGCCCCGTTGACCTCGGTGGGGAACATAAACGTCGGAACGCAGTGCGATGGCGCGGTCGATTGCCGCAAGCGCGCGGTCGGTTTTTCCCGCCCAAAAATAGGAACGTGCAACGTGATGCAGGTTCAAATCCCACAGGGGATCAAGCGAGGCGGCCTGGTCGTGCTCTGCGATGGCGTGTTCCAGTCGCCCAGTGCAAGAATACACGAGTCCCAGCGTAAAGCGGACACTGGCCGAGTTTGAGCCACGGGCGATGGCCTGCACCAGCCGGCGCTCGGCTTCGCTAAATTTGGCGTCGTTGAGCAACCCATAGCCCAAGGCAGCATAACTCTCCGGGAAGTCAGGATCCAATTCGATGGCGTGTAGGGCTGCGCGCTGCCCGCGTTCCATCTCGCCGGGAGTTTTTTTGAGGCCGTCGATGTCGTTGTAGCTCGCGCGGATCACCAAGGTGTAGGCAAGACCGGCATGCGCCTCGGCGAATTGGGGCGAAATCGCGATCGCCTTGTTGAAGGCTGCCTCAGCTTTGGCGAGGCCCTCCAGGGTGCGTGTGGCGTTGAAGTGCCTGCCTTCGAGCACGAGAAGGTGGGCTTCCGGAACCACGACCTTGGCTGGGCGCATGGTCGCGACCAGCTCCGGGGATAACTGCTTGGCGATGCTGCTGGCGATTTCGTCCTGCGTCGCAAAAACGTCCTTGGGGTCGAAGTTAAAGGTCGCACTCCAAGTTTGCTCACCGGTTGCCGTGCGGATGAGTCGCGCACTGATGCGCACGCGTGCTCCCGCGCGTTGGATGCTGCCTTCGACGAGATGTGACACATTCAGGGTCTTGCCGATTTCCGTGGCTGTGGCGTTCTTCCCCTTGAAAGAGAATGACGAGGTCCGCGAGACCACGCGGAGACCGGACACGCGCCCGAGGGCGTTGAGGATTTCCTCGCTGATGCCGTCGGAGAAATAGTCGGTGTCCTTGTCCGCGCTCATGTTGGCGAAGGCGAGCACGGCGATGGATTTCTGGTCGGCGGCGAGCGGCGCGGCGGGTGCGGGCTTCGGCTCGCTGGCGCTCGCCGTTACGAGAGCGGAGGGAGGCGGCGGGGATTTCGATTTCCACGGCTGCCAGACGGCGAGGGTCATGGCGACGGCGAGGGCGACGAGGGCGGGGGTGAGCAGTGAACGCAAAATTCGTTTCTGCGGTAGCGCCGGTCTCCGACCGGCATCGGTTGCGCACGGGCCTGCGGAATGCCGGTCAGAGACCGGCGCTACCTCATGCCGCAGCAATTTCAGCACGCGCGCACAGAACGCAGCGCTCGCTTCGCCGCCCGGGAGGCGCGTCCATTGCACGGCGCGGAATTCCTCGGGCACGTGGGCGTCGGCGTCACGCGTGCCGTCGATCACCACGGGCAGGAGAAACGGTTTCGCGTCGGCCATCGTATACGTGCGCTGGGCGGCGAGTTTCCACTCCAGTCGAAAGTAGCCTTCGAGCCGCGCCTGCGTGGCGGCGGAGATTACCGGCACGAACAGCGCGCACACCGCGATCTGGCCCCGGAGTTTTCGGTCCCACCCATCGCCCCCGCCGAGTTCGTTTTGGTCGAACCAGACCTCGATGCCCGCGGCGCGCAGCGCTTCGCAGATGCGCAGCGCGGCGGCGGAGTCCTGCGACGCGTAGCTAAGGAACACGGCGCACGGCGCGACGGCTGACAGGGGTGATTCGTCCGGCATGTGGGGGAAGATGGCCGGCGCGACGCGGGCGTTGCCAGTCGAAAACCGCGGCGGGCGATGGTGCGGGCGCTTTTGCCGGTTGACGGTGAGGAATCGTCGCTGGCGAAATTTTCCCGCAGAGTCAGGGCACCACAGATGCCTGAGGGCGGAATCTGCGGTGCCCTGAATCTGCCGGAACCGAGGTTCTCGATCGAATACTCTCCCTTGTGACGAAGCAAATTCGAGATTTACGCGCCGCGGCCTCGTCGAGATCAAAGCGGAGGTAGTCGTGGATGACGCCGTTGTTCACGGGGCCGGCGGGGACGGTGCGGTTGAGCGTATTCGCGCCGGGCTTGAGCAGCGCGGCGTCGAGGGCGTGTTCATGCTACAGGCAGCGAATCGACCGGATTCTCCGCCTGCGAGGCGTGCGGGCTAGGCAGGTGGTGCGGGACAATGCAGGAGTCACTCTGCTATCGACCGCTCGGCGACGGCAGACATTCTCCTCACTCATCATCACCCCCTTCATATCATGAAGTCCTTTCTGCGCCTTAGCGTCCTGTTCTCCTTTGTCTGCGGTTCACTCTGTGTCGCCGCCGTGGCCGCCGCGAAAAAGAAGCAGCAGCATCCTGCCTCGCCGTAGCCTTGCGCGAAGGCGGGTCCCGCCTCGTTTCCCCTCTACCTCCTTTTTTCCAGCACGCCTCTCGTGTCCCCTCTTGCCCTCGCCCGCCGCCGCTTCCTCGGTCACATGACGACCGGCCTCACTGGCGTCGCGCTGTCCCGCCTGCTCCTCCGCGATCTCGCCGCCGCCTCGGCCGACGGGGCCGCGCCGCGCCCGCACTTCGCGCCGAAGGCGAAGCAGGTGCTGCAGATTTTCTGTCCCGGCGGCGCCTCGCACGTCGATCTCTGGGAGCACAAGCCGCTGCTCGAAAAGTTCCATGGCACACCGCTCCCCGGCGGCGACAGCGAGGTCACCTTTCAGGGCAAGAACGGGAATTTGATGAAGTCGCCCTGGGCCTTCGCGCCCGCCGGCCGCAGCGGGAAGATGTTCTCCACGCTCCTGCCGCACATGGCGCGGCACGCCGATGACATCGCGTTCGTCCACTCGATGACGTCGCGCAGCAACACCCACGGCCCGGGCTGCATCGCGATGAACACCGGCTTCACGCGCGAGGGTTTTCCGAGCGCCGGCTCGTGGGTCAGCCACGCCCTCGGCTCGCTCAACGACAACCTTCCCACGTTCGTCTCCGTGCAGGACATCCGCGGCGAGCCGCCGAACGGCAAGGCCAACTGGGGTCAGGGATTCCTCCCCGCGCGCCACCAAGCCGTCACGCTCGCCGCCCAGCAGCCGATCCGGAATCTCGCGCGCCCCGCGGGCGTGACCGCGGACGCCGACCGCGCCACGCGCGACTTTCTCCACGACATGAACGCCGGGCATGCCGCGGCCCACCCCGGCCACGACGAGCTGCAGGCGCGCATCGCCGCCTACGAACTCGCCGCCAAGATGCAGCTCGCCGCCCCCGAGGTCGCCGACCTCGCGCGCGAGCCCGCGCACGTCCACGCGCTCTACGGCACGGATTCCGCGGACAAATTGAAGGCCGCCTACGCGCGCAACTGCCTCCTCAGCCGCCGCCTCCTCGAGCGCGGCGTGCGCTACGTGAGCCTCTACTGCGCCTCGCGCGCGAGCAACGTCGACGGCCTGCTCAACTGGGATGCGCACAAGACCCTCAAGGCCGACTACGATCGCCACGCGCCGATCTTCGACCAGCCCACCGCCGCGCTCCTCGCCGATCTCAAGCAGCGCGGTCTGCTCGACGATGTGCTCGTGATTTGGTGCACCGAGTTCGGCCGCATGCCCACGCACCAGGAGGGCACGGCCGGCCGTGACCACAATCCGGATGCGTTCACGACGTGGTTCATGGGCGCCGGCGTGAAGGGCGGCGTGAGCCACGGCGCCACCGACGACTTCGGCCGCCGCGCCGCGATCGACGTGACGACCGTCTACGATTTCTACGCCACGGTCCTGCACCTCCTCGGCCTCGACCACGAGAAACTCACCTACTACCACAACGGCGCCAACCGCCGCCTCACCGACGTGCATGGCCACGTGATCAAACCAATCCTCGCCTGATGCGAATGAAGAATGTGCGAACGCCGCGTTTCCCCGTAGGGCCTCAGCTTGCTGAGGCCGATCCCATGCATCCCGGCCTGAGCAAGCTCAGGCCCTACACCGGAAAAACGAGAGCGCCATCCCTGCGTATGTTGCTGGGATTGTGGTTGTGCTCAGGCGCCTCCGCCTGTGCCGCCGATGCGGCCGGCCTCGCGTTCTTCGAGCAGAAAATCCGACCGGTGCTCGCCGAGCATTGCTACGAGTGCCACAGCGAGCGGGCCGAGAAGGTGAAGGGCGGCCTGCTCCTCGACACCCGCGAGGCCTCGCGCAAAGGCGGCGACAGCGGCATCCCCGTGATCGTCCCCGGCAAGCCTGACGAGAGCCTGCTCGTCCGCGCCCTGCGACACCTCGACGACCTCGAGATGCCGCCGAAAAAACCGCAGCTCCCCGCGGCGGTCATCGCCGACTTCTCCGCCTGGATCGCGATGGGCGCGCCCGATCCGCGCGATGGCGCGCCGTCCGCCGCTCGCCGCGCCGACAAGTCGTGGTGGTCGTTGCAGCCCCTCGCGGAAAAACTCGCGCACTCCTCCCTCGACGGTTTCGTCGCCGAAAAACTCGCCGCGCGGAAACTCGCCTTCAATCCTCCCGCCGATCCGCGCGCGCTCATCCGCCGCATGAGCTACGATGTCACCGGCCTGCCGCCGTCGCTCGACGAGGTCGTCGTGTTCGAGCGCGAGTTCGCCCGCGATGCCGACGTCGCCGTGGGCGCGCTCGCCGACCGCCTGCTCGCGTCGCCCCGCTACGGCGAGCGCTGGGGCCGCCACTGGCTCGATGTGGTGCGCTTCGGCGAGAGCATCGGTTTCGAGCGCAACGTCATCATCGACGACCTCTGGCCCTTCCGCGACTTCGTCATCAAGTCGCTCAACGACGACAAGCCCTTCGACCGTTTCATCGCTGAGCACCTCGCCGGCGACGTCATCGGCAAAGGCAACCCCGCCGTCGAGGTCGGCGCCGCCTTCCTCGTCGCGGGTCCCTACGACGATGTGAAGAACCAGGACGTCGCCGCGCAGGCCAACATCCGCGCCGCCACGCTCGACGATGTCGTCGTCGCGACGAGCGGCGCCTTTCTCGGCCTCACGGTCGGCTGCGCCCGGTGCCACCACCACAAGTTCGATCCCATCCCGACGGAGGATTACTACCGGCTGCGCGCCGCCTTCGAGGGTGTGAATCACGGCCGTCGCGTCGTCGCCTCGGCGGAAGAGCGCGCCGCATTCACCGCCGCCACCAAACCGCTCAACGAGCGCCGTGCGAAACTCGTGGCCGAGCGCGACGCCCTTGAGCGCGCCATCACCGAGCGCGCCAAGGCGGCCGCCGCCGGGGCCGACACGCCCCGTCCCAAGATCGAACCGGACGGCACCGAGGAAAAATTCGCGCCGGTCGCCGCACGCCATGTGCGCTTCGTCATGTCG
Source organism: Opitutaceae bacterium (assembly GCA_031411915.1). Classification (GTDB taxonomy): domain Bacteria; phylum Verrucomicrobiota; class Verrucomicrobiia; order Opitutales; family Opitutaceae; genus ER46. The sequence goes on from JANOCA010000085.1 coordinate 5,974, forward strand.
GCCTCGACGCAGAATCCCAAGTCGGCCGTCGGCTCGCGGCTCGTGGAGTTCGAGGCCTGGAGCGCGGGCGCGGCCCCGCGCAACGTCGCGCTTGCCTCCTCCGGCGCAAAGGCCGAGGGCGCCAAGTCCACCGCCGCCGAGGATTTTCCCGAGGCCTACGGCGTGCAGCACGTGAACGACGGGCGCTTCGGCGAGCAATGGTTCATCGGCAACCCCGCCGTGCTCACGCTCACCTTCGCCCGCGAGGAGACGATCGACCGCATCGTGTTTCGCAACGCGAAGCAGGTCCTGATTCAGGACCTCGCCCAGGGCGCCACGCCCACCGATTACGAGGTGCAGGTGTCGGCCGACGCCAAGACGTGGCGCACCGTCGCGTCCGGCGCCGACCGCCAGCCGTGGAGCGAGCCCCATGCGGTTGAGCGCCATCGGGCCGCCGTCACCACGCCCGAGGAGCGCAAGCAGTTTGCCGCACTTAATCCGCAGATCGCCGCGATCGATCGTGAGCTGAGGGCCGTGCCCGCGCTCCGCCAAGTCTGGGTCGGAAAGCCCGCCGAGCCCACCGAGCCTACGCGTGTCCATAAGGGCGGCGATCCCATGAAGCCCGCCGACGTGATCGCGCCGGCCAGCCTCGCCGCGCTCGCTCCCGCGCCGCCGGCCTTCGCGCTCGCCGCGGACGCGCCCGAGGGCGAGCGCCGCCGCGCCCTCGCCGAATGGATCGTGCACGCGGACAATCCGCTCACGCCGCGCGTGCTCGCCAACCGCGTCTGGCAATATCACTTCGGCACCGGAATCGTCGATACGCCGAGTGACTTCGGCTTCCTCGGCGGCGCGCCATCCCACCCGGAGCTGCTCGATTTCCTCGCGCGCCGCCTGCTCGCGCACGGCTGGCGGCTCAAGCCCCTGCACCGCGAGATTCTGCTCTCCCGGACCTACCGGCAGTCGGCGGCGTTTCGCGCCGATGGCAGCGCGGCCGACAAGGATGCGCGCCTGCTCTGGCGTTTCCCGCCACGCCGCCTCTCCGCCGAGGAGGTGCGCGACACCATGCTCGCCGTCGCCGGCCAGTTGAAGCTCGAGCCGATGGGCGGCCCGGGCTTCCGGCTCTACAAGTTCACGCAAAACAATGTCTGCACTTACTTCCCCCTCGACCGCCCCGGCCCCGAGACCTACCGCCGCGCCGTCTACCACCAGAACGCCCGCGCGAGCGTGGTCGACGTGCTGAATGATTTCGACCTCCCCGACATCTCGCTCGCCGCGCCGCGCCGCGCCAACACCACGACCCCGCTGCAGGCGCTCACGCTGCTCAACCATAGCTTCACCCTCGACCTCGCCGCCGCGCTCGCCGCGCGCCTCGACACCTCCGATCCGGTGGGGCAGGCCTACGCGCTTGCGTTCCAACGCCCGCCGACCGCGCCGGAAAAAACCGCCGCCCTCGCCCTCATCGCCCGGCACGGTCGCGAAGCCTTCTGCCGCGCCCTCCTCAACGCCAACGAACTGATCTATCTCGATTGAGCCCGCGCCGCGCGCTTTCCGATCCTCGCTGACACGCGTTCCCCTTCTCGACCCCGAACACTTTCCAGCGCGCATCTGTCGCCCATCCCGCTTCCCGCCCGCCACCCATCGCCCCATGCGTCCTCTCACTCTCGCGCTTACTCTCACCGCCTCGGCCGTCCTCTCGCTCGCCGCTACTCGCGCACACGCGGCCTCGAGTTCCGCACCCGCGTCCAAGCCCAACATCATCTTCATCCTCGTCGACGACCTCGGCTACGGCGACCTCGGCTGCATGGGTGGGCCCGACATCAAGACCCCGCATATCGACCGCCTCGCCGCCGAGGGCGTGAAGTTTTCCGACTTTTATGCCAACGCCCCCGTCTGCACGCCCACCCGCGCCGGTTTCATGACGGGGCGCTGGCAGCAGCGCATCGGCCTGGAGTTCGCCTTTGGCTACCAGGTCGAGCAGTCGCGCCGCGTCAACGGCGCGTGGGTCCCCGAGCCCGACATGCACGGCCTCGGTCTCCCGCTCGGCGAAGTCACCATCGCCGATCGCCTCAAGGCCGCCGGCTACGCCACGGGCGCGTTCGGCAAATGGCACCTCGGCTACCGCGACGAATACAACCCCACCAAGCGCGGCTTCGACGAATATTTCGGCGAACTCCTCGGCCACGCCGATTTCTACCAGCACAAATACTTCGACGGCACCCCCGCGCTCCGCGACGGCATGAAGCCCGTGAAACGCGACGGCTACTTCACCGACCTCGTCAACGAGCGCGCCGTCAAATTCGTCCGCGACCACGCCAGGCATCCGTTCTTTCTCTACGTGCCTCACCTCGCCGTGCATGCCCCGTTCCAGCCGCCCGATGCACCGCAGACTCCGTTTGTGACCAAGGAGACGATGCTCCACGGCAGCCGCGCCATCTACCGCGCCATGCTCGAGCGCATCGACCGGGGCGTCGGCGAAATCCTCGCCGAGCTCGACCGTCAGGGCATCGCCGAAAACACCCTCGTTGTTTTCTCCAGCGACAACGGCGGTGAACGCTGGTCGCGCATGACCCCGCTCTTCCACCACAAGGCCACCCTCTGGGAGGGCGGCATCCGCGTCCCGTGTCTCATGCGCTGGCCCGCGAAGCTCCCGCGCGGAGTGACCACCGCCCAGCCGGCGATCACGATGGACCTCCACGCCACCTTCCTCGCCCTCGCGGGCGTCGCTGCGCCGAGGGAAAAACCGCTCGACGGCATCGATCTCCTCCCGTTGCTGACGGCCGCCCCGGGAGCCCCCATTCGTGAGCGCGCATTTTTCTGGCGCATGGACCGCTCCAACCGCAAGCAACGCGCCATCCGCGAGGGCGACTGGAAATACCTCAACGACGGCAACACCATGGATCTCCTCTTCAATCTCACGGCCGACATCGGCGAGCGCACCAACCTCAACTACCTCCATCCCGAGATCACCGATCGGCTGAAAAGGAAACTCGCCGCGTGGGAAGCCGAGATGGACGCCTCGGACCGCGAAATCCTCGTGCGCTGAAACAGCCCCGGACTCCCGCGCTCCGCATCTCTGCGTCTCCCTTTCTCTCCGTCGCCCTCTCGCCCTCCCGTTCCTCATGCGCTTCCTCGCCATTGCCCTCGCCCTCGCGCTTCCGCTCACGCTTGCGCTCGCCGCCACCACGCCCGCGCGACCCAACTTCCTCGTCATCCTCGCCGACGACCTCGGCTACTCCGATCTCGGCTGCTACGGCGGCGAGATCGCGACGCCGCACCTCGACGCACTCGCACAGGGCGGGCTGCGCTTCACGCAGGCTTACAGCACCACCCGTTGCTGGCCGTCCCGCGCCGCGATCACGACCGGCTATTACGCGCAGCAGGTGCGGCGTGACATCGTCGCCGGTATCGCCAGCGGCGGTGGCAACCGCGGCATCCGTCCCGCGTGGGCGCCGCTCGTCACGGAATTCCTCCGCGCCTCTGGCTACCGCAACTACCACTCCGGCAAGTGGCACATCGACGGCCGCCCGCTCGGCAACGCCTTCGACCACAGCTTCGAGATCGGCGGGGGGCAGAACAATTTCTTCAAGGCCCCCGGTAATACCGACGACGAACGCCAGCTCACGCAGACGCCCGATTACTACGTCACCGTCTCGACCGCCGACCACGCCATCAAGTATCTGCGCGAGCACGCGGAGAAATTTTCGAGCCGGCCGTTCTACCAATACCTCTGCTTCACCGCGCCGCACTTCCCGCTGCACGCGCCCGCCGAGGACATCGCCCGCTACGAGGGCGCCTACGCGCGCGGCTGGGACGTCATGGCCGCCGAGCGCCATGCGCGGCAAAAGAAAATGGGAATCACCACGCAACCCGCCGCGGCGTTCGAGCGCGATGTCGGCCCGCCCTACGCGTTCCCCGACGACATCGCGAAGCTCGGTCCCGACGAAGTGAACCGTCCCGTGCCGTGGCGCACGCTCACGCCGTCCCAGCGGAAGTTCCAGGCTGCCAAGATGGCCATCCACGCCGCGATGGTGGATCGCATGGACCGCGAGATTGGTCGCGTGGTCGCGCAGCTCAAGGCGATGGGTGCCTACGAGAACACCCTCATCCTCTTCGCGTCCGACAACGGCGCCTCCGCCGAGATGATGGTGCGCGGCGACGGCCACGATCCCGCCGCGCCGATGGGTTCCGCCAAGACCTACCTCTGCCTCGGTCCCGGCTGGTCGAGCGCGAGCAACACGCCGTTCCGCCGCCACAAGACGTGGGTCCACGAGGGCGGCATCAGCACGCCGCTCATCGCGCACTGGCCCGCTGGCATCAAGGCCCGCGGCGAGCTGCGCCGCACGCCCACGCACCTCATCGACGTCGTGCCCACGCTGCTCGAGCTCTCCGGCGCGAAAGTCCCCGCCACGATCAAGGGCCACGCCGTCCCGCCGTCGCCCGCGCGCAGCCTCGTGCCCGCGTTCGCGAAGGACGTGACCGTGCCGCACGATTACCTCTGGTGGGCGCACGACGGCCACCGCGCCCTCCGCTCCGGCGATTGGAAACTCGTCGCGCTCAAGGACGCCCCGTGGGAACTCTACGACCTCGCCACCGACCGCGCTGAGTCGAAGAACCTCGCCGCCGCTCATCCCGAAAAAGCGCGCGAGCTCGCCGCGCTGTGGGAGCGGCACCTTGAACAAACGAAGGTTCTCGCCCTGACCGATCCCGCGGCCGCTGTGCCCGAGGGAGCCGAGAAAAAGGCGAAAAGGAAGCAGCCATGAGCCGCGCAGTGGAGCTGGAAGGAAAATCAAGTGGCCGGCCGCGACCAGTAGGGCGGGTCTGTGACCCGCCCTTTCGCGCCGCAAGTGTTCGAAGCGCGGGTCACAGACCGGCCCTACTCAAGACCTTCGCTGTCACCCTGCTGCTTGCTGGAGCAGATATTGCCCCCGCCCAACCCGCCCGCACGCCGAACGACTACCGCAACTGGGCCCTCATCCGCGGCGGCAGCGCCGAGCGTGGCCGCGCGATTTTCCACGCACCCGATCGCGTGGCGTGCGCGGCGTGCCACTCCATCGACGGCTCGAATTCCAAGGCGGGGCCCGACCTCCTCGCCGTCGGCGACGCGTTGCCGCGCCGTGATCTGATCACGGCGCTGCTCGAGCCCAACGCCACCATCGCCGTCGGCTACGGCGCGACCCTTGTCGAGACCAAGTCGGGGGCCACGCACCTCGGCGTCATCAAGCGTGCCGATGCCGCGGGCGTCGCGCTCATGGGCCCGGATGGAAAACTCATCCCGGTCGCGGCCGCCGATCTGAAATCGCAGCAGCCCAGCCCGCTCTCGCTCATGCCCGAGGGCCTGCACGCGGCGCTTTCGTTGCAGGAGTTCGCCGACCTCATCGACTACCTCGCGAGCCTGAAACAGCCGGCCAACTCGCTCACCGCCCACCGCGGCATGCCCGACGAGATTCCGCCGCTGGCGAAACTCGCGACGCTGCGCCCGCTGCTCCCCGAGGCGTTGCGCTTTCCCCACACCGTCGTGAAGCAGCCGGGCGACGTGCGCCTCGGGCTCACGTGGTTCGGCCAGATGCCCGGTGAGGAGAATGCGTTTCTCGCCGCGCACCAGTCGGGAAAAATCTGGCGACTCGACCGCGGCGCGCAGGGTTTCACCAAGACGCTCTTCGCCGATTTCTCCTCTGAGGTGTTCAACCGGCGCGGCCCGAACGGGCTGCTCGGCGTGGCGTTTCACCCGCGCTTCCGCGAGAACCGCCGCTATTTCGAGAAACACCAGATCGTCGAGGGCGACGCGATCGCCACGCTGATTGTCGAGCGCCGGGCGTCGGCGGATTTTCGCACGGATTCCGGCGAGCCGCCGCGCGTGCTGTTGAAGATTCCCGCCGTCACGCAAAACCACACGGGCGGCACGGTGGCGTTCGGACCTGACGGCATGTTCTATTGCGCGATGGGTGACACCGGCCCGCAGCAGGACCCCAACGGCCACGGCCAGGACCCCGGCCTGCTCCTCGGCAAAATGCTGCGCATCGACGTCGACCGCCGCGATCCCGGGCTCGCCTACGCGATCCCGCCCGACAATCCGTTTCGCGATCGCGCGGGCGTGCGGCCGGAAATCTGGGCGCTCGGTTTTCGCGAGCCGTGGCGTTTCAGCTTCGA
>JANOCA010000086.1:0-2523 GCA_031411915.1 Opitutaceae bacterium
ATCCACGGCCACACCGGCCGGCTGAGAGAACCGCGCGGCGGTGAGTGTGCCGTCGGTCGAGCCGCTGGCGGTCACGCCGGCGAGGGTCGTGAAAAAATACGGCGTGGCGTAGTTGATTTGAGCGTCCGCGACAGTCGCGACGAGACCAGCCGCGAGCGCGAGGCCGGTGCGCAACCTGGCACGAAGCGAAGAGGGGGAGCGAGCGGGCAAGATGCTCGCGGGATGCGACTGACGGCGGGGTGAGACTGAGGTTTTCATAGAGGGAGGCGGTGTAACTGACCCCTCGCGGCTACTCGGGGTTCCCGAGCTGCGCGGCACGGCTGGACGCTCCTCCGTGCAATGGAAGATGGTGGAAATCGCGCCCGCGATTTCAGAAAATCGGTGGGAAGGTGAAATATTTTTTTTGGCGCGAGTGTCTGAGATAGGGCGGGTCTCTGACCCGCTCTTTCGCGTGCTGAGCGTCCGAACCGAGGGCGGGTCACAGGCCCGCCCTACTATCGAACGCAAACCGCGCCGCCCTCACCAATCCAGGCCCCGTGCCGCGAGTTCGCGTCGCAGCGACCGCAGATCCCATTGCGTAAGCAGGCCGTTTTCCCAGCACACGGTCAGCTGCGCGCCATCGGGGGAGAACGCCAGTTCCGGGGCATAGGTGCCGGAGCCCGTCGTTTCCAACTGCGCGATCACCGCGCCATCCGTGGTGCGCACGAGCCCGATCGTCGTGCCGGCGGCGATGGCGAGCAAGGTGCCGTCGTGCGCGAGTGCGGCGTTTTTTCCCGATCCTTGAAATTCCGGCGGGAGGCGTGGACCGGGCTTCCCGTCGCCCGCGTGGAGCAACACCGACTCATTTGTCCCCGTCCCCAAAACCAGCCAGCGCTGATCGGCGCTGGTGCGCACGTGGTAGCCACGGGTGTGCGCCAGCGGGCGCAGCTCGCGACCGGTCGCGGCATCGTGAATTGCCAGCGGCGTGCGGCCCATCGCCTCCGTGCTGTTGACGAGCAGTTCGCGGTCCTCGGCGAGGAAGACCGCGCGCCCCGCGCCAGGCAGGCTCCAGCGCGCGGAGGAAGTGCCACTTTCCAACGCCACGATTTTCACTTCATTCCGCCACATCGAAACCAGCGCCGCGTCCCGACCGTCGCGCGAAAGATCCGCGAGCACGAAACCGGTGTCGGCATCTAGGGTCTCCGGCGGACCCATCCGCGGCGCGCCGCCCTCCGCGAGCGTAATCGGGATGCGCACCACACCGAGTTCGCGGCTGCCGCTGAGCAGGCTCCGGCCGTCGCGCGAGAAGCGCGCGCCACCGTGGTTGTTAGACGTCCCCAAGGTCACCGTGGCGACGACGAGGCCCGAGGCCGCTTCCCGCAGTTGCACCGCACCCCACACCGCGGTCGCGAGCCACCGGCCGTCAGGGGAATAGTCGAGAGCTGCGCCGCCGTGATTCGTGACGTTGTCGTAGCCGCCGGAGCCCTTCGACGCGACCGAGCGGACGACGTTGGAAACATCGAGCCGGTAAAGCCGTCCCTGCTCAGCCGAAGCTTTGGCGATCAGCGTGCCGGCGCGGTCGATCGCGATCTCGGGCTGTCCGCCGATGCCGGCCGACAACATCGGCCGGGCGGTCGCAGGATCCCACAGGGTGATCACGCCCCCTTGGTTGGCGCTGATGAGCGTGTCACCGGGGCCAAACATTCCCCGGTTGGCGAGCGGATCGCTAATCAGGCGCAGGCGCCGAGCGGTGCGTGGCGCGTAGAGCTCGAGCTGTTGCCCGGCGACCAGCAGCGAGGTGCCGTCACCTGACCATGTCAGTGTCTGAAAACCGGCCGTCACCGGCAGGCGGGCGACCTCGGTGCCGTGGGCGGTGTCGAGGATCAGGACAAACATTTCCGCGCCGCCACCTCGTGACCGCAGGCCGCGACCGACCGCGATCAAATCGCCCGTGGGCGAATAAGTGACGTGGCTCGGTTCGGCGGCGGTCGCGATGCGCCGAAGTTCTCGTCCGTCCGTCGTGGAGTGAAATGAAACCCCGCCGGTCGTCGCGCTCGCGAGCGTGGCGCCATCGGGGGAAAAAGCGTCGGGTTGACCGTAACCGCCGAGACTGCCGGCGAGCAGATAGGCGCGGCCTTCGAGCACGAAAGCGGGCTCCGCGCGATCCTGTTGCCACGCGATGACGCGTGCTTGCCCATCGCGGATGACAATCCGCTGGCCATCGGGCGAGAAGGTGGGCCCGACTGCGGGCGCCGCACCGCGTCCCGTGAAAATCTGCAGCCGCCCGCCATCCGCGAGCCGATGCAGGTTGATGCCACCGGTTGCATCGGCGACGGCGTAACGATCGTGGTTCGGATCGAAGGTGGCGGCCATACGTGCATTCGCGCGCAACGGCCACTCTCTCGTCATCGTGAGATCGGGCAGCGTGAGCGCGGCGATGACCTCGTTGCGTGCGTCGAGACCGGGGCGGATGCGCGCAGCCTCCTCGGCGGCGGCGAGCGCGTCGCGGCGCTGACCGTATTTCCCGGTGAGGCGCGTCGCCTG
>JANOCA010000087.1:0-15935 GCA_031411915.1 Opitutaceae bacterium
GGCCCGATCTGATCGAGCGACGAGGCGTAGGCGATGAGGCCGAAGCGCGAGACGAGGCCGTAGGTGGGCTTCAGGCCGACAACGCCGCAGAAGGCCGCGGGCTGGCGGATGGAGCCGCCGGTGTCGGAGCCGAGCGTCGCAATCGCGGAGCCGGCGGCGAGCGCGGCCGCGCTGCCGCCCGACGAACCGCCGGGCACGCGTGCGAGGTCCCACGGATTGGCGGTCGGGCCGGTGGCGGAGTTTTCCGTCGAGGAGCCCATCGCGAACTCGTCGCAATTGAGCCGGCCGTGGAGCACGGCGCCGGCGGCCTTGAGCTTGGTCGTGACCGTCGCGTCGTAAGGCGAGACGAAGTTCGCGAGCATCTTGCTCGAAGCCGTGAGCGGCTGATCCTTCACCGCTATCACGTCCTTCAGTCCGATCGGGATGCCGTCGAGGGGACCGCGAGATTGTCCTGCGGCGCGGCGTGCATCAGAAGCGGCGGCCCCAGCCAAGGCGTCTGCCTCGTCGAAGGAGTTAAACGCATGGAGGCGCGGCTCAGTGGCCCGCGTGCGGGCGATCACGGCCTGGGCGAGCTCGGTGGCGGAGACTTTTTTTGCGGCGAGCTGCGCGGCTAGCGCGGCGACCGTCTGGTGGTGGAGCGCACTCATTCGACGACCTTGGGCACCACGATCATGTTTTCGCGCTGCGCGGGAGCGTTGCGGAGCGCGTCGGCGATCGGCAGGCCAGGGCGTGCGACGTCGTCCTGCCAGATATTGTGCACGGCGAAAGCGTGCGCGCTTGGCTCGACGCCGGTCACGTCCACTTTGCCCAGCTGCTCGATGTGGTGAAGCACGCTTCCGAGCTGGGCGGCAAACGTCGATTTCTCCTCAGGCGTCAGGGCGAGACGCGCGAGCTTGGCGACGTGGTCGATGTTGAGATCGGTCGGCTGGGACATGGCGGCGAAAAGGGCGCAGTAGGGCAAACGCCCCGGCGCGAAGCAACGGGCAAATCCGCGCGCAGCGCGCAGGCGCGCGTTGATTTTCGTCCGGGAAACGACGAGCCTCCCTCCGCCCCACCCCCGCATGAAACGTCCCGGCCTCCTGCTCTGCGCGCTCGCCTCTGTCGCGACGCTCGGCGCGCAGGAAAACCTTCCTGCCGGCCACGGCGCGGGCGGCGTGCTCACTTTGCTCGAGACGCACTGCGTGAGCTGCCACGGCGGCGAGAAGACCAAGGCCGGCCTCGACCTGGTGACGCGCGAGGCGCTGCTGCGCGGCGGCGAGAGCGGCGCGGCGATCGTGAGCGGACGGCCGCAAGCGAGCCTCCTCTACAAGATGGTCGCGCACCTCGAGGAGCCCGGGATGCCGCACAAGGAGGACAAACTCGACGACTCCGCGATTCGCCAGATCTCCGATTGGATTTCCGCGGGCGTGCCCTACGCGCGGGCCCTGGACAAGACGCCGCGCCAGCCCTCCGCAGCCGCGCCGGCCACCAAGGAATTCGCCATCACCGCGGCGGACCGCGCGCATTGGGCGTTTCAACCGGTGCGCCGGCCCGAGCCACCCGCGTTAAAAAACGCCGCGTGGGTGCGCACGCCAATCGATCGCTTTATTCTCACCGCGCTCGACGCCGAGCGCATCGCGCCTGCGCCCGCCGCCACCAAGGAAACGCTCATCCGCCGCGTGACGCTCGACCTCATCGGCCTGCCGCCCACGCCGGCTGAGATCGACGCCTTCGTGCGCGACGCCGCGCCCGACGCCTACGAACGCCTCGTCGATCGGCTGCTCGCGTCGCCGCACTATGGCGAGCGGTGGGGCCGGCACTGGCTCGACCTCGCCCGCTTCGCGGAGAGCGACGGCTTCGAGCACGACGCCGTGCGGCCCAATGCGTGGCGCTATCGCGACTACGTCGTGCGCGCCTTCAACGCCGACAAGCCCTACGACCGCTTCATCCGCGAGCAGATCGCCGGCGACGAGTTGTTCCCCAGCGAGCCCGACGCGCTGATTGCGACCGCGTTCAACTTGCTCGGACCGGACATGGTCGACTCCGCCGACCAAGTGCAGCGGCGCCGCAACTCGCTCAACGACATGACCGACACGACATCGCTCGCCTTCCTCGGTCTCACGATGGGCTGCGCGCGCTGCCATGATCACAAGTTCGAGCCGATCGCCCAGCGGGATTATTATGCGCTGCAGGCCTTCTTCGCGCCGGCGAAATTCCGCAACGACCTGCCGGTGCCCACGCCCGCCGAGCGCGCGGCGCATGAGGCGGCGCTCGCGCGCTACAATGGGCAGACCGCCGATCTCCAAACGCAGATCGCCGCGATCGAGGAACCGGCGCGCCGCACTGTCTTCGCGCGGAAGTTGAAAACCCTGTCACCGGAGGCCCAATCGGCTCACGCCGTGCCCAAGGAACAACGCACGACGGAGCAGGAGAACCTAGTGCTGGAGACCGCTCACCTCGTCGAAGTCTCCGCCAAGGAGATTCTCGCCGCGTTGAAAAAACTTGAGAAGGACGCGCTCGCGAAATTGCAGGACGACCTGAAGCCCTTCCCCAGGCCGAAGCCACTCCCCGCCTCGATCGCGTTGCAAAACGGTCCGCCGGCGAAGACCCACATCCTTCACCGCGGCGACTACAACCAGCCCGGCGCCGAGGTCGCACCCGGGTTTCCCGCGGTGCTCGGCGCGCCGCCCGCCGAATCCGCACAGCGAGCCACCCTGGCCGCGTGGATCGCGAGCCCGGCGAATCCTCTCACGGCGCGCGTGATGGTGAACCGCGTCTGGCGCCATCATTTCGGGCGCGGGCTGGTCGCGACACCGAGCGACTTCGGCACGCATGGGCAGAAGCCGACCCACCCCGCCCTGCTCGACTGGCTCGCGTCGGAATTTGTCGCACGCGGCTGGAGCGTGAAGCAGCTGCACCGGGCGATGCTGCTCTCCGCGACCTACCGTCAGTCGAGCACAGCCGGCACCGACGCACTCGCGCGCGATCCGGAAAACAAACTCTATTCGCGCATGAATCGCCTGCGGCTTGAGGGCGAGGTCATCCGCGACAGTCTGCTCGCCGTCAGCGGCCAGCTCAACGCCCAGCTCGGCGGTCCCGGCGTCTTCCCGCCCATCCCGCGCGAACTCTACGCGGGCGCCAAAGGCTGGAACGTGAACGCCGATCCGCGCGACCACGCGCGTCGCAGCCTTTACATCTTCGCGCGGCGCAATCTCCGCTTCCCCTTCCTCGAGGTCTTCGACGCCCCGGACAACAACCTGAGCTGCTCCGCCCGCGGCCGCAGCACGACCGCGCCCCAGTCGCTCACGCTGCTCAACGCCGACGAGGTGCTCGCCGCCGCCGCGCACACCGCGGAGCGTATCGAACGCGAGGCCGCGACGCCCGAGGCGCGACTCACGCTCGCCTATCGCCTCATCGTCGGTCGCCCGCCGACTGAAAATGAGCGCCGTCTCTCGAACGAATTTCTCGCCCATTCGCCGCTCGGCGAGCTGTGCCGCGGCCTCTTCAACCTTAACGCATTTGTCTATGTCGACTGAACATTGCCCCGGCCCCGGTGGATTCCCCTTCGCCCCGACTTCGCGCCGCTCGTTCTTGCGCCAAGCCGGCGGCGGCTTCGGCCTGCTCGCGCTCAACGCGATGCTCAATCGCGACGGGCTCCTCGCGGCCACGCCGCGCGGCGCGACCGGCGGCGCGTCGAACCCCTTCGCCCCAAAAGCGCCGCACTTCGCGGCCAAGGCGCAACGCGTGATTTTTCTCTTCATGTCGGGTGGCCCAAGCCACGTCGATCTGCTCGATCCCAAGCCGGACCTCGTCCGGCTCGCGGGCCAGCCGATCCCGGAGTCGTTCGGCACGTTCAAGACCCGCCGGGCAGTCGCGAAAAACAAGCTCCTCGCCCCGCTCCGCGAATTCAAACCCCGCGGCCAATCCGGCATCGAGATCTCCGATTTCCTCCCGCACACCGCGACGTGTGCCGACGATCTGTGCGTGATCCGCAGCTGCTACGCCGACAGCGTCACGCACCCCGAGTCGGTCTATCAGATGAACACCGGCTCGATCCTCATGGGCCGGCCGAGCCTCGGCGCGTGGGCGACCTACGGCCTCGGCAGTGAGAACCAGAACATGCCGGCCTTCGTCGTCATGCCCGACCCGGCGGGATGGGTGAAAGGCGGCGCGCCCGCGTGGAGCAACGGCTACATGCCCGCCTCCTACCAAGGCACGATCCTGCGCGGCGGCGAATCGCCGATCCTCAACCTCAACACGCCGAAGGGCGTGAGCGCACACCAACAGCGGGCCACGGTGGATTTCATCAACCAGCTCAATCGCGACCACCTCGCGCCAGGCGACGAGGATTCCGAATTGGGCGCGCGCATCGCCGCCTACGAGCTCGCGTTCCGGATGCAGAGCCACGCGCCCGACGTCGTGGACATTGCCAAGGAGACCGCGGCCACGCGCACGCTCTACGGCCTCGATGACAAGGTCACGGCGGAGTTCGGCCTGCGCTGCCTGCTCGCGCGCCGCATGGTCGAGCGCGGCGTGCGCTTCGTGCAGCTCTACTGCGGCGACACCAACGGCTGGGACGGCCACTCCGACATGGAGGGCAACCACTCCAAGCTCTGCGCCGCGAGCGACGCGCCCGTGGCCGGGTTGCTGAAGGATTTGAAGTCGCGCGGTCTGCTCGACTCCACGCTCGTGGTCTGGGGTGGCGAGTTCGGCCGCATGCCAATGAGCGAGGGCAGCAACGGCCGTGACCATAACCCGCACGGTTTTTCGATGTGGCTCGCCGGCGGCGGCGTGAAAGGCGGCCAAGTGATCGGCTCGACCGATGCCGTCGGCCTGCGCGCCGAATCCGAAAAAGCCCACGTCCACGATTTGCACGCGACGATCCTGCATCTGCTGGGCCTCGACCACACGCGGCTCACTTACCGCCACAACGGCCGCAACGAGCGACTGACCGACGTGGCCGGCAACGTGATCCGCAAAGTGATCGCGTGATCGCGGTGGAGCGCGGTGCCCCCAACGCGCGTGGGCTACGACGTCGCTCCTGAAAATCGCGGTGGGGGCAACACGCTCCACCTCGCACCGATTACTTCCGCACCTGCCAAGCCGAGGTCTTCACGACCTCGTCCTGCACTTTTTGGAAGACAGCGTTCACCTCGTCGTCGGTCAGGGTCCGCTCGGCGGAGCGGAACACCAGCGAGAAGGCCAGGCTCTTCTTCCCCTCGGGCAGGCCGGCGCCGCGATAGACGTCGAAGACTGTCACGCTCTCGGCCGCGAATGCATTGCCCACGGCGGCGCGCGCGCTCTTCACGAGCGCCTTTTGCACGTCGGCGGCGGGCGTGGACTGATCGACGACGAGCGCAAGATCGCGCAGCGCGGCCGGGAAGAGGCTGAACTCGGAGAAGCGACGACGTGTCGCGGCCGCGGTGAGTTTCTCCGGCAGAATCGCGAAGAACCCGGCATGCACCTTGCCCTCGATCCCGAGCGACTTCAGCAGGGCGAGATTCAGCAGGCCAAACTGCGCGACCCAGCCGTGCTCGATGTTGCCCGTGGCGGCCGCGTGACCCGCTTGCCAACCAGGAGCCGCGTCGGCCGTGGACAGCGGCTGCCGCGCGAAATCGATCCCGGCGGCCGTCGCGATCGCGGCGAGGTGGTGCTTGACCGTGTAGAAATCCCCCGCGTCACGCTTGAGCCACGCGCGTTCGCCCGTGGCCTCGGCGATGATGAAGGCGACGGCGGCACACTCGACCTTCTGGCCGCCGCGCTCGAGGAAGACGCGACCGGTCTCGCCCAGACGCGAGACGGCCACGCCGCGCGACTGGTTGAGCTTCAGCGATTCGAGCAGGCCCGCGACGAGCGTGGAGCGCAGGTGCGACTGGTCATCGGTAAATGGATTCGAAAGCGCAAGCGCCGGCACGGCCGCGGGCGGGGTCCACGCGGCGACCTCCTTGGCCGGGCGCAGCGTGTAGTTGACGCACTCGTGGAAATCGTGGCCCACGAGGTAGTCCGTCGCGCGCCGGTTGAAAACGACGATCGGGTCGTCGTCCGTGAGGAGACCCGGCGAACGCACAACGGCAGCGGGAATTTTCTCGGTGCCGTGGAGCCGCAGCACTTCCTCGACGAGATCGATCGGGCGATCGAGGTCGTCGCGCCAGCTGGGGATCGAGACAGTCCACGCCGGGCCGCGTGCCGGATGCTCGGTCGGCTCCTCGCGCGTGACCGTGAGTTCGAGCGATTCGAAAGCGGCGCGCATCTCGGCGGCCGGGATGTCGAAGCCGAGTTTCTCCACGATGTAGTCGTGGGTGACAACGACCTCGCGCTGCCAAGGCACGTCGCCGCCGATGGTGCGGACCGGCCCGACAATCTGGCCACCGGCCGTCTCGACGATGAGATCGAGCGCGCGCCAAGCCGCCTCTTGCGCCGCGTGGGCATCGACGCCACGCTCGTAGCGGTAGGATGAGTCCGATGAGAGCGCGAGCTGACGGGAAGTGCGCCGGATCGAGTGCTTGTTGAAAATCGCGCACTCAAGCACGAGGTCGGTGGTGTCTGCGGAGACGCCGGAATTCTGGCCGCCCATGATGCCGGCGACGACCACGGGCTGCGTCGCATCCGCGATGACGAGCATGCGATCGGTGAGCGTGCGCTCCTTGCCGTCGAGCGTCGTGATTTTCTCCCCGGCCGTCGCGCGGCGGACGACAATCTGCGAGCCGCCGAGTTTCTTCGCGTCGAAGGCGTGCATCGGCTGGCCGGTCTCGAGCATCACGTAGTTGCCGACGTCGACGATGTTGTTGATGGGGCGCAGGCCGACGGCCGCGAGACGTCGCTGCATCCACTCGGGGCTCGGTCCGATTTTCACCCCGGCGACGACGAAAGCGCTGTAGAGCGGGCAATCCTCGGGGGCCTCGACGCGGACGGACTGCAGCAAGTCGGGACGCACAATCCCTCCCGCCACTTCGCCGCGAAATTTTTCCTGCGGGTAAATTAGCGGCAGCTTGAACCATGCGGCGAGCTCGCGCGCGATGCCGAGATGCGACTGGCAGTCGGGGCGGTTCGGCGTGATCTCGATGTCGAAGACCGTGTCGCCGGGCGGCAGCACGGAGTTCATCGCGGCGCCCAGCGCCGTCTGACCGGAAAGAATGAGCAGGCCGCTGTGATCGCTGCCCATGCCGATCTCGTCGGGCGAGCACATCATGCCGGACGAGGCCTGGCCGCGGATCTTGGATTCCTTGATCTGGAAATTGCCGGGCAGGACGGCGCCGGGGAGCGCGACGAGGACGCGGTTGCCGGCGTCGCAATTGTGCGCGCCGCAGACGATGGTCTTCACGCCGCCGGCGGGACCGACATCGACGGTGCAGACGGAGAGCTTGTCGGCGTTGGGATGCTTGGCGCGAGTCAGGATTTCGCCGACGACGACGTGGTCCAGCTTGGGCGCGCCGGTCGTGTGGACGCCCTCGACCTCGAAGCCGAGGAAGGTGATCGCGCGGGAGATCTCGTCGTTCGATGCGTCGAGGGCGACGTAGTCGCGGAGCCAGTTGAGGGAAATTTTCATGCTCGAGGTAGCGAGTAGTGAGTAGCGGGTAGCGAGTAGTCTCGGATAGTGAGCATGCTCGCTACTCACTACCCGCTACTCGCTGCTTTGCATCAGGCGAATTGTTTCAGGAAGCGGAGGTCGTTTTGGTAGAAATGGCGGATGTCATCGATGCCGTAGAGGAGCATCGCGAGGCGCTCGAGGCCCATGCCGAAGGCGTAGCCGCTCCAGACTTCGGGATCGTAGCCGACGTCCTGAAACACCGTGGGATCGACCATGCCGCAGCCGCCGATCTCGATCCACGGTTTCTTCACCTTGGGCAGGTGCGTCGCGGTGAGATCGACCTCGAAGCTCGGCTCCGTGTAGCCGAAATAGTGCGGGCGGAAGCGCGTCTTCGTCTCCTTGCCGAGGAGCGAGGCGAAGATGTAGTCGAGCAGCGCCTTCAGGTCCCGGACCGTGACGTTCTTGTCGACGTAGAGGCACTCGAGCTGGTGGAAGTTGGCGCTGTGCGTGGCGTCGGTGGTGTCGCGGCGATAGACACGGCCGGGCGAGACGATGCGGATGGGCGGCTCGCCCTTAAGCATCGTGCGAATCTGCACCGACGAGGTGTGCGTGCGCAGGAGATATTTCTCGGCGGGGATTTTCTTGGAGACGTTGCCGAACCGCGCGGCCTCGGGGAAATAGAACGTGTCCTTCTCGTCGCGCGCGGGGTGATCGGCGGGGGTGTTGAGGGCGTCGAAGCAGTAATACTCGGTCTCGACCTCGGGACCGTCGGCGACGGTGAAGCCGACCTTCCGCAGGATGCGGCACATCTCCTCGCGCACGAGCGTGAGCGGGTGGTGCGTGCCAGGGCCGATATCCGGCGAAGACAGCGTGGCATCGACGGCGGGCCCGAGCTGGGCGGCGAGTTCGCCATCGGCGATGCGCGCGAGAGCGGCGTCGAGGTGGGCCTGCAGCTGGGTCTTGGCCTCGTTGATGAGCTTGCCGACGATCGGCTTCTGCTCCTTCGGCAACGAGCCCATCTGCTTCATCAGCGCGGTGAGCTCGCCGTGCGGACCGACGTAGCGGGCCTTGGCGGCCTCGAACTCCGGACGCGCCGTCAGAGCGGGGAACTCGGCGGCAGCCTTGGTGAGGAGGGCGGAAAGTTGGTCTTGCATGACAGGTAATCAGGAGGAAGGGGGCCAAAAAAACAGGCAAGCCCGCGGATGCGGACTTGCCTGCTGGAAGTTTGCCGGGCGCCGAGCCGGAGAGCGGCGGGCGCGGAGAAGGCAGGAATCCTCAGACGCGACGACCGCCCTTGAGCTTGTCGGCGCGCTTCTCGAAGGCGACCCAGTCGCCCTTGGCGGCCAACTCGGCCTGCTTGGGCCAAGAGGTGGGCTGATATGACTTGAAGCTGGAACCGGCTTCCGCGAGGAGCTTCTCCAAAGCGGACACGGGAGTGTCAGAAAGCTTCTTGAAGGTGGTGATGCCTGCCCCACGAAGCAGCTCGTTGATCTTCGGGTCCACGCCCTCGATCTTGCTCAAGTCGTCATTGGCGAGCGTGCCGGCAGCCTTGGCCTTCAACGCGTCCTGCGACTGGCGCACGACAGCGGCAAAGGCAGCCTCGTCGCGAATCGCGAGATCGCTCAGGACCTTGCGGTCGAGATCGATCTTGGCGGCGGCGAGGCCCTCGATGAAGCGGCTGTAGCTGATGCCGTTGGCGCGGCAGGCGGCGTTGAGGCGCACGATCCAGAGGGAGCGGAAATCGCCCTTCTTCTTGCGCCGGGCGGCGTAGGCATGGAGCCACGCGTGATGGACGGCTTCCTTCGCATAGCGAAAGAGCTTCGATTTGTTGCCGAAATAGCCCTTGGCGTATTTCAGCATCCGTTTGCGGCGACGACGCGACGCGGGGGAGTTAGTTGCACGAGCCATGTTTAGTTTTCCTTTTTAGGTTTGTCGCCCGCAGGTCGGCTGGGAATTCACCCGCGGGCGTGGTTAGGGTTGATGCGCGTTTGGGCAGCCTGATGAATCAGAGCCCGAACGGCAGACAGCGCTTGAGCGGTTTGGCATGGCCCTCGGCCACCTGCTTGTCGCGGGAGGCACGGCGCTTCTGCTTTGTGCTCTTCGCGCCCAACAGGTGACGAAAGCCAGGCGTGCGACGCATGAGCTTGCCGCCGGCAGAGAGTTTGAACCGCTTGGCGACGGACTTCTTGGTCTTTTGCATGGAATGAAAGGTCAAAAACAGAGAGGCCCGCCAACCAAGGCAAGGGCAATCTTCGCGCTCGTGCCAGCCGGGAGTCCGTCGCGCCAGTCTATGGCGTGGGCCGGCCTTCGCGCTCGATGAGCCATCCGAGAAGGCCTTGCGCAACCCCATGGCACGCCGGCCGGGAACGGCCGTCGAAACACGCCAGCTGCCTCAGCCCTCGCGTAATCACGGGCGGCAAATCCCCGGGAAACCAGTGATGCCAGAGCCCGGCGACGCCGCGCGCCTCCCGCGTGGCAATCAGCGGCAGCAGGCCGTCGCAGATCACGTTGTCGAGCCGCGTGCCACCGACCGCATCACCGCAGATCTCGCGCGCGAAATCGTCCCGCAGCGCGGCGAAGCCGTGCTTGCGCCGCATGTCGCGCGTCGAACTCGCGCCGATCTCGTCGCCCGGCAAGCGGCGCACGAATTCGCGGAGGCGCGCCGGCCAATCGGGCGCCGCCCGCACCCACGCGGCGTATTGCGCGAGACGCACGCGCGGGTGGTTCGCCGGCCGCACGCCCTGGACGCTCCACGCGTCGGCCTCGGACGCGAGCATCTCGTCCAAGGCCACGGGACCCGCGGCCCACTCCGCGAGCGGCCAGCGCGCCGCCACGCGCAGCATCGGCGCGCGATTGAAACGGAAACCCAGAATCTCCAGCACCGCGTGATGGCACGCCGCGTCCCAGCCCAGGCGTTCGACGCGCAGCCGCGCGTAGTGGAGCTTTTGCCGCCACCGCATCTCCGCCTGCCGTTGCAGCAACGCATCAAGATCGGACGCAGCGAGCGGGCTCAGCTCCTCCATCACCCGAGAGAGCGGCCGTTGCGCTAGCATCTCCACCGCTTCGTCGCCGGCAAACTCCTCCAACGCCCGATGCAGCAGCGGCAACAATACGAGCATCGGAATCGCCCTGCCCTCCGCGCCTACCGTGACGTGCTCCTTCTCCGGCGGAAACAGCACGACGTGCAGCACGACCCCCGCATACGCCGGGTCGCTCGCA
The DNA here is from genome assembly GCA_031411915.1 of Opitutaceae bacterium. Classification (GTDB taxonomy): domain Bacteria; phylum Verrucomicrobiota; class Verrucomicrobiia; order Opitutales; family Opitutaceae; genus ER46. The sequence continues at coordinate 10,727 of JANOCA010000087.1, forward strand.
TGGCCGTGCGCGCGCCAGTCGCCCGCGTGCAGATGGACCTCCACATCGCCCGTGACCTCGCGGGCCGTCGCTCCGCCGATTCGCAGCCGAGCGCCGGTGAAATCAGGCCCGCCCAGAAGATTCCATTTCCCCGGATGCACGACCCGCACCGGATGGCCCTCCAGCGTCGCCGCGCCGGCCCCGTCAAACTCGCCGCGCAGCCAGATCTTCTGGAGCAGCTTTTCGGGAAACGAAAAGGCCCCGTAGAGGCCCTGGACCTCGGCGACGGATAACGGAGTGGCGGCGTCTGCGGCACACATGAGGGACGACCTTGGACACGGGAAGAAAGCTCGACAAGCGCGCTGTTTCGCGGACGTTTTCGCGCGCAAAGGAGAGGTGGCAGAGTGGTCTATCGCGGCGGTCTTGAAAACCGCTGGGCCGCAAGGTCCCGGGGGTTCGAATCCCTCCCTCTCCGCCATTTTTTTCATGCACTCGTGCTCCCTACTCACCCTGCTCGCGTTCGTCTTGTGCGCGCTCACGCCCGCCCGGGCGCAGGATCCGGCCGCTGATCTCCAGGGCCTCGTCGCCGAGATCGATGCGAAGCTCCGCGCGGGCAAGGATTCCGCGGAGGACCTCGCGCCCGAGCTCGCGCGGTTCGATGCGCTGCGCGAAAAATACCGGGCCCAGAAGACCGACGAGGTGGCCCGCATCGCCTTCATGCAGGCCACGCTCTTCGTCCAAGTGCTGGGTGACACCGACAAGGGTATCCAGCTCCTGCGTGCGATCATCGCGGACTTTCCCGGCACGGCGACGGCCCTCAGGGTTGAGCGCGGCATCAAGGCGGTCGAGGCGCAGGCCAAGGCCGAAGTCGCCAAAACCGGGATCATCGGCAAACCCGCGCCCGAGCTGAACTTCAACTGGTCGTCGCAGCCGGGGCTCACGACCCTCTCCGCCCTCAAGGGCAAGGTCGTCGTGCTCGACTTCTGGGCCACGTGGTGCGGGCCCTGCCTCACGTCGTTCCCGCAGGTCCGCGAACTCGTCAGCCACTACGCCGGCGCCGACGTGGTCGTGCTCGGCGTCACCAGCATCCAAGGACGCGTCGCCAACCTGGAGTCCGCGGTGATAAATACCCGCGGCGATCCTGACAAGGAGCGCGGCCTGATGCCGGCCTTCATCAAGGCGAAGGACATGACATGGCCGGTTGTCTTCAGCGCCGAGGAGGTCTTCAATCCCGACTACGGCGTGCAGGGCATCCCTCACATGACGATCATCGCCCCCGACGGCACCGTGCGCTACAACGGCATGCATCCCGCCACACCGCACGCGGAGAAGGTGAAGAAGATCGATCCGATTTTGCGCGAGTTCGGCCTCAAGGTGCCGAGCGAAAAGAAGTAGCCGTGGGCGTCCCTGCCCGCCGTGGTTTGACGTATGCCCTGAACTGGCGGGCAGGGACGCCCGCCACTACGCCTCACAGCCGCACGACCTCGCCCGTGTCGGCCGACTTCATCGCGGCGAGGCACACGGCGAGGCTGCGCAGGTTGCCCGCGGCTGAGTTCTCCGGTTCGCGTCCTTCCTCGATGGCGCAGAGCAGCTCTCCCATCGTGCCGCGGAAGCCGTCGTCGAACCACGCTCCGCTCAGGTCCGCCCGGCCGCGCCCCGCCGCGGTGGTGATATCAATTGCCGGCACCGCGCAAATCGCGCCCTCGCCCCGCAGCGTGCCCGTGGTGCCTGCCACCACCACGCTCTCGCGCGGCGCGTAGCGGGACGACCCGTCGAAGCTGAGCGTCGCGATCCCATTCGGAAAAGTCACCGTGCAGGCGGCCACGAGCGGCGGCGCCATCGTCTGCGCCGGGGCGCGCGCCACGGTTGCGTTCACCGCCAAAGCCCTCGCGTCACCAAAGAACGAGCACGCCGCGTCGAACCAGTGGATGCCGAAGTCGTGCAGGATCAGATGGTGGATTTTTTCGAAGGCCATGCCCTGCGTCCATGTGTGATCCCAGTTCAGCGTGAGCGTCGCCGAGCTCACTTCACCGATAAGCCCGGCGATGATGGCTTGCCGCGCATAGCTGAAATACGGCGCCCAGCGCCCGTTCTGATTCACCGCGAGCTTCACGCCCGCCGCGCGCGCCAGCCGCACGAGCCGCTCTCCCTCCGCGAGATCGACGGCAAATGGCTTCTGGCTCAACACGTGCCGCCCGGCCGCCACCACCTGCTCGATCAGCGGGCTCCGCACGCCCGGATGCGTCGCGATGTCGACGACCTCGACCCCGGCCGTCGCGAGCAACTCCTCCACGCTCGCGCACACGCGGCCGCGAGGGAAGAACTCCGCGCAGCGCTTCTCGGCCGCCGCGCGATTCGCGTCGAGGAACGCCGCGACCTCCCATCCTGCAGCGCGATACGCCGCGAGATGGTGCGAGGTGATCCCGCCACAGCCGATCAGGCCGATCTTGCCGCGGAATTTCCTCGGCGCCGGCGGGCCGTAGGCGAGCACGGGCGCCGCCACCTCACCGGCCGCCGCCGCCTTCAGATCGTAGTTCTCCGCCATGGCGCGGTTCAGCCGAGCAGCTTCACAGTCTTGCGCAGCCGGGCGCTGAGCACCGCCGTATCGACGATCCGCTGGCCGATGCGCGACACCTTCGGCGAGAGCGGTCCCTCGATTGTCAGTCCGTGCTCCAAACAATGCAGCACGTGATGAATCGGATTATGGTTCGGCGGCGGGATCACATCGACGGGCAACACCGTGCCGTCCGGCCGCGTCTCGGTCTGCATGCGCACCGTCGGTTCGTAGTCGTAGCTCGCGATCGTCCCGCGCGTGCCCACGACCACGAAACCGCATTTCGGCTGCGGCTGGAGCTTCCATGGATCCGTGAACGTGCCCCAGCGCGTCTCGAATTTCGATAGACCCGTGGCGTAGCGCGCGATGACCACGCTGTGCTCATCAACCTCCAAGCCGCGCGGATTGTCGACGACCGCTGTCACCTCAATCGGCACGCGACCGCCCATGAACCAAGTGCCGAGCGTCGTGCCGTAGCCGAGGTAGTCGAGCAGCGAGCCGCCGCCGGATGCCTTCTTGTAGAACCAGCTCGCGGACTTCTCCCGCGCGGTCGTGGCCATGACCTCGACCTTCCCTGCCGTGTGCCGCAGGGGCCCGCGGTTTCCGTCGTAGAAGTGCACCTCGATCACCTCGCCGATCCGGCCTTCGTCGATCAGGCGCTTGGTGGTGATGTGCGCCGGCACCCAGCGCAGCGGCCAGTTAATCACAAGTTGGCGCCGCGCCTTCTTTGCGGCGGCGATCATCGCGTCAGCCTGCGCCAGGGTCGCGGCAAAGGGTTTTTCGACGAGGATGTGCGGGCGATACTCCGCGACGCGCTGCGTCCACCGAGCATGCTCGGCGGTCGCCGGGCAGAGAATCACGAAGTCCGGCTTCGTCGTTTCCATGCACGCCCGCCAGTCGGTGAACACGCGCTCCAGCGTAATCCCCAGCGCGGTCACAGCCGCGCGCATCCGCTCCGGCTGCTCGTCGCACACACCGACGATCTCCGCGTCGGGGTGCTCGCGCGCCATGCGCAGCAGATCGCCCATGTGCATGTGGTCGAAATTTATCCCGGCGATTCTCCAGCGTTTTTTCATGGCGAGGGGTTTCGGAAAGCTGCGGTCTTCTCACGGCAACGTCCAGCGTTCACCCGCGCGCAGCACGGCGTGCGGCTGTCCGAGCCGGCGGCACTCCGCGGCAAACGCCGCCGGGCTCGCGGTGTTGAACGCGAACATCTCGTAGTGGCACGGCACCACCCAGCGCGCGCCGATGTCGTGCGCGAGCCGCGCGGCCTCGGGCCCGTCGAGGTTGCCCGAGACCCGCCGCTCGGGCGCACGGCCGTTGATCGGCAGCAGCGCGATATCGATGGCCGCGCCGCGCAGGCGCTCGGCCATGCCCGGAAAGCGCACGGTGTCGCCGCTATGGTAGATCGCGAAGCGCCCCGCGCGCGCGATGAAGCCCGCATATTCCAGCGCCAGTTCCTCGTGCGCCGCCGGCACCGCCTCAAGTTCCCAGACACCGAGACGCACCCGCTCGCCATCGCGCAAAGGGGCGAAACGCGCCGACGCCGCGGGCCCCAGCCGTTGCGCGGCAGAGGCGACGTTGGCCGCCGGCAACACGAGCTTCGCTTGCGGCGCGGCCGTGAGCAGCGGCCCGAGCGTCTCCGCGTCGAGGTGATCGGTGTGGTTGTGCGTCGCCGTGACGACGCTCACGACATCGAGCCGCGCCGGATCGACGACCCGCTCGGTCATCCGCACGTGGGGTTTGTCGGTCGCGGCGTATTTCTTGGTCAGCGAATCGCTCAGATAGGGATCGAAGAGGAGAAACTCGCCGCTGTGCAGTGCGAGGAACCCGCTCTGTCCCAGCCACCAGAGCGCGAGGCGCTCAGGCGCGAGCGTGGCGCGCGCCTCCGCCACGTCGGAAAGGAACGCCTCATCCTGCAGCGCGGGCCGGATCATGGTGGCCCGCCTCGGAAGAGGCGGGACAGAGTCACGCCCAAGCTCCCGCCAGTCCCTGCTCTTCCGAGCAGGGCTACCGGACTGCGCGCGAGCGGATCATTGCGCGGCCTCATCACAGCCCGAGTTCCTTGCGCACCTGGCGCACGCCGGCCGCCATGTTTTTCAGCTTGGGCTGCGCGGCCCAGCGCGCCGTCTGGCTGAGGCCGCAGTCGGGCGCGAACACCAGCCGCTCCGCCGGCGCGTGCTTGAGGCACAAGCGCACGCGCTCCGCGATGTCGGCGGGCGTCTCGACGTAGTAGCTCTTCACATCGACGATGCCGACCGCCGCATCCATGCGCTCCGCAATCCGCGTGATGATCTCGATCTCGGCGAACTCGCGGCTCGCCATCTCGACGTGCATCTCGTCGCACTTGAAATCGAGGAAGGCCGGGAACATCGGCGCCACGCGGCGCGGCGCAATCGCGCGGCCCTTGTAGTTGCCGAAGCAGAGATGCGTGCAGACGCGCGTGCGGCCCGCCACCGTCTCGACCGTGCGGTTGAAAAGATCGACGAAGCGGCGCGGGTTCTCCTTGTGGGCGTAGCAGCTCATCGAGGGCTCATCGACGCTCACCTCACGGCAACCGGCCGCGACGAGGTCCTCGAGTTCCTTCCGCACGAGCGGCAGCAGCGCCTCGGCGACGGCCCAGCGATCCGGATACGAGGCGCCGGGCACGAGCCGGCCGCTCAGCGTGTAGGGGCC
>JANOCA010000088.1:0-3719 GCA_031411915.1 Opitutaceae bacterium
GGATGCTGTTTTCCATCACCTGCTGGACCGGCATCGGCTGGGGGTCGCGCCGGAAGACCTGCAGGGTCGCGGTGGACTGGTAGATTTTGGTCTCCCCGAGCGTGTAAACGAGCGTGCTCGACACGATCACGAGAAAGACGACGACCACATACCAGATGCGTTCGCGCAGGATGAGCAGATAGTCCTGCAACGTGCGCTGCACCTGGCCACGGCCCTCGCCGTCGCCATAGCCGTAGCCGCCGTAGCCATAGCCGTAGCCGGTGGGCGGGCCGCCGTAATTGTAGCCGTAGCCGCCTTCCTGGGGCGGCCGGTGACCTCGTTCGTTGGACATGATGCGCAGGCTCAGAAGACGCGTTCGGCCACAAAAATCACATCGCCCTTCTCCAAGGGGATGTCCTGCCCGCCGCGCGTGCGCAGCTCCTCGGCGTTGATTTCCTGCGAGGTGCTGTCGCCGTTGCCGCGTTTGCGAGTGAGGGTGACTTTCTTCATGTTCGCGATGCGGCTGGGGCCGCCGGCGTTGCCGATGGCCTCGAGCAGCGTGAGCCGGCCCTCGCCCGAAAACATCACGCGCCCGGGGTTGGTGACCGCGCCCATCACATTGACGCTGCGCTCGGCGTATTTCAGCACGATGACCTGGACCTCCGGATTCACGAGGTAGCCCTTTTTGTAGAGTTCACGGACGAGCTCCTCCACCTGCCGCGCGGTCTTGCCCTTGACGCTCACGGTCTTGATGAGCGGCAACACGATCGTGTGCTCCTGCGAGACGCTCACTTCGCCCAACCGGTTGATGTCCTCCTCCTGGAAGACCTGCACGCGAAGGATGTCCTGCGGCTGCAAGACATAGTCGGCTGGGGGCGCTTCGGCGGCGAAGGCCGCCACCACGAGGACGCCCCAGCCGAGCGCGGCGCGGAGGACGGGAAAAATCGCGCCGAGGCTCCGCCCGGGGAAACGTGGCTGCATCGCGCGGGGCTCAGTAGCGGAAATCCGCCGAAACGCTGAAGACATTGTTCTTGAACTCGGTGAAGCGCGAATTGGAGCCGTAGTTGCGATGCACATAGCCGCCGAGGATGCGGATGTTGGCGTTCACGATGTAGGCGGTGGCGAGCTGGAACTCGTAGTAGTCGTCCGTCCGGATGCCATAGTCGATGGCGCGCCACGAGGCACCGGCCGATACGCTCCACTCGGCCGCGATGCGCGAGATGACTTGGGCGCGCAGGCTCATGTTTTGAATCTGCTGGCCCTGCGGGCTGGTGCCAAAGTCGTTGGCCGCGCCCAGCTCGAGGGTCGTCTTCGGCGTGAGTTCGTAGGCAAACGCGGCGTCGAGGCCCAGTTGGTTGTCGGTGCCGGCGCGCTCAATCTGCCGGCGGTTGAGGCCGACGGCGAAACGGCCGGTGAGCTTGGGCGAAAACTCGCCGCGCGCACCGACATTGAAGAAGTGATCGGTCGAATCGCGGCCGAGATCGACCGTCGTGCTGCGGTAGCGGTAGCCGACGCTCACGTCGGTCTTGGCCGTCATCTTGTAGAAGACATCGATCGGCACGGTGAGCATATCGGCGTCGGTGTAGCCCGCGCGCTTGTAGTTCTCATGGCTGAACATCAGGCCGGCGGCCACCGACGTGAGCTGGGAAATCTCCACCTCCGCCTCCCCGTTGACATCGAAGACATCACGGCGCACGAGCCCCGGGGTCAGGCCGGCCACCGTGGGACGGACGTCGAAGGAATTTTGATTCAGCTCCCGGAAGCTGGTGCCGAATTTCAGCTTCAGCTTCCCATCGTCGAACGACGTGCCGAGCGAGCCGGAGAAGAGGTGGGTGTTGAGATCGCTGTGGTCGGCGTAGCTGGCGAAATGATCCTTCAGCTTGAGCGTGCCCTTGAACTGGGCGTTTTTCCCAAAAGCGATCTCCACCCCCGGCGTGAGGTCGAAGATCAGGTCGCTCTCGGCGTTGCTCGACAGGAAGATATTGTCGTCGGCGCGGATGCCGACGCTGCCCGTGAGGAACAACTCCACGCCATCGCCGATCGCCATGAACGGGGCCGCGTGGCTGCTGACCCCGAGAAGGAGGGAAACCGAGGCGAGGCGGAGGGTGTTTTTCATTGGCATGCGGCGGAAAGGGAGGGGAGCGAAGGTCCGTGAACCGATCGGAGCCGACGCCCCGGCGTTCCCGCTGACAGCGGATTCACAGTAATCCGCCAATGAAATGCAAACGGGATGGAGATTTCGTCCGCAAGTGTTTTCGCGGTCCGGCCCGGCCTAAACCACAGCCGCCAACTCGCGCAGCAGCCGCTCATTCTGCTCCGCGGTGCCGACGGTCACCCGGATCCAGCCCGGCAGACCGTAGGATTTCACCGGCCGAACGATGATCCCGCGGTGCTGCAGGGCCGCGAAGACCCTCATGCCATCCCCCACCTCGATGAGCATGAAGTTCGCGACGCTCGGCACGAAATGCCACCCGTCTTTCATGCAACCCTGCTCGAGCTGGTGCAGCCCGTGGCGGTTGGCGGCGGCGCAGCTCGCGGCAAACTCATGGTCGTCGAGCGCCGCGATCGCGGCGGCTTGGGCGATGGCGTTGACGTTGAAGGGCTGGCGCACGCGGTTCAGCAACCCCGCCAGCTCCGCGCTGCCGTAGCCGTAGCCGATGCGCAGGGAAGCGAGCCCGTAGATTTTGGAAAATGTCCGCAGGCACACGACCTTGCGGCCCTCGCGGATCAACGGACGCAGGTCGGGTGGGTTTTCCACATACTCCGAATACGCCTCGTCGATCACGGCGATGACGTGATCGGGCAGCGCCCGCACGAAAGCCAGCAGCTCCGCCTCCGTGTTGGCGGTGCCGGTGGGGTTGTTGGGCGTGCAGACGTAGACGAGCTTCGTGCGCGGCGTGATGGCCGCCGCGATCGCGGGGAGGTCGTGGTGCCAGTTGCGCAACGGCACCTCGACGGCCTTGGCCCCGAAGAGCAGCGTGACGAGCTTGTAGACCACGAACGCCGGCGCGCCCATCACGACTTCGTCGCCCCCGCCAACGAACGCGTGCCCGAGCAGCTCGATGATTTCGTTGGATCCGTTGCCGACGATGAACTGCTCCGGGGCCAAGCCGTGCCGCGCCGCGAGCTTCAAGCGCAGATCGAAGCAGCCGCCATCCGGGTAGAGTTCACCATCCTCCAGCGCGGCTTTCGCCGCCGCCAACGCGCGCGGCGAGGGGCCGAAGGGATTCTCGTTCGAGGCCAGCTTGATGATGCCGTGCGGATCGAGGCCCAGCTCGCGCGCGACATACTCGATGGGCTTGCCCGGTTCGTAGACGGGCTGCGTGAGCACCGAGGGTTTGGCCAGCGACTCGAAATTCATCCGATGACTCGAACACGATTCGCCAACCGCACGGAAGGAGATTTATTTCCCCGGCATGTTCAGCCGCCTCGTTTTTTGCGCTCTGTCTGCCACGACGCTTTTCGCCGCCGCCGCTCCCGCAATTGAGACGGGCGAAATCGACGGCGCGAAATTCACCCTCGCCCGGCCCGCGCAATGGAACGGCCGCGTGCTCCTCCTCGCCCACGGTCTCCGCAGCGCGGATCGCCCGTTGGTCGCCGACCTTTTTCCCGCGCACCTCGCCTATCGCACGCTGCTCGAGGAGGGCTGGCTCGTCGCCAAGACCAGCTACCGCCGCAACGGCCTCATCGTCGCCGACGCCATCGCCGATCTCGATGCGCTGCACGCGCACATCGCCGCC
>JANOCA010000089.1:0-1510 GCA_031411915.1 Opitutaceae bacterium
CCTCCGCCGCGTCTTCCTCGACATCACCGGCACGCTGCCGACGGTCGATGAGGCGCGGAAATTCTTGGCCGACTCGTCCCCGAAGAAACGCGCAGCCGTCATCGACGATCTGCTCGGCCGCCGCGAGTTCACCGATCTCTGGGTGATGCGCTGGGCCGAGCTGCTCCAGATCCGCAGCGCCGATCAGCAGGTGCAGATGAGCGCCAAGTCCGCCGTGCAATACTTCGACTGGCTCGAGGAGCAGATCGCGGCCAACGTCCCCGTCGATGCGATGGTGCGCAGCCTCGTCACCGCCAGCGGCCCGAGCTTCGAGAACCCCGCCGCCAATTTCTACAAGATCGAGCGCGACACGCTGAAGCTCACCGAGAACGCCGCGCAGGCCTTCATGGGCGTGCGCCTCCAGTGCGCGCAGTGCCACAACCACCCCTTCGACCGGTGGACGATGAACGACTACTACAGCTTCGCCGCGTTCTTCGGCCAGATCGGACGCAAGCCCGGCGAGGATCCGCGCGAGACCATCATCACCAACAGCGCCAGCGGCGGCGTGAAGCACCCCGTCGGCGGCAAGGACATGACGCCCAAGTTCCTCGGCGGCGCCCAGCCCGAGATCGCCAAGGGCGCGGACCGCCGGCAAGTGCTCGCCGACTGGCTGGTCTCGCCGGAGAACCCCTACTTCGCGCGCAACGTCGCCAACATCGTGTGGGCGCATTTCTTCGGCAAAGGCATCGTCGATCCGATCGACGACATCCGGGTGAGCAACCCGCCCTCCAACCCCGCGCTGCTCGATCACCTCGCCGCCAAGCTCACGGCGTATCGCTACGATTTCCGCGCGCTCATCCGCGACATCTGCAATTCGCGCACCTACCAACTCAGCGCCGTCGCCAACGCCACCAACGCCGCCGACGACACCAATTTTTCCAAGTCCGCCGTGCGCCGCATCCGCGCCGAGGTGCTGCTCGACGCCCTCAGCGACGTCACCGGCGCCGCCGAGAAAATCCGCGGCCTCCCGCAGGGCGGCCGCGCCGTCGAGATCGCCGACGGGCGCACGAGCACCTATTTCCTCACGACCTTCGGCCGCGCCACGCGCGAGACGCCCTGCTCCTGCGAGGTGAAGATGGAACCCAACCTCTCGCAGGCCCTACACCTCCTCAACGGGGACGCTGTCAACGCCAAGGTTACGAGCGGCGGCCTCGTGAAGAAACGGATCAAGGAAGGCCGCACGCCGCCCGAGATCATCGAGGAACTCTACCTCCGCGTGTTCACCCGCCTGCCCACCGCGAAGGAGCAGGAGAAGCTCCAGGCCTTCTTCGCCGACGGGAAGAATAACGAGACCGTCCTCAACGACCTCTTCTGGTCGCTGCTCAACGCGAAGGAGTTTGTTTTCAATCACTGAGCAATGACAAAGCTGCCTGAGTTTGATGGTGGAGCGGGGGGGGCCCCCCCCGCGGCGGCCGGGCAAGGGCGGGGGCCCAAAGCCGGTGGGGGCCCGCGCGCCCCCCCCCGCGATTTT
>JANOCA010000090.1:0-2334 GCA_031411915.1 Opitutaceae bacterium
TCAACGCGGAGTTTTTCAAATCCCACGAAGTCGACGATCTCGCCGGCCTGCAATCCAAGGTCCGCAACAACCTGAAGCTGCAGAAGGAATATCAGAACCGCGCCGCGCAGCGCCGCCAGGTCACCGAGCAGCTCGCCAACAAGGTCGACATCCCCGTGCCGGAATCGCTCGTCGAATCCGAGACGCAGGGTGTGCTGCGCCAATACATCGAGGAGCAGATGCGCCGCGGCGTGCCCGAGGAGCAGTTCGAGAAGGACAAGAAGGAACTCTTCGAAGGCGCCAAGAAGGCCGCCGCCAACCGCGTGAAACTCCAGCTCATCCTCGCCCGCATCGCCGAGCAGGAAAAACTCGAGATCAGCAACGACGATCTCAACCAGGCGATCTACAACGAGGCGATGCGCTCGGGCCAGAAGCCCGATAAGCTTGCGCGCGGCCTCGCCGAGAATCGCGAGCAGCTCCGCGCGATGCAGCAGTCGATCATTTTCGACAAGGCGGTTGATTTCCTCGTCTCCAAGGCTAGGGTCCGCATCGCTCAGCCCAAGGCTTGAGCGCATCAACCAACTCAAAAATACCGCTGTGAGCTACGATACGCTAGTCTGGGAAGGCACGGGGCGCGAGGCGCAGCCGATGAGTGTCTACTCTCGGCTCCTGAAGGACCGGATCCTCTTCATCGGCACTCCGATCAACGACGATGTCGCCAACCTCGTGATCGCCCAGATGCTCTATCTGCAGATGGTGGACGCCAAGAAGGACATCCACCTCTACATCAATTCGCCCGGCGGCGTCGTGACCGGTGGCATGGCCATCTACGACACGATGAACTTCCTCGAGTGCGACATCGTGACCTACTGCCTCGGCATGGCCGCGAGCATGAGCACCGTGCTCCTCGCCGCCGGCACGAAGGGCAAGCGCTTCGCGCTCCCCAACAGCCGCGTGATGATCCACCAGCCGAGCGGCGGCGCCGGCGGCCAGACCGCCGACATCGCGATCGCCGCGCGCGAGATTCTGCGCTGGCGCAAGACGCTCAACGAGGCACTTTCCCGGCACACCGGCAAGACCGCCGACCAGGTCGAGAAGGATTCGGATCGCGACTATTACATGGATGCCCACGAGGCCAAGGCCTACGGCATCGTGGACCACGTCGTGAGCTCCAGCCGAGACACGACGCGCGCGGTGCAGAGCGCGGCTTGAGCAGAGTAGTTTCCGATCAACTCGGGCCTCGACTACCTTCGGTGGGCGGGCACGCTTCCCGCTCATGGCAAAATCGGCGCGCATGACCCTCTGCTCGTTCTGTGGCAAGTCCCAGGCGGAGGTGAAAAAAATCATCGCCGGCCCCGGGGTTTACATCTGCGACTCCTGCGTCAACGTCTGCAAGTCGATCATCGATCGCGAAATCAAGGCGCCCACCGCCGAGACCAAGCCGGCTTTCCGCCTCATCAAGCCCACCGAGATCCGCAAGACGCTTGATGACTATGTCATCGGCCAGGATCACGCCAAGAAGGTCCTCTCCGTCGCCGTCTACAACCACTACAAGCGGCTGATGTTCGATTCCGGCCAGTCCAAGGACTCGCCGGCGCTCTCACCCGAGTTCAACGACGTCGAGGTCGAGAAGAGCAACATCCTCCTCGTCGGCCCCACCGGGTCGGGCAAGACCCTCCTCGCGCGCACGCTGGCCAAGATCCTCGACGTGCCCTTCGCGATTTCCGACGCCACGACCCTCACCGAGGCGGGCTACGTGGGCGAAGACGTGGAGAACGTCGTGCTCCGCCTGCTCCAGTCGGCCAACTACGACGTGAAGAAGGCCGAATGCGGCATCATCTACATCGACGAAATCGACAAGATCGGCCGGAAGACGGAGAACGTCTCGATCACCCGCGATGTTTCCGGGGAGGGCGTGCAGCAGGCGCTGCTCAAGATTCTCGAGGGCACCACCTGCAACGTCCCCCCGCAGGGTGGCCGCAAGCACCCGAACCAAGAATACATCCAGATCAACACCTCGAACATCCTGTTCATCTGCGGCGGCGCGTTCGTGGGGCTCGATGCCATCGTGCAGCGCCGCAAGGGCACGCGCAGCCTCGGGTTCGCGGCCGTGACTGCGCTGCGCGAGCATTCGCTGGATCCCGAGCAGATGATGAAGGCGCTCGCGCCCGAGGACCTCATCCGCTTCGGCATGATCCCGGAGTTCATCGGCCGCCTGCCGGTGGTCTCCGTGCTCGACCAGCTCGCGATTGCGGATCTCGAGAAGATTTTGGTGCGGACGAAGAACGCCATGGTTAAGCAGTATTCCAAGCTCTTCGCGATGGATGGCGTGCGCCTCAGGCTCACGCCCGACGC
>JANOCA010000091.1:0-3116 GCA_031411915.1 Opitutaceae bacterium
GGTGCTCTTGCCGGCGCCATTTTCGCCGAGCAGCGCGTGGACTTCGCCGGCCTGAAGGTCGAAATCCACCCCGCGCAACGCGCGCGCGCCGCCAAACGACTTGGCGAGCTGGCGGAGTTGGAGCACGGGCGCGGCTGACATCGGGGCGATGGGAAAGGTCGAGGGCGCCGCGGGGAGCGGCGAGCGTCAAATGGGCGCGCCGGCTGACAGTCCGCCCCGCAATCATCCCGCGTCCGCTGCGCGCAGCGGAGCAAGGTCGGGATCGGTGCCGGCGAGGACACGGAAATTCTTGTCGAGCGTGATGGCCCGGTCGACGCGGCGACGCGCTTCCGCCAGATCGCCGCGCTGGCAGGCGTAGCAGCCGAGGTTGAACTGGATCGTCGGATCGGCCGGGTGCCGGGACTCAGCTTGGAGCAGGATTGTTTCCGCGGCGCCGAGGGACTTCGTGCGACGCGTGGCATAGGCCCACGTGACCCACGCGGCGGCTTCGGCGGGCGCGCGGCGGGCAAACTCGCCCGCGAGCGCGGCGAGGGCCGGCCAGTCGCCCTGCTCCTGCAAGACGGCGACGCGCAGCGCGAGCACCTCGAGCGAGTCACGCTCGGGCATAGGGATGAGTTTCAGCTCCGCGGCCGCCTCCGCGACCATGCCGAGGCCGAGGTAGCCCTGCGCGTGGGAAATGCGGCGCTGCGGTAGCATCGGGGCAGCGAAGTGTCCGCTCGGCCCGCGGTCAATGAGGCGACTTGTAGGCGTTATGCCCGACACTCACCCGCGTCCGCCAAACCTGTCGGGCGTAAAGCCCGACCTACGCCACGGGCGGCCCGCCGAAGTGGGCCTTGAACGACGCGTAGGCCGCAGTGTCGGCGAGCATCGCGTCGATCGTCGCGACGAGCGGCTCGAGGCGGACGAGGCCGGAGAAGACGGCCTTGTCGCCGATGTCATCCTCGAGCACGAAGGCCGGGCGCTGGGTGATCCGATGCGCGAAAAATTCCTGCGTGCTCGCCGCGATGCGCGCGGCGATGGCGGGCGATTCCGCGGCGGCGCGCAGTCTCGCGGCGTCGAGGTTGCCGCCGCTCGCCTGCACGGCGACCGCGATGGCCTCGGCCATCTGGCCGACTTTGCGGCCCTCGCGATCGGCGGCGTGGGCGAGGGCGAGGCGGATTTCGTCGCCGGTGAACCCGAAGTCGCGCGCCGCCTCGGCGACGAAGCTCGCGGCCGGGTAGCCGTCGGCGGGAAACGGCTCATACCAGCCCGAGTTGAGCATGAAGGGTGAGCGCATGACCGTGCCGCTGCGCCGGTAGAACCACTCGCACTGCGTGCGTGACACCGGCCAATCGGCGGCGGTCATCCTCGCGACTTTCCACCCGAAGGCGACGCGGCCTGCATAGCGCCGCTTCAACTCGGCCCACACCGGCTCGCTCCAATGGCACCAGGACGAAATGACCTCGAGGTAGCAGGTGATTTTCATGCGCGGCGAGCGCAGCCAGGCAGAAGTGGCGCGTCAACGCGCGAGCATTGATCGGGCGGCGCAGTGGCGGGCGATTTTCGCGCGCGACTGCGATTGGAAAAATCGTTCGGCGCCGAGCTCTACGGCGCTTCGTAGATTTCGAGCAGCGCGATGCCGCTGGTGTCGGTCGCGCTGGCGAGGAGGGCGGTGTAGGTGCCAGGGGCGAGGGTGAGCAGTAGCGCGGAGTCGCGCGAAGTGTTCGCGAGAGGAAACGCGCCGAGTTGCGCGCTGGTGGCGGCGAGATCGACGGCGTTGGCGTTGGTGGACCAGATGCGGTTGGTTGCGACGGTGGTGCCGGCGGCGGTGGTGAGCGTCAGCACAGGCTCGGCGAGTGCGCCGGTGAGGCCGAACTGGGAAAGCGTGGGGCCGATGCCGCGGATGAGATAGCGGCCGGATTGGCCGCCGCGCACAACAAAACCGGCGATGCCGATCGTCGCGCCGGGACCGACGAAGGCGCGGGCTGAGAGATTGACGAGGCGGTCGCTCGTATAATCGGCCTCATAGATTTCCACAAGGGCGGCGCCGCTGCGATTGGCGGGATCGGTGAGCGTGGCGGTGTAGCTGCCGGGCGGCAGGGCCAAATGCAGCGCGGTGTCGGCGCTGCCGGTGGTGAGCGGAAACGCACCCACGCTCGCGAAGAGGCTGGGAGGGGTGGCGGTGACGTCCCAACGGGCGTTGCGGCCGAGCGCGTGGCTGGCGGAATCGACCAGCGTGAGCACGGAGCCGGGCAGCGTTCCTGTGACGCCGAACGGCGTGAGGCCGGGTCCGATACCACGGACGAGCACGGTCTTCGGGCCCGAGCCGCGGACGACGAAGCCCGTGATGAGCGTGCGGTCACCGGGCCCGGCGGTGGCGCGGATGGAGAGATTGGCGAGCGAGGGCGAGGCATCGACAGTGAGGCGCACAGGCTGGCTCGTGACGGAGCCGGCGGCGTTGCGCACGACGACGCGGTAGGCACCGGCGTCGGTCGCGGAGACGTTAACCAGTTCGAGCGTGCGTCCGGTGCCGACGACCGCGGTATCGCGCAGCCATTGGTAGGTCATCGGTCCGGCGCCCGAGACCTCGACGGCGAGGCGCGCCGTGCGACCGGCGGACGTGGTGACGGCAGCGGGTGCGTTCACGATGGCCGGGGCGGCGGCGGGGGTCGTGGCAAAATTGACGGCACTGGATGAACCGTAGAGTGCGTTCCAACGTTCGAAGGCAGTGAGGCCGATTTTGGCGCCCGTGCGGCGGCCCGTGAAATCATCGGCCGAAATGTGGATGCCGCCGTAGAGCCGCGAGACGCCGGCCTGATCGGCGGCGTCGAAGTAGGTCGCCCATTGGAGCTGGACGTCGGCGGCGGGACCGGCCTCGAAGCCGAGGCTTTTGCCGGCGGCGAAGCTGTAGGCAGCAAGGCCACCGGGGAAAAATTCGCTGCCGGTGAAACGGGTGAGGACTTCGGCGGCGGCGCGGCTGAACGTGCTGTGGCCCGAGGTGTAGCCGGGGAAGGCGGGCGTCACGAACGTCTCGCGCTGATACGGCACCCATTCCTCGCCGAGAATCCAGCCGACCCCGGAGGTTTCGGTGGCCGTGGCCGGATTGCCGAGCCACGCTTTGACCGCGATCTGGCCGA
>JANOCA010000092.1:0-9616 GCA_031411915.1 Opitutaceae bacterium
CGATCCATCTCTTCGCCGTTTACCGCCGCCTTGGCTGGAAGGAAGGAGACCTACCGATCGCAGAGGGAGTTTGCCGGAATATCCTCTCGCTGCCGCTCTTCCCCGCGATGACGCGCGCCGATGTCGCGCGCGTGGTCGATGGTCTCGCGGCGATTCTCCAGGCCCATCGGAAGCCATGAGCGCGCCCCAGCTCTCGATCGTCATCCCCGTCTACAACGAGGAGCTCAATCTCCCCGTGCTGTTCGCGCGGCTCTACCCGGTGCTCGACGCGATCGGCCGCACCTACGAGATCCTCTTCACCAACGACGGAAGCGCCGATCGTTCGATCGACCTGCTGCGCGCCCAATTCACCGCGCGGCCCGACGTGACGCGTGTGATCGATTTCAACGCCAACTACGGCCAGCACATGGCGATCATGGCGGCGTTCGAGCGCGTGCGGGGCGAGGTGATCGTCACGCTTGATGCCGATCTGCAGAACCCGCCGGAGGAAATCCCCAAGCTCCTTGCCAAAATCGACGCCGGCCACGACTACGTCGGGGGCTTCCGGCTCGAGCGGCGGGATTCGTTCTTCCGCACCTACGCCTCCAAGCTGATCAACTTCGTGCGCGAGCAGACCACGAGCATCGAGATGACGGATCAGGGCTGCATGCTCCGCGCGTATCGCCGGCCGATCATCGACGCCATCGTGCGCAGCGGGGCGATCAACACCTTCATCCCGGCGCTCGCCTACACGTTTGCCGACCAACCGACCGAGGTCGGCGTGCGGCATGAGGAACGGCACGCGGGCGTGTCGAACTACTCGTTCGGCAGGCTCGTGCGGCTGAACTTCGATCTCATCACCGGTTTCTCGATCGCGCCGCTGCAGATTTTCACGATGTTCGCGCTGGCGTGCTCGGCGGGGAGCTTCCTGCT
This sequence comes from Opitutaceae bacterium, assembly GCA_031411915.1. Classification (GTDB taxonomy): domain Bacteria; phylum Verrucomicrobiota; class Verrucomicrobiia; order Opitutales; family Opitutaceae; genus ER46. The sequence goes on from JANOCA010000092.1 coordinate 913, forward strand.
CGTGCTGATCCTCGCGGGTCGCCGGCTCATCATCGGCCCTGAGGAGGGCGGCCTGTTCACGCTCTTCGGCATTTTGTTTTTCCTGATCAGCGTGACGATGGTCGGCATCGGCCTCATCGGCGAATACGTCGGGCGCACCTATCAGGTCGTGCGGGCGCGCCAGCGCTACCATGTGCGGGAGATCTTGGAGGCAAAATCACCGTGAAGATCCTCGCCGTCGAAGACAATGCGGTCGCCCGCGCCGTGCTGCGCCAGGCGCTGCAGCGCCTCGGTCACGAGGTGATCGAGGCCGGCGACGGCGAAGCGGGCTGGGCGGCCTTCCAGCGGCACGACGATGTGCGCGTGATCGTGAGCGACTGGACGATGCCGCGCGGCGACGGCCTCGATCTCTGCCGGCGGATCCGCGCGCGCACGGACGGGGAGTATGTGTATTTCATCTTGCTCACGGCGCGCGACGCCTCGGAGCAGAACCGCACCGACTCGGCCGATGCGGGGGTCGATGACTTCCTGAGCAAGCCGCTGGATGTTTCCGAACTTTGGATGCGCCTGCGCGTGGCCGAGCGCATCCTCGGCTACACGCGGCAGGTGCGGCAGCTCGAGCAGATGATGCCCATCTGCACCTACTGCAAAAAAATCCGCGACGACCAGAACTACTGGCAGCAGATCGAGGGCTACATCTCGGAGCGCACGGGCTCGGATTTCAGCCACTCGGTCTGTCCCGACTGCTACCAACGCGTCGTGATCCCCGAGATAGAGCAGCTCAAGTCCGCGCCGAAGCCTTCCACGCCGTGAACGATCGCCTCCAACGCCTCGAGGAGAAGATCGCCTATCTCGAGCGCCACGTGACCGAGCAGGACAAGGCCATGCTCGAGCTGGCGGACCAACTCGCCGCGCTGCGGCGCGAGCTGAGCGCTCTGCGCGATCGCGCGGGCCGCACGACGGGCGGTCCCGCCGCCGGTGGCGAGGATGATCTGCCGCACGAGCGGCCGCCGCACTACTGAAAATAATGCCTGCGGTTCTGGTAGTAGCCCGCCTCGTGAGAGGCGGGACGGATCACGCGCAAGCTCCCAACCGTCCCTGCTCTCACGAGCAGGGCTACCCGATCCGATCGAGCCCCACCTCGCTCAGAACGCCGCCGTCATCTCGTGCTGGTGACCCGGGTCGAGCGCCTGCGTGCCAAGGGTGGTGCACTCGGCCTCGTCGTTCTTGTAGAGCTTGAAGCGCACGGGCGCGGTGGCGTCGTTGGTTTCCCAGCGCCACTTGCCGATGGAGACGAACTGCAGCGGCACGCCTTTGTCCCAAGCGAGGCCCGGGCCTTCGCCGCGGATGAAGAGCCGGTTGCCGATGCCAATGTAGGCGGTGGCGATCAGGCGCGTCGCGCCATCGGAGCTGAGGGTGCGCTCGGCGGGAGCGCCCGCGGAAGCGGTTTCCTCAAGATCGAGGCCGAGGCCGGGCGTTTCGTCCTCCGAGGATTTCTTCGGGGCGCGCTTGCGCGGGGCAACCGGTGCATCCGCAGGGGCAAGCGGCTCGTCCAGAGGGACCGTCGCGATATGGCTGGGAAACGGGTCCGCCGTGGCGGGTGCGACCGGCGCGACCTCCGAGATCGCGGCGAGGGGAATCGGCGGCGGCTCGCCGGCGCGAACCTCGGTGACCGGCGCGATCGCAGCCACGGCGGGCGCGGGCTCGGCGGCTGGATCGGTCACCGGATCGCGGCGAGGCTTGCGGGGGCGTTTGGGCAGGGGTGGGTTGGTGTCGGATTCGGGCGAGGCGGCGGGTTCGGGTGCATCCTCGGCGGCGGCAAACGCGACGACGGCCGCCGCGGCGGCGGCGGGAACCGCGCTCCGGGCGAGCGCATCAAGCCGCGCGATTCGCGCGTCGAGTTCCCGCGCGAGGCTGGCGAGGTGATCGCGGTTGGCGGACTCGAGCTTGGCCCACTCGGCGGTGAGCTTGGCGATGCGCTGCGAGACCTGATCGAGGCGCTCGCTCTCGCTGGTGCGCAGGGCGAGCAGCTCGCGCTCAAGTTCCTCCTTTTCGGCGTCGGCGGCGGCGGAGAGCTGCGCCTGAAACTCGGCGACCTTCTCCTGCAGCTTGTGCGGGAGCTGCTCGGCCTGGCGCAGGTTCTTGTGCGAAAGATCGGCGATGCTGTGGAGACCGGTGGCGGCGATCCCGATTTGCTCGGCGGCGGAGGCGACCGTGCCGGCGATGGCCTCCAGCGTGCGCTGGCGTTCGTCGAGCGCCTCGTTCTTCGCCCGCTCGTAGGCCGCGATGAAGGGCACGAGCAGCACGATGGCGCCGAGCCCGACGCACGCGGCGATCGCGAGGATCGTGGTCGAGGGCAGCGGGTCGCCGCCCTGGAAGGCGAGGTAGGCGGCGGCGGCGAGGAGGGCGGCGTCGGCCACGGCAAAAGGCCACACCGGCAGGCGGGGATGCGAAGCGGGGGGATTCATGAAAGGACGGTGCCGCGGTCTCGCGGAAGGCGGGCAGCATGCGGACCGACGGCGAAAAGTTTGTGCGTCGCGCCGCGGTGCGGCTCAAGGGGAAAACAGCCGATGGCATTCGGGGGTCGGCATTCCGGGGTTGTGCCCCCGGGTGCGGCGCCCCACGGTCCGGGTGCGCGATGAACGCCTCCCCTTTCCTCCGCATCGAGCGCGACGAACGCGCCGGCGCCCGCCACTACGTCGTCCACACCTTGGATCCGAAATTCGCGCTCGAGCTCGCCGCCGATGCTGAGGCGCCGGACCGCGTCGGCCGCGGGGTGATCAAGCGGGTGTGCGTGCCCAACTCGTGGGCGGGCGACTACGGCAAGTATGCGAAGCTCGTCTCCGCGGCGCAGGAGTTTTTCGCCGCGTCGTTCGCCGAGCCCGCGCCAAAGCAGGAGACGCGGCGCCTCGGGTTATAAGGCGTCTCCGATGTCGTGGCCGCGAGCGTGAGCGAGTGGACGAACGCTCCACTCGCTCAAGCTCGCGGCTACCAGCCCAACGAGGGACACAGGGTATTCGGCCGATTTCCGCTGGAGATTTTTCCGTCCAGCCGATCGGGCGCTTGGGTTGTCAAACCAGTTCGCGCCACGCGGTCGTGGCGAGCGAGAACAGCAGTCCCAGCCGGATTGCGCCCTCGAAAGTCAGCACGACCAGAATCCAGCGCAGCGGCGCGCCGCGGCGGATCGTGTAGCCGAGCACGGAAATCACGAGCAGGCCCGCGCCCTGCACGCGCACTTCAGGCACCGTGAACAGAAGCATCATCCAGACCCAGTAGGAGATGAGCAGCACGCTCCAGAAAAACGCCGTGGTCTCCGCGGGCCCGTGCCGCCGCGGGTCCGAACCGCTGGCGATTTGTTTCAGCCCGAGGTGACGCTCGCACATCACGAGCTGCCAGATCTCGAAGATCAGGAAAAGCGGGGTGAGGAGGGCGAGCAGCAGCATGGATCAATCCTGCTCCAATGCGGCCGCGATGGTCTTGCATGAGGCGCGCAGGATCTCGAGGCGGGCGAAGCGCTTGTTGTCGGCGGGCACGAGGTGCCAGGGCGCGGCGGGGCGGTCGGTGAGCGCAAGCATGTCGCCGGCCGCGACCTCGTAGGCGGCCCACTGGCGGCGGTTGCGCCAGTCCTCGGCGTTGATCTTGTGGCGCTTGTAGGCGGTCTCCTCGCGCTCGCGGAAACGGCGGAGCTGCTCGGCGGGGGAGATGTGCAGCCAGAACTTGAGCACGATGATGCCGTGGCCCGTGAGCTGCGCCTCGAAATCGTTGAGCTCCTCGAACGCGCGGCGCCACTCGTCGGCGCGGCAAAAACCCTCGATGCGCTCGACGAGCACGCGTCCATACCACGAGCGATCGTAGATCGTCACGCGGCCGGCGCGCGGGAGGTGGCGCCAGAAACGCCAGAGGTAGTGGTGCGACTTCTCCTCGTCGGTCGGCTTGGCGACGGGGATCACGCGGTAGTCGCGCGCGTCGATCGCGCTGGTGAGGCGGCGGATCGCGCCGCCCTTGCCGGCGGCGTCCCAGCCCTCGAAGACCCAGACGATGGAGCGGCCGCGCTGCGTGGCGTTGCGCACGGCTTGGTTGAGACGGCCGAGCCACTTGTCGCGCTTGGCCTCGTAGATGGATTCGGAGAGCGCGTGATGCAACGGAAGGGCCTTCAGCCGGCGCAGGCCGGCGGCGCGCAGCGGCGTGATGCGGCGCGGCTTTTTCGGCGCGGGGCGCGCGGCCTGCGCGCGCAGGTGTTTCTGGAAACGGGCGAGGAGGGTCTCGGCGATCGCGAGGTTGCGGGCGCGCGGATCGGCGGCCTCGACGAGATGCCACGGGGCGTCGGCCTGCTCGGTGGCGCGGCGCAGGCGGGCGGCGAGCCGGGCGCGGCGCTCGTAGTCGCGGTGGTGCTTCCAGTCGTCGGGCGAGACGCGCCAAGCGGTGTCGGGATCGCTCTCGAGTTCGTGCAGGCGATCGCCCTGGGCGCTTTGGCTGAGGCGGAGCCAGATTTTCACGAGCAGGGCGCCGCCCTCGGCGAGCAGGCCCTCGAAATGGGCGAGGCGCGCGAGCGTCGCGTCGAACTGCGCCAGCTCGCGCGGCGAGCGGGGATCGGTGGCGAACGCATCGCCGTGCCAGCCGCCGGCGTAGATGGCCATGCGGCCGCGCGGCGGCAGCGAGCGCCAGTAGCGCCACATGGGCGGCCGGTCGCGCTCCTCGTCGCTGGGATCGTGGAAGGCGAAGGTCTCGACGCCGCGCGGGTCGAGCCAGCCGTTGAGGACATTGACGACGTCACCCTTGCCCGAGGCATCGTCGCCCGCGATCACGAGGAGCACGGGAAACGTCGCCGGCTGCACGGCGATCTGGAGCTGGATGAGCGCCTCGCGGAGCGCGGGCACGCGCGCCTCGTAGTCCTTTTTGGGAAGTTTCCCTCCGCTGCTTGCCTTCGCCATGCGCGAGAGAAGTGGCGCGCGCGCGGTGGCTTGTCGAGCCGTGCGCGCGATTGATCAGTTTCGCGGCGCGGGCCGCGGCACCAGATTCTGCAGCCATGAGCCGCCGTATTGCTTGTAGGCGTCGACCCGGCTGGCGTTTCCGAGCAGCGAGGTCACGCGCGCGGTCGCTTCCTGCTGCATCGCGTTCAACTGCTGCTGGCGCTGCTCCGGCGCGGTGGCCGCCCCGGCCGTGTAGAGTTCGCCGCGGCGTCGCTCGAATTCCTTCTGGGTCTGCCAGAGGTTGGTGGCGGTCTCGGGCGGAAGTTCGTAGCGCGCCACGAGCTGGCTGGTCTGGCGGAAGTTGAAGTCTGTCGCGCGCTCGTATTCAGCCGCGCGCGCCGCGCCGAGGAGGGAATTGATCTGTGCCTTGAGCTCCTTCTGCGCTTCGCTGCGCTCGCGCATCTGTTCCTGGCTCGGGATTCCGACGGTGTTGCTGGAGTTGTAGCGCTCATCGAACGCCTGGCGGAACTGGAAGATCGCGCGGAACTCCGCCTCGGTGGGATCAAAGGCCGCCAGCTCGGTCCGCATGGACTGGCCCGTGCGGCTGCTGCGCAGATCGAATTCCTCAAGTTCGGCGGGCGACAGAATGGCGGCGAGGGCGGCGCGTTGCTCCCGTTCGAGCGGAGCGAGATCGGCGGAATTGTAAGAGCCCTTGGTGTAGTAGAGCTCGCTTCGCTTCAAATTAAAGTCGGCCTCGATATGCCGGACGGCGTCGAGCTTGTCCGGCGCGAGCGGGCCGAACCGCGAGCGTAGCCGGGCAAGCGCGAGCGGGTCCTGACTGAGCGCATCGGGCCCGAGGATTTCACGGAGCGTCTTCTCCTGCTCGGAGGCCAGCCGGGCCAACGCAATCTGCAGGGAGGGGTCCGGGCGGGCATCTTTCCAAAACACGCGCTGGGCGGCATCCGGATCGAGGGCGCGGCGGCGGGCGGCGAACTGCTCCGTCACGAGGCCGGTCATCACGGCGCGAATGACATCGGGCGGGAATTTGGCGGCGCGCAGCCGGGCGACAACCGTGGGCAGGTCGTCGCTCTGGAGCCGGGCCCACGTCGAGGGATCGATGCGCGGGGCCTCGGGCGGCGTGGATTTTTGAGCCGCGGCGGTCTGGGCGGAGGCGTTGCGCTCAGCGGTCACGCGCGAGCTGCCGTCGAAAGCGAGCCAGGCGAGCGCGGCGTTGGCGAGCACCGACGCGGCGAGAAGGATGAGGGCGGGGGTTTTCATGGCGGCGCTATTTTTTGGGGGCGGTCGGCGCGGACATAAAAGTGGTGGTGCGGCCGTCGGGGCTCACCCGGAGGGCGTAGCCGCGCTCGATGCCGTTGAGCCAGGAAAGGTTTTTCGCGTAGCTCTCGGCGACGGCCGGGCCGAGCTGCCGGACGAGTTCGGCGCGCGACGACGCGGCCAGAGCCTGCAGGGCCGCGGTGCGGGCCGCTGGCTCCAGCTTCGCATCGTGAATGCGCATCGATTCCGCCGTCGCGGTGAGGCGGAGGTCGTAGGCTTGGTTGATGGCGGCGAGCGGAATGTTCTCCCGCTGGGCCAGACGGTGGAGGTTTTGATACTCGTAGTTGCTGGCGCGGGCGTAGTCGGCGGCGCGCTGCTCGCCGAGCGCGGCCTTGAGCTGATCGGCGATTTGTTTCTCCGCGTCCGCGCGTTTCCGGGAATCCTCCTGGCTGAAACGCGTGACGCCTCCGACGCTGGGCGGGTAGAGGATTTCGGCAAACGGCTGCTGCGCGCGAAAGATGGCGCGAAACTCCGCCTCGGTGGCGTCGAAGAGCGTGAGCGCGCTGCGCAGCCGAGCGGTGATGGTCGAGCTGCGCATCTCGTAGTCCTCGAGTTCCGCGGGCGAGAGAATCGCGGCGAGGTCCGCGCGCTTCTCGCGCTCGAGTAGGGCGAGCTGGGCGCGGTCCTCGGGGAGCAAGATGCCGTTGGTGGCGGCGCGCACCTGCGCGGCGATCTCGTTGTAGTCGTCGTTGATTCGCTGGATGAGATCGATCTTGGCCTTGGGCAGTTCGCCGAACTGGCGGCGTTGCGCCGCGGTGGCGTCGCCGCCGCCCAAGGCGTAGTAGTCGTCGCCGAGGAGTTCGCGGAGCGCCTTGGCCCGATCACGGTAAATCTGGCTCTGGGCCTCGTAGAAACGGGAGTTGCTCATCGAGCTGAACGGCTCGGGCTTCCAGAACGGGGTGTCGCCGACCGTGCCGACGAGCGCCTGCATGCGCGAGGCGAACGTCGCCTCAAGGCGCGCGTTGACGATCGCGTGGACGAGGGCGGACGAGAAGCCGGCGGCCTTCAGGCGGGCCACGAGTGTCCGCACGTCATCCGTCCGAATCGCGGACCAGAGGTCGGCGCGCCTGGCCTCGGCCACCCGGGCGTCGGCCTCCGCGCGATCACGCTGGGCGCGGAGGGCGGCCTGCTGCGTCGTGCGATCCGCGTCGCTGAGAAACCAGTCGCGGATGGCGGGTGGCGCGAGGTCGGGCTGGACAGCGAAGAGACCGAGGAGAGCGGCATTGGCCGCGAGCGAGCCGACGAGCACGAACGCAATGGGTTTCATGGGCGGGGGAGGGACGTCCGAACCGCGCACTTCTTAGAACGGCGACTTCGGGTGAGGCGAACAAAGACTGCGCGGATGTGAACAAGTGCCACGCGGACGCCGCCAATTCACTTGGCGCGCGACCACCGCGGGCGCACGTTGGCGGTTTCCCCATGGAACCCGCCGCACCCGATCAACGCACCCGCGCCCTCGCGATGCTGCTGGTCGCGAATTTTTTCTGGGGGCTGAGCTTCCCGGTTATCAAGGCCACCATGCTGCTGCATGCGAAGCTGCTGCCGCACGCGGGCACGTGGTTCTCGGCGATCTACACGATAGCGCCGCGCTTCCTGCTCGCGGTGCTGCTGATGCTCGCGCTGCGGCCCCGCGATATCTGGCGGGCGACGCGCGGCGAGTGGAAGCAGGGCGTGATCATCGGGCTGTTCTCCTCGGCGGGGATGCTGTTCCAGAACGACGGGCTGCAATTCACGGAGGCGAGCACCTCGGCTTTCCTGACGCAGTTCTACGCGATCCTGATCCCGGTGTGGATCGCGGTGCGCGCGCGGCGCAGTCCGGGCGCGGTCGTGTGGACGTGCTGCGCACTCGTGCTCGCGGGCGTGGCAATCCTCGGCCGCTTTGATTTCTCGGCGATGCACCTCGGGCGCGGCGAGTGGGAGACGCTGCTCTCCTCGCTGTTTTTCATGGGGCAGATCCTCACGCTGGAGCGGAAGGAATTTTCGGGGAACCGAGCACCGCAGATCACGTTCGTGATGTTTGCGACGGAGGCGGTGGTGTTCTGGGTGCTGGCGGGCGCGACGGCGCCGGACATGGCGGCGCTGCTCACGCCGTGGACCTCGGCGCCTTGGCTCGTCTTCACCGGCGTGCTCACGGTGTTCTGCACCTACGGATCGTTTTCGCTGATGAACGCGTGGCAGCCGAAAATCACGGCGACCGAGGCAGGCCTCATCTACTGCATCGAGCCGATCTTCGGTTCGATGATGGCGCTTTTTCTGCCGGCGATCTTCTCGGTGTGGGCGGGCATCGCCTATGGCAACGAGACGGCGACGTGGACGCTGCTCGTGGGCGGCGGTCTCATCACGCTCGCCAACGTGCTGCTGCAACTGAAGCCGCCGGCGAAAGGGTGAGGGTGGAGCGGGGGGGGCCCCCACCCCGGTTGAGGACGATGGCAGTTGCAAAACAGCCCGGTTGGGGGGACCCCCACCCCCCCGTTAAGGTT
>JANOCA010000093.1:0-2269 GCA_031411915.1 Opitutaceae bacterium
TGGGCGTCGCTCACCGACGACGATCTGCAGTTCATCGAGGGCAAGGAAGAGGAGCTGATCGGGCGCATCCAGAAGCGCACCGGTGAGACCCGGGAGGCCATTGAGGAAACGTTGGCTGAATACAACTCCGGCGATTATCCCGCCGGGGATCGGCCGGGAACGGACCCGTCCTCGTCCGTCCGCTATGGCGATCGCCGGTTCGAAGGCTAAGCAGGCCACGCTTGAGCTTCGCTAGCGGAGTTGAGCTCTGCTAGCGGAGCAAATTCTCCCGTGGCCGTTTCGGAAACGAGCCACGGGAGTTTTCGCGGAGAACGAGCCCGGTCGCACCCACAACAAGAACTCCGCGCGCGTCACGCAGAGTCGTGAGCAGATGTAGCGCCGCCGCGGTCGCAGTTGATTTTGAAAGTGGCGGGCATCCCGGTCAGGCCGCGCCGCGGCGGCGCTTGCGCACCGCATCCGCGAGCGCTGCCAGGACCGGCAGCGTCTGCTCCCACGCGAGGCAGCCGTCGGTGACACTGCGGCCATGCACCAGCGGGCGCGCCCCATATTCCTGCGCGCCGCCGAGGAGGTTGCTCTCGATCATCACCGCCGCGATTGCGCGATCGCCCCCGGCGATCTGCGCGGCGATTTCGGCCGCGACAGCCGGCTGGCGCGCGGGGTCCTTGCCGCTGTTGGCATGCGAGCAGTCGATCATCACGTGCGGCGGCAGATTGTTTTTTCGCAGCAACGCGGTGGCGGCCTGCACGTGCGCGGCGGCAAAATTCGGGCCGGCGGTGCCGCCCCTCAGCACGAGGTGCGTGTGCTCGTTGCCCGCCGTGCCCATCACTGCCGGCGCGCCATCGCGGGTGAGCGAGGGAAACCAATGCGGGTGCCGGGCGGAGCGGATCGCGTCGACCGCGACCTGCAGATCGCCATCGGTGCGGTTCTTGAAGCCCACGGGCATCGAGAGACCCGACGCCAATTCGCGATGCACCTGGCTCTCGACCGTGCGCGCGCCAATGGCACCCCACGCGACGAGGTCGGCGTAGTATTGGCCGAGCGTGGTGTCCAAAAATTCCGTCGCCACCGGCAACCCCGCGGCGACGACGCCCAGCATCACCTCGCGCGCCCGCCGGAGGCCCAGGTTGATTTTGAAACTGCCGTCGAGCAGCGGATCGTTGATCAGGCCCTTCCAGCCCATGACCGTGCGCGGCTTCTCAAAATACACGCGCATCGCGATCAGCAGCTCGCCCGCATGCAACGGCACCGCCTCGCGCAGCCGCGCCGCATACTCCAACGCCGCCGCCGGATCGTGGATCGAACACGGGCCGACGACCACCAGCAGGCGGTCGTCCGCGCCCGTGACGATGCCCGCGATCTCGCGGCGGGCCTGCGCGACGTGCGCGGCTCCGGCCTCGGGCAGCGGCAGCTCGCCTGCGAGCGCCGCCGGCGTGATCAACGGTGTGGTCGCGCGGATGCGCAGGTCCGAGGTGGGCGTCGACATGAATGGTTTCTTTTAGGCCCGCCCGCTGGGCCGGCAAGGCATGACGCAACCCGGCAGTGGGTCAGTTGGATTCGGCCTGAACTGTGGGTGCGGGTTTACCCCGCGATTCGTCGGGGCATTAAGCCCCTCCCACAATAAACGGACCACCCCCCCAATCCTCGATTCGGACAGCCCGGCCAGCGGCCGCGCCTACAGTCCGAGGACTGCTTTCGCTTCGTCGAGCAGCGCAGACCGCGCGAGCGGCGCCGCCGGCGTCGGGTCGAAGCCCAGCTGGGCGGCGCGCGACCGGAGCGTAAGGAACGCCAGCGACGCGATCTCGCTTGCGGCCGCACGCTCGCCCGCAGTCCGCAAATCATCCGCCACCGGGGCGAGCTGCTCCCGCGGCAGGATGTTTTTTCAGAGAAGGAAGAGCCCGAGCGAGGCGCCGAGCGTGTCGAGCCACGCGCGCGGCTGCACCGGGATCGCGAAGGCCAGCGCGGCGCTGGCCGGCGACCACTCCATGAAGGCACGCACATCACCGAGCAGCTGCGCGAGCGCGGGGTCCGCCGTGGCGGGCGTCCAGCGCGCCGAGAAGGATTTCCGTTCACGGAACGACTTCACCTCCCACACGCGGAGCACGATCTCGTAGTCGCCGTCCTTGCCCCGGAGAGCGCCCGTGAAAACGTAATCGAGGCCGCCCTCGGTCGTCTCGACGAGCTGACGGAGATTTTCGAGCGACCATTCGGCGCCGAAATCCAGATACCGGTTCACACCCGGCGCCGTGACCAGGTGCCCGATTGCCGCCAC
>JANOCA010000094.1:0-2371 GCA_031411915.1 Opitutaceae bacterium
CGCATCCACGCCGAACTCGCTCCGGATCGCGGCATCGGCCGCGCCATCAACGATCGGCTGCGGCGCGCGGCGGCGCGGTGAAACGTGGTGGGCGGGCACGTCCCTGTGCCCGCATGGGAAATGTGAGAAGCCGGACAAAATGCGGGCACGGGGACGTGCCCGCCCACCCGCTCACTTCTCCTTCTCCAGACTGTCGTCCTTCGCCTTCACGACGTAGTAGTCCTTGTAGGACTTGTCGTAGTATTGGGCGTAGTAGTAGCCGGAGACGGCGAGGTTCAGGCCGTTGAGCACGGCGCCGAAATTGGGCACGTTGGCCTCAAGCAGCTTCTTCGCGCCGAACTGCGCGGCCTTCCGCCGCACCTTGTTGAAGAAGATCGTGAAGATGGAGCCGTCGACGAGCGGCAGCACGATGAGCGCGTCGCTCACGGCGGCGAGCGGCGGCGTGTCCACGAAGACGCGGTCGTAGGTCTTGCGCAGATCGGAGATCATGACCTCGAAGCCTTTGCTGTTGAGCACCTGCGTCGGGTTCTTCGCGCGGCCGCCGGAGGGCAGCACGTCGAGGTTGGGCTGCACGTTGCGGAGCACCACATCCTCGAGCTTGGCGTGGCCGGCGCACACGTCGATCACGCCCCTGAGGTTCTCCACGCGAAACGACTTGTGGATGTTCGGCTTCCTCAGGTCGCAGTCCACGACGATGACCTTCTCGCCGTGCGCGGCGAAGGTGAGCGCAAGGTTCGTCGTCGTGAATGACTTTCCCTCGCCAGGAATCGTGCTCGTGATCAAGATACACTTCGCGTTCTTGCTCTCGTCCTTGAGCCGCAGGCTGGAGTGCAGCGTGAGGAAAGCCTCGGCCACCTGCGGGTCCGCGTTGGAGGCCACGATCTGCGCCTTCTCGGCGAGATCGAGTTTCTTGATCTCGGGGATGATGCCGATGAGCGGGAGGCCGACGACGCCCTCGATGTCGAACGAGCTCTTCACCCGGTCGTCGATGAACGCGACGACGAACGCGAACGCCAGGCCGAGGCCGAGCCCGCCCATGACGCCGAGGCCGAGGTTGAGCGTGAGATTCGGCGAGATGGGGCGCTCCGCCGGGCTCGGCACCGCCGCATCGACGATGCGGGCGTTGCGGGTGTCGAAGTTGCTCGTCATCGAGGTCTCGCGCGTGCGCGCCGCAATGTTCTGCAGGATCAGCTCCTGGGTCTTGAAGTCGCGCTCGATCTGGTCGTATTCGACGGCGGCGGCGTCGATCGTGAGCGACTCGGCCTTGATGCGGTCGAGTTCCTGCACGCGCAGCGCGTGGGTCTTCTTCGCCGCCTCGTATTCGGCCTCGTGCTGCGAGGCGACCGAGTCGACCTGGCGCTGGAGCTCGCGCTGGGTCTGCGCGTGGGCGTTGCGCGCCTCAATCATCGTGGGCCACAGCTCGCCGTAGCGTTCGCCGAGCTTGGCGAGCTGGATCTTTTGCAACGCCACCTGCTGGTTGAGCTCGTTGATCAGCTGCGACGAGGAGATGAACGGCAGTCCCGTGAGGTCGGCGCCGCGCGCGCGATAGTCCTTGATCTGGTTGACGCGCGTCTCGGCCGCCTGAAGCACGATCTGCGAGCGATGGACGTCGAGGTTGAGGGCCTTGAGGGACTCGCTGACGATGTCCTTGCGCTGATCGAGCGAGACGGTGCCGAGCTTTTCCTTGTAGCGCTGGCGCTTGAGCGCGAGCTCGTCGACCTTCTTGCGCTGGTCCTCGACGGCGCGCTGCAGGTCCTCGCCCGCCTTGTCCTGCGCATCGGAGCGGAGCCGCTGGTTGTTGTTGAGATATTCGTCGATGAAAAAGTTGGCGACCCTGGCCGCGACGACCCGATCGGGATGCTGGTAGGAGACCGCGACGACCAGTGTCAGCCGCTGGGGCGTCACCCGGCGATTCCGTGCGATGATGTCGGTGACGAACGCCGCGTTCACCGCGCTCTTCTCGTAGGGAGCGAGGAAATCCCGGAGGGTGTCGCCCGTGATCCGCTTCGCCACGCGATCGATGATGGTGGCGCTGTCGAGGATCTTCACCTGCGTGAGAAAATCCTCCTGCGAGAGGATGCTGTTTTCCATCACCTGCTGGACCGGCATCGGCTGGGGGTCGCGCCGGAAGACCTGCAGGGTCGCGGTGGACTGGTAGATTTTGGTCTCACCGAGCGTGTAAACGAGCGTGCTCGACACGATGACGAGAAAGACGACGACCACATACCAGATGCGTTCGCGCAGGATGAGCAGGTAGTCCTGCAACGTGCGCTGCACCTGGGCGCGGCCCTCGCCGTCGCCATAGCCGTAGCCGCCGTAGCCATACCCGTAGCCGGTGGGCGGGCCACCGTGATTGTAGCCGTAGCCGCCT
>JANOCA010000095.1:0-1584 GCA_031411915.1 Opitutaceae bacterium
GTCGTATTCGCCTACCCGGGCGGCGCGTCCATGCCGATCCACCAGTCGCTCACCCGCGTCGAAGGCCAGATCCGCACCATCCTGCCTCGCCACGAACAGGGCGGCGGCTTCATGGGCCATGGCTACTCCCGCACTACGGGCAAGGCCAGCGTTTGCATGAGCACCTCCGGCCCGGGGGCGACCAACTTCGTCACCTGCATCGCCGATGCGAAGATGGACTCCGTGCCGCTGATCGCGATCACGGGGCAGGTGAGCACGACGGTTCTCGGGAACGACGCGTTCCAAGAAACGCCGATGGTGGAAATCTGCCGGGGGATCACCAAGCACCACTACCTGGTCACCCGCACCGAAGACGTGGCCCGCGTGGTTAAGGAAGCGTTCCACATCGCCACCACGGGTCGTCCCGGGCCGGTGCTGATCGACATGCCCAAGGACGTTCAGACGAAGCGGATCGTGCCCGAGTGGGATCCGCCGATGAACCTGCCGGGGTACAAGCCGTTCCGCAAGCCGAGCCGGGCGGAATTGAAGCCGATCCTCGACGCTCTGCGGACGGCCAAGCGACCGTTCATCTACGCCGGCGGCGGCACGATCCACAGCGGCGCGTCCGAGTTCCTCCGCGAGTTCGCCGAGAACGCCGGCATCCCCGTGGGTCTCACGCTCCACGGCCTCGGGACGTTCCCCGCGGATCACTACCTCTGCCTGCAAATGCTCGGCATGCACGGCACGGTCTACTCGAACTACGCCATCAACGAAGCGGACCTCCTGCTCGCGTTCGGCGTGCGCTTCGATGACCGCGTGACCGGCAAGCTCACCGAGTTCGCCAAGCACGGCAAGATCGTCCACGTGGACATCGACGCCAGCGAGATCCACAAGAACAAGTTCGCGCACATCCCCGTCCACGGCGACTTGAAATCGACACTCGGCGAACTCTGCGCGATGCTCCGCGAAGAAGAGAACGCGGACCTCGTGGCCGGTGGTCGCTACACCGACTGGATGCGCCAGATCGACGACTGGCGCGAAGCCGAGCCGCTCAAGTTCAACGACCGCGACGACGCGATCCTGCCCCAAGCGGCGATCAAGCGGCTCTACGAAATCATCCGCGACCGCGGCCAACTGGATAAGACGATCGTCGCCACGGGCGTCGGCCAGCACCAGATGTGGGCTGCCCAGTACTTCCACTTCAACAAGCCCCGCACCTGGATCACCAGCGGCGGCCTCGGCACCATGGGCTTCGGCCTCCCCGCCGCCATGGGCGCGAAAGTCGCTTTCCCGGACCACCTCTGCATCGACATCGATGGCGACGGCAGCTTTCTCATGAACATCCAGGAACTCGCCTGCTGCTTCACCGAGAAGATCGCCCCCAAGGTCATGCTGCTCAACAACCAGCACCTCGGCATGGTCGTGCAGTGGGAAGACCGGTTCCACGGAGGCAACCGCGGCCACACGTATCTCGGGCCGATCGACCATCCCGAGTACACAGGGCACGGCGAAGGCGACCTCCCCGAAGTCACCTATCCCGACTTCGTGAAGATCGCCAACGGCTTCGGGATCGGGGCCAAACAAGTGCGCCGCAAGGAAGACGTG
>JANOCA010000096.1:0-2161 GCA_031411915.1 Opitutaceae bacterium
CCTGTCCGCAGCCGTGCACGCCACTGCAACGTCTGGGTTGAGGTTGCCACCTTTGGTCGATGGGAGGCCACTCCCGTCTCGTGGTGCGTGGCCTTTGAGATTGAACGCTAGGCTGCTCCGGAGGAAATTCAGGTAGATCCATTCTGCTGATTATATGAAAAAATCCTCCCCTTGCTCTTTCCGCCTGCTGCTCCTCCTCGCGCTCGTCGGCGCGTTTTTCCTCGCGACATTCAGCCGCGCGGCCGACGCCGGGTGGGTTGCTCTCTTCGACGGCAAGACGCTCGACGGCTGGGAGCAGCGCAGCGGCAAGGCGCTCTATCGCGTCGAGGACGGCGCCATCGTCGGCCAGACGGTGGCCGGCACGCCGAACAGTTTTCTCTGCACTAAGAAGACCTACGGCGACTTCGTCCTCGAGTTCGAATTCAAGGTCGCGCCCGCCATGAACTCCGGCGTGCAGTTCCGCAGCGAGTTCTACACGAAAGAGACCGAGGCGGAGATCGCCGGGAAAAAGAAGAAATTTCCCGCCGACCGCGTCTTCGGCTACCAGTATGAAATCGATCCCTCGCCGCGCGCCTACACCGGCGGCGTCTATGACGAGGCGCGCCGCGGGTGGCTCGCCGACCTGAAGGACAACAAGGCCGCGCAGCAGGCCTTCAGGCAGGGCGAGTGGAACCAGGCCCGCATCCAGTGCAAGGGCGACCAAATCCAGACTTGGATCAACGGCGTCAAGGCGGCGGACTTCAAGGACGGCATGACCCGCCGCGGCCTGATCGCGCTGCAGGTCCACTCCATCAACGCCCAGAAAAAACCGGGCGAGGAAATCCGCTGGCGCAATATCCGCATCAAGGAGCTCTGAGCGGCGTTCTCGTTTCGTAGGGGCGCGGCTCGTCCGCGCCCGTCGGGACAAGGCGCGCGCGAGGCGCGCCCAAAAATCTTGGCGTCGCGCCGAGGATCGGGCGGCACGCGGGAGCAATCGTCGCGCGCGGAGCGCAGGGCCCACCTCTGGGAATTTCAGTTGTTCGCGGCTTTGCGTTTTCCTTTTTTGGCTTCGCCGGCGGTGGCCGCGGCGCGCTCGGCGCCGAGCCTCGCGCGGAGATCGCCGAGGATGCGCGGGATGTAGGCGGCATAGCGGGAGTCGGGGGAGGGTCCGCTCGCCGGCAGGGCGAGGAGGGCTTCGCGGGCCGTGGCGTATTTTTTATGGCCGAGGGCCTCGATGGCGTGGAGCGCGGCGAGGGACACGAAGACATCGTTCTTGCCCCAATCAGCGAGCGACGTGAGCACGGGGAGCGCGGCGGTGAGATCGGCGGCGTTGCCGAAGTGGCCGAGGGCTTCGGCGGCGACGATGCGGACGTAGGGCGACGTGTCGCCCAGCGAGGCGGTGAGCTCACGATGCGCGCCTCCGACTGCGGAGGGTCCACGCATTTGCAAGCCGATGGCGCCCCAGTAGCGGACGGCGCTGTCGGTGTCGGAGAGCAGTTTTTTCAGCGCAGGCGCGGCTTCGGACTTGAGAGAGGATGCGAGGTCGGCGGCGGCGAATATTTTTTCGTAGGGATACTTCGTGTCGTCATGGCCGAAGTCGTAGGGGGCCTGCGTGCCGGCGCGCGTGAGGCGCTCGCCTTCGGGGATGAAGCCGAGGTCGCGGATGCGGCGCGCTTGGGCCTGTTGAGCGGCGCGGAGTTTGGCGAGGATCGCTTGGTGCGCGGGCGAGGCGGCGAGGTTTTTCACTTCGTCGCGGTCGTTCTGGAGATCGTAGAGTTCCTCGGGCGCTTTGGGCGTCTGCCAGAAGATCCTTTGCGCGGCGTTGAGTTTGCCCTCGTCGTAGAGTTTGCGCCACACGGCGGTGGTCGGCGTCTTGAACTGCGTGTCGACGTGCTGGCCCTGCGAGAGGTGCGGGAGGTAGTTGCGCAGGTAGACGTAGCGGCCATCGGTCACGCTGCGGACGAGGTCGTAGCGCTCATCCATGCGGCCGCGGAAGCCATAGACGTAGGGCTGCGCGGGGGCGATGAACTCGCCGAGAAAGGCGTAGCCCTGCATCCACGCCGGCGGCTTGATGCCGGCGAGACTGCACATCGTGGGCGCGAAATCGGCGAAGCTCACGAGGCGATCCGTGGTGCCGCCTTCGCGGTAGTCGGCGGGGCGGAGGTCGCGGAATTTCTCCGGA
>JANOCA010000097.1:0-4118 GCA_031411915.1 Opitutaceae bacterium
CGGACGGCACCCGCGTCCTCGAAACCGGCAGCATCAACGACCCCGCTGCGCTCCGCCGCACGATCGGCCCCGGATGGTTTCGCAGCCGCAGCGGCACATGGACCGTGCCGGCCAAGTTTCTGACCTCGGACGCCCAGCGCACGCTGCGTGATCTCGGCGCGGAGATTATCGTCACCACCGAAGGCCGGATGGCGGGTGCGTTCGCGAAGCAAAGCATGCTCACCGCCGAGCGAAGACTAAGACTGCAGATGGAATTCACCCCGTTCGACTGAGGCGCGAGGCACCGGCGGAGTGCCGCGGCTCGTTTCCCTGTTTCCCTCCTTGCGCGGACAGCGGAGGCGGTTTGTTTCCACCCCGCGTGCCGTCCGTCGACAAAAACTTCGTCCATCTCCATGTCCACTCCGACTACAGCCTGCTGGATGGCTGCTGCCGCATCGACCGGCTGATGGATCGCGCCGCGGAGCTCGGCATGAGCGCGATGGCGCTCACCGACCACGGCAACCTCTACGGCGCGATTGAGTTTTACCAGCAGGCCAAGGCCAAGGGCATCAAGCCCCTCATCGGCTGCGAACTCTACCTCGTCGAAACCTCGCGCCTCGAAAAAAAGGGCCGCACCGACGACGAGGGGAAGACCATCTTCCATCTCGGCTTGCTGGCGAAAAACCTCACCGGCTACCAGAACCTTCTGAAGCTCGTCTCGGACGCGCACCTCAGGGGCTTTTACTACAAGCCGCGCACGGACATCGAGACGCTGGCGAAACACGCGAGCGGCCTCATCGGCTTCACCGGCTGCCTCGCCTCGCTCGTGCCGCAGCGCCTGCTCGCCGGCGATTACGAGGAGGCGCGCAAAGCCTGCGCGCGCTTCGTCGAGATTTTCGGCAAGGAAAACTACTTCGTCGAAATCCAGGACCACGGCATCCCCGAGCAGAAGCAGGTCATCCCGGGCCTGCTGAAGCTCGCCGAGGAATTTGGCCTGAACGTGATTTGCTCCAACGACGTCCACTACGTCCGCAATTCCGACGCCGGCCCGCACGATGCCATGCTCTGCATCCAGACCGGCGCGAAGCTCGACGAGGAGAAGCGCATGAAGTTCTCCGGTCAGGAATTCTACCTGAAGTCGCGCGAACAGATGGAGAGACTTTTCGCCGAGGTGCCCGAGTCGGTGACCAACACCCAGCTCGTCGCCGAGATGTGCGAGCTCACGATCCCGTTTCCCAAGGGCAGCGAGCGCTATCCGAAATACCCGCTCCCGCCCGAGGTGTCGTCGAAGACCGACCGCGGCGGTTACCTCCGCGAACTGTGCCTCGCCGGACTCAAGACCCGCTACGGCCTCGACGTCACCGCGCCGGAAAACTTCCCCGACGCCCCGCTCGCGAAAACCCTCGTGGAGCGCCTCGACTTCGAGCTCTCGATCATCGGCAAGACCGGGTTCATCGACTACTTCCTCGTCGTCTGGGATTTCATCGACTGGGCGAAAAAGCAGGGCATCCCCGTCGGCCCCGGCCGCGGCTCCGGCGCCGGCTGCATCGTCGCCTATCTCCTCGGCATCACCAATCTCGATCCGCTGCGCTTCAAGCTCCTCTTCGAGCGTTTCCTCAATCCCGAGCGCGTCTCGCCGCCGGACTTCGACATCGACTTCTGCATGAGAAGGCGCGGCGCGGTCATCGACTACGTCCGCCAGAAATACGGCAACGACTGCGTCGCCAACATCATCACCTACGGCACACTCGGCGCAAAGATGGTCATGCGCGACGTGTCGCGCGTCCACAACCTCCAGTTCGCCGACGCCGACCGCCTCGCGAAGATGATCCCCGACGAGCTCAACATGACGCTCGACCTCGCCCGTGAGAAATCCGCGGAGCTGCGCGACGAAATCTCCAGGAATCCCGTCGCCAAAAAAATCTTCGACCAGGCGCTCGTGCTCGAGGGCATGGTGCGCAACACCGGCAAGCACGCCGCCGGCATCATCATCACCGACCGGCCGCTCGAGGAGTTTGTCCCGCTCACGTTGCAGGAAGGCGATGTCACGGTGCAGTTCGACATGAACGCCGTCGGCAAGCTCGGCCTGCTGAAGATGGACTTCCTCGGCCTCAAGACGCTCACGGTCATCGCCGATGCCGTGGACAACGTCCGCCGCACCGTCGCGCCGGACTTCGACATCGAGAAAATCCCGCTCGACGACGCGAAGACCTTCGCGCTCCTCAACTCCGGCCGCACCACCGGAGTGTTCCAGCTCGAATCCGGCGGCATGCAGAACCTCTGCCGCCAAATCGGCCTCTCCACCATCGACGAGATCGTCGCGCTCATCGCGCTCTACCGCCCCGGCCCGATGGAGTGGATTCCCGACTACGTGCGCGGCAAGAAGGACCCGAGCACCGTCAAGTTTCCCCACAAGCTCCTCGAGGACGTCTGCCGCGAGACCTACGGCGTGATGGTCTATCAGGAGCAGGTCATGGAAGCCGCGAAGATCATCGCGGGCTACACGCTCGGCGGCGCCGACATGCTCCGCCGCGCGATGGGCAAGAAGGACGAG
The DNA here is from genome assembly GCA_031411915.1 of Opitutaceae bacterium. GTDB lineage: Bacteria > Verrucomicrobiota > Verrucomicrobiia > Opitutales > Opitutaceae > ER46. Next base: position 2,534 of record JANOCA010000097.1, read on the forward strand.
AAGGCGATGGCCGCCGAGCGCGTGAAATTCGTCGAGGGCGCGAAGAAGGTGAACGACATCGACGCCAAGACCGCCGACTCGATCTTCGACATCCTCAACAAATTCGCCGGCTACGGATTCAACAAGTCGCACTCCGCCGCCTACGCGATCCTCAGCTACCAGACCGGCTTCCTCAAGGCGAACTACCCGGTGCAGTTCATGGCCGCCATGCTCAGCTCAGAACTGGGCAACGCGGAAAAAGTCTCCCACTTCATCGCCGAGTGCGAGTCGATGGGCCTCAAGGTCCTCGGCCCCGATGTGAACGAATCGCGCGAGATGTTCACGCCGGTCTTCCGAAGTGCAGGGCCGGCGCTTGCCGCCGAGCCGGCGCGCAACGGCACGCCGACAAGCGGCGGCCCTACATCCGCCGCCATCCGCTTCGGCCTCGCCGGCGTGAAGGGCGTGGGCGAACTCGCCGCCCAAAAAATCCTCGAGGAGCGCGAGAAGAATGGCCCCTACGCCGACTTCGCCGACTTCGCCCAGCGCGTCGACGGCCGCGCGATCAACAAGCGCGTGCTCGAGCACCTCGTGAAGACGGGCGCCTTCGACTTCAGCGGCGAGCCGCGCAAGCCGCTCTTCGACCGCATCGACGCCGCGCTTGCCGGCGCCGCCGCCGCCGCCCGCGACAAGGCCGCCGGCCAGCACAGCTTCCTCGGCATGTTTTCCGAGGAGCCGCCGAAGAAAAACGGCCACGGCACGCCCGCGCCTTCCTCCCGGGCCCTCAGCTCCCAGCTCTCAGGTCCCCACTCGGCCGCCAGCGGCGGCGGCGACTTCTCCTCGCACGAGCGCCTCGCCTTCGAGAAGGAGCTGCTCGGCTTCTACGTCAGCGGCCACCCGATGAACGCCTACATCGGGCTCGCCGACGCGCTCGACACCTTCCCCGTCGATCAATTGCTCGCGCAGCCCGACCGCACCGAGTTCCGTCTCTGCGGCATCGCGAGCAACCTCGTGAAGAAGCTCTCGAAAAAGGACAACCGCCCCTGGGTCGCCTTCACGCTCGCCACGCGCAACGCCTCCGTCGCGCTCAATCTCTTCGCCGATAGCTACGCCGCCTACGGAACCGCGCTCGCCGAAAACGCCGTGATGCTCGTGCAGGGCAACATCATCGTCGGCACCGAGGGTCCGCGCATCAACGTGAAGGAATGCTACCCGCTCGACGCCCAGCTCGCCGGTGCGGTGAAGAAAATCACCTGGGTGCTCCACCCCGCGCACCGCGAGGCCCCGGCCTTCCTGCGCGACCTCCGCGAGACCCTCAACAAGCAGGTGGGCGAATCGCGCGTGGAATTTGCCTTTCTCTTCGACGGTCGCGTGGCGCCCATCGCCGAGGCGAGCAATTCTCTCTCGTGGAAGATCAACGCGCCGAGTTTCCAGCAACTCCGGGCCCACCCCGCCGTGGCCGGCACATTGATCGAGACCCGCTCGCTCGAGCTGAAGAACGACCGGCGCTGGTCGCGCAAATAAAGCGCCTCGCGCCGAAGCGCCGACGCTGCAATCGTGCGGCCGACTATGACGGATCAAACCACGCTCAACCACGCCGCCCGGATCA
>JANOCA010000098.1:0-2874 GCA_031411915.1 Opitutaceae bacterium
CGGGGAGAAGAGCACGATGCGCGGGTTGGCGGTGCCGTTGTATTGCTTCGCGCGGGTGTCGCTGAGGAACTTCGCGAGGTCCTCGCGGAACTTCGGCAGGCCCTCGGGGCCGGCGAAGGACTCGTTGTAGCCAAAGAAGGAAAAGACGACGCCGGCCTGCACCTTGGCCAGCCACTCGTCCGGCGTGCCGAAGTCCTTCGAGCGCGCGCGGGTGGTGACTTCGTCGCCGGACACCGAGAGATTGCGCACGACGACCTGATGCGACGGGTGCTTGGCATGGATCATCGTCTCGAGCCAGCCGTGGTGCTGCATGCGATCGGCGAGGCCGTTGCCGATGATCGCGACGCGATCGCCGACATTGAGTTGGAACGATGTGGACGCGCTTTGCGCCGTGGCCTGTGCCGCGGGCGGGGGTGAGGCGGGAGCAGGCGCGGGTGCGGCTGCAACAGCAGCGGCTGCGCTGGACGTGGACGATTTGGCCGCGGCTTTGTTTTTCTTCGCCGCGGGAGCGGGCGCCGGTGGCGGGAGCGTGCCGCCAACTGGCACGGTCTTGCCGAGCGCGTAGTCGGCAGGGCGGAGGCCCGTGCGATAGCCGCGGAAACCGTATTTGCGCGGCGTGTAGGGGTCGACGAGGGCGACGTCGGCCTTGGCGGGGATGGACAAACCGGTCGCCCAGAAAACGGAATTCACGACGAGGCGGCGCAGCGCTTCGTTCTCGAGATCGGTGGCGGCGCCCATCGTGGTGGTGAACACCTTGTTGGTCTTGCCGCTCTCGTGCTTGAACGTGCGCGTCCACGCGATCGGCATCGCGGGGGAGTTGATGCCTTGCTCCTGTTTGTCGGTCGCGCGCTTCTTGAGGGATTCGGCGGGCGCATCCGCGGGATTCATGCCCTTGAGGACGAGGCCGCGCATCAGAATCTTCGCGTCGGCGGGCGGGTAGGCCTCGTAGACGTCGCTGTCGCCGAAGACCTCGGTCACGCCGCGGACGAGCGGATCGTTTTTCGCGGCGGGCTCGGTGACGCTGCGCGTGGCCTCGACCTTGTGCTTGCCCCAGTGCGTGACCCAAGTCTCGCCGAGGACGTGTTTGCCAAAGCCGCCGATCCACGGCGCCTTGGCGTTGTAGGAGTATTTCGCCCACTTGCTCTCGGCGGGAAAGTTGAACGGATGCGTCGAGGTGCGCAACGCGATGAGGGGCACGCCGCGCTCGAAGGCGGCGACGAAGCGCGCCATCGCGTCATCGGTCCAGTTGCGGAACCGCAGCGCCATGATGATGGCGTCGGCGGAGTCCAGCGCCTGCGAATCCGGCAGGGACTTCTGGTTATCGGGATTGATCGTGCCGTCGGGATCGAGGGCGAAAAGGACGGTGCACTTGAAGCCGTGGCGCTGGCTGAGGATCTTCGCGAGCATGGGCAGCGCCTCCTCGCTGCGGTATTCCTCGTCGCCCGAGAGGAGAACGACGTGCTTGCCCTGCGCTTTCACGCCGGCGGGCGGGTTGAAGACGAGGGAGGATTGCGCGACGGCAGTGGCGGCGAGCGCAACGGCCAGCGATGAAAGCGTGAGGAGGCGGCGAAGGATCATGGCGGGGGAAAAAGTAGGGCGGGTCTTTGACCCGCCCTATTGGCGTGGGTTTACGAATTGAGTGACGGCTCGGCGCGAAAAGGGAGGCGGAAAATGGGCGGGTCACAGACCCGCCCTGCCTCAGGCCTGCTTCACCTTGGTCCACTTCTTCGACTTCGCGGAGGCAAGCACGGCGTCGACGACGTAATCGGTGGCGAGGCCGTCCTTGAAGTTCGGCGTGCAGCCCTTGCCGCTCTCGAGACCTTGGACGAACTCGACCATCGCGTGAACGAAGCTGTGTTCGTAGCCAAGCTGGAGGCCCGGCACCCACCACTTGCCACAGTAGGGGTGATCGCCGTCGGAGACGTGGACGCTCTTCCAGCCGCGTTCCGTGCCCTCGTCGGTGTAATCGAAGATCTGCAGGCGGTGCAGATCGTGGAGGTCCCACTTGAGGGACATGTTCGCGCCGTTGACCTCGAAGGTGTAGAGGGCCTTGTGGCCGCGGGCGTAGCGCGTGGACTCGAAGAGACCGAGGGAGCCGTTGTTGAAGTGGCAGTGGAAAATGCACGCGTCGTCGATGCCGACTTTCTCGACCTTGCCGGTGAGGTTGTGCTTCCGCTCCTTGACGAAGGTCTCGGTCATCGCGCTCACGTCCTTGATGCCGCCGTTGAGCCACATCGCGGTGTCGATGCAGTGCGCGAGCAAATCACCGGTGACGCCGGAGCCGGCGACCTTCGCGTCGAGGCGCCAGAGGCCGGTGCCGCCTTGGGGCAGGTCGGCGTTGATGGTCCAGTCCTGGAGGAAATTCGCGCGGTAGTGATAGACGCGGCCGAGCTTGCCGGCATCGATGAGCTGCTTGGCGAGGACGACGGCGGGGCAACGGCGGTAGTTATACCAGACCATGTTGGGCACGCCGGCCTTCTTGACGGCCTTGAGCATCGTCTCGGCTTCCTTGCCGGTGCGACCGAGGGGCTTTTCGCAGAGGATCATCTTGCCGGCCTTGGCGGCGGCGATGACCTGCTCGGCGTGGAGGTTGTTGGGCGTGGCGACATCGATCACGTCGATGTCGTCGCGCGCGATGAGTTTTTTCCAGTCGGTCTCGATCGACTTGTAGCCCCACTTGTCGGCGAACGCCTGCACGGCAGCGGCGTCGCGGCCGCAGACGGCCTGCGGCACGAGTTCGTAACTGGAGGGGAAGAAATGGTTGACCTGGTGAAAGGCGTTGCTGTGAGCGCGGCCCATGAAGGAGTAGCCGATGAGTCCGATGCGGAGTTGTTTCTTGGCCATGAGATGAGAAATTTGAAGGAGTAGGAATTA
>JANOCA010000099.1:0-8492 GCA_031411915.1 Opitutaceae bacterium
AGGTCGCCGCGCAGGCGCTCTTCACGCGCATGTGGAGCAGCGGCTTCCTGCCGACGACGCATGGGGGCGTGGCGCTGCGCGGGCAGGGCGATCCCGTGCTCTTCATCGACAACCCCGCGGGCGTCGATGCCACGGCGCGCCGCGCAATGCTAGATTCGCTCGGGAAGTTCAACCAGATGAGCCACGCCCGCTACGGCGACCCCGAGACCCTCACGCGCATCGCGCAATACGAGATGGCGTTTCGCATGCAGACGAGCGTGCCCGAGCTCACGGATTTCAGCAACGAGTCGCAGTCCACGCTCGATCTCTACGGGCCCAAGGTGAAGGAGCCGGGCTCGTTTGCCGCGAGCTGCCTGCTCGCGCGCCGCCTCGCCGAACGCAACGTGCGCGTGATCCAGATCAATCACCGGGGCTGGGACCAGCACGGCACGCTCCCGGAGCACCTGAAGATTCAGTGCCTCGACACCGACCAGGGCTGCGCCGCGCTCATCGCCGATCTCAAGCAGCGCGGCCTGCTCGACGACACGCTCGTGGTCTGGGCGGGCGAGTTTGGGCGCACGGTCTATTCGCAGGGCACCCTGACCAAGACCAACTACGGCCGCGACCACCACCCGCGCTGCTTCAGCGTGTGGCTCGCCGGCGGCGGCGTGAAGGGCGGCGTCGTCCACGGCGAGACCGACGACTACTCCTACAACATCGTGAAGGATCCCGTGAGCCTCCACGACCTCAACGCCACGCTGCTCCACTGCCTCGGCATCGATCACCTGAAGTTCTCGTTCAAATCGCAGGGCCTCGACCAGCGCCTCACCGGCGTGGAGCCCGCGCAGGTCGTGAAGGCGATCCTCGCCTGATTCTCGGCGTCGATCGCGGATCAACTGGGCAGCCGAGCCCGTGGATTCCGGCAAATATTTCCCCATGATCGCAACGCGTCCCGCCCGTCTCTCCCTTCTTTTTGCGGGAATTATTTTCCTCGCCCCGTTCGCGGCGCCGGGGGCCGAAGCCGTCGCCGCCAAGGCGAAGTCCGCCGAGCCCACGCCGGCCCATACCGTCAGTGCGGCGGCCGATCGGGCCACGGCCGTTTATGCACGCGGCGAGACCGTGAGCTTCCGCATCCGGGTCGAGCACCAGGGCAAGCCCGTGGCCGCGGGCGAGGTGGAGTGGACGCTGACCAAGGATGGTGTCCGTCCTTCGCGCTCGGGGCGCAGCACAATCAACGACGGCGTGGCCGTGGTGACCGGCTCGCTCGATGAGCCCGGCTTTCTTCAGTGCCGCGCCACGTATCAGCCATCCGGTGGCGGGGCGCGGATCACCGCCCTGGCTGGCGCCGCGATCGCGCCCACGGAAATCAACCCCAGCCTGCCGGTGCCGGACGATTTCGATGCGTTTTGGACCGCGCAGAAGGCACGGCTTGCGGCGGTGCCGATGAACCCGCGTTTGACGCCGGTGAATTCGGCGCGGGCGAAGGTCGAGGCCTTTGACCTGCAGGCCGACAGCGTGGGCGCGCCCGTCTCGGGCTACTACGCTCGCCCGACCGGCGCCAAGCCCCGCAGTCTGCCGGCGGTGCTCACCGTCCACGGCGCGGGGGTGCGGAGCGCCGGACTCGGCTCCGCGGTCGGCTGGGCCGCCGAAGGCGCGCTGGCCCTCGACATCAACGCCCACGGTTTGCCCAACGGCCGCGACGCCGCGTTCTACGCCGCGTTCGCCGAGGGTGAACTTAAGAACTATCGCCGGGCCGGCCGAGAATCCCGCGACACAGTCTATTTCCTCGGCATGTTCCTGCGCTTGGTCCGTGCCATTGATTTTCTCGCCGCGCAGACCGAGTGGGATGGCCGCACGCTCGTCGTCTCCGGTTCGAGCCAAGGCGGCGCGCAGGCTCTCGCGGCGGCCGGCCTTGATGCGCGCGTCACGTTTTTCGCCGCCGGCGTCGCCGCCATGTGCGACCACACGGGGCCCGTGGTCGGCCGAGTCGCGGGCTGGCCCAAGTTCATCGAGAGCGCAGAGAACCCTCCGCCACCCGCCGTTGTCTCCGCCATCCGCTACTACGATGGCGTCAACTTCGCCGCCCGCGCCAAGGCGCCCGGCATCTTCACCGTCGGCTTCATCGACACCACTTGCCCGCCGACGAGCGTCTATGCCGCCTACAATGCGCTTGGCGCGAAGAAGGAGATTTTCCACGACATCGCGGCCGGCCACACCAACACCCCCGCCGCCTCCACCGCGATGCGCGACGCGGTCCGCGCGCACTTGAAGCGTTGAACGGGACGCCCGTTCGCGCGGGTTTCATCATTGCTCACAGCGCTGCCAGCGCCGCCTCCATGTCAGGTGGATCCCACCAAACCGGTTTGCCCGCATCGGCCGCGATCACGCGAGCGGCGTTGTAGCCGCAGAGGCCGGTGACGTTCCCGCCGGGATGCGTCGAGCCGCCGCAGAGGTAGAGACCTTGGATCGGCGTGCGGTAGTTTCCCGCGCCAGCGAAGGGCCGGTTCCAGCCGATCTGGCCTTGGGCGAAGGAGCCGACGAGCAGGTCGCCGCCGCGCATGTTGGGCAGCTCGCGCTCGGTATCGAGCGGGGAGCGCGTGAAGGCATCGAGCACCGCGCCGCCGAGGTTGGGCGCAAACTCCGTCCATTGCGCGAGCAGCCGGCGGCCGTGGGCCTCGCGCGCGGCGTCCCAGTTGCGGGATTCGCCACGCAGCGCGTAGGGAAGTTTTTCCCAGAGAAAGGCCGTATGTTTTCCCGGCGGCGCCTGCGTGGAATCGAAGAGGCTCGGGCACGCGCCCCAGGCGACGGTGGCGGGAATCTCGCCGCGTTCGTGGGCGGCGACGATGTCGTGAAACTGCCCGAAGCGCTCCAGCCCGACGATGAACATGAAGGCGCGCTCCAGCTCCGGACGATGCGCGGCGGCCGACCAGCGCGGCGGCTCGGCGAGCGCGACGTTCAGCGCGAACAGCGGCGCGAGCAGGTTATAGTCGAAGCGCGTCGCGCTTGCGCGCACCTCCGTCGGCATGGCCTCGGGCGGCAGAAAATCGAGGAAGGTCTGCTGCGGGTTGAGGCCGGAGACGACCGTGCTGGCGGTGAGGGTTTCACCGGTGGCGAGCTCGACGCCGGCCGCGCGACCCTGGCGCATGACGATGCGGCGCAGTTCGACACCGCAGCGGATTTCGCCGCCGTGGTCCGTCACATCGGCGACGAGCCCGCGCGCGAGGTTGCCCGAGCCGCCGACGCACATCTGCGCCTTGGCGGGCGAGGCGAGCAGCGCCGGAATCGCGTGGCCGAAACCCGGGAGCCGGAGATCGACCTCGCGGAGGCCGTTGAAAAAAAGCAGGCCCGCGCGCACGGCGTCGTGTTCGAACTCGCGCGTGACAAATTCCAGCGGCGACAGCGCCGACACCTCGAGCAACCGCCGGCCGAGCGCGCTGCACTCAAGCAGTCGCTGCCGTTTCGCGGGTTCGAGCGGCGGGCACTGCGATTCGGGGATGAGGATTTTATCGACGATGGGCCGGAATTCCTCCGTCCAGCGGCGCAGCGCGGCGGCGTCGCGCGGCGAGAACTCGGCGAACGACGCCGCGGTGCGATCAAGGTCGGTCCACCACTCGAGGGCGCGGCCGTCGCGGAGCAGCATCGCGACATTGAGCTCCGGCTGCAGGTAGCGGACGCCGTGGCGATCAAGTTCGAGATCGCGGAACCACGGCATGCGCGTGATCGCGCGGTGGAAGAACGAATGCGGATGGTGCGTGAAGCCCGGCAACCGCGGGTTCTCCACCGTGCGTAGCCCGCCGCCCGGCGCGGCGGCACGATCGAGGGCGAGGGTGCGCAGGCCGCAGCGCGCGAGATAGGCCTGCGCGACGAGGGCGTTGTGGCCGGTGCCGAGGAAAATGGCGTCGTAGTGCGGCATCCCCGGAGGGGCTACTTCAACGATTTCAAGTGGGTAAACAAATCGCTGACCTGCTCCGGCGGCAGAGCGTCAAGGAGACCGTCCGGCATGAGGGAGCGGCGAAGGTAGGAGGTGGAGCGGATATCGCGGCGCGGGATGCGGCGGTCTTCGGCACCGGGGATGCGGAGGACGAGGCTGTCGGTGGATTCTTCGACGAGGAAACCTTCGCTCACGGAGCCGTCGGTGGCAACGACACGGAAAGTCCGATACGCGCTCTCCATTGCGGCGCTCGGCGTGAGGATGTGGCGGAGGAGGGCTTCGACGCCGGAGTTGCCGACGCCGTCGAGGGCGGGGGCGATCGTGCCGCCCTGGCCGGCGTGCTGGTGGCAGGTGAGGCAGAGGGCGGTGAAGAGCGTGCGGCCGTTGGCGGGATTGCCACGGGCGGTGGCGAGGGCGCGGATGCGGGTGAATTTCTCGTCCTGCGCGGCGGCCTCGGCGGGCGTGAGGAGGGCAGGGGCGTCGTCGGTGACTTCGACGCGGGCGGAGCCTTTGAGGGGGCCCCAGTTGGCGCCGGAGAAGACGTGGGTGAGGGCGGCGGGGCGGCCTGCGGCGGCGGCGAAACTGCGGTCGAACGAGCCGCGGAGTTCGTCGGGGGAGCGGGCGAGGGACCAGACGCGGAATTCGGTGAGCCAGCCGCCGGTGGTGCCGCCGGCGGGATTTTGGCGGCTGCGGCCGAGGTTGAGGTTGGTGAAAGTGCTCGTGCTGGCGCCGGTGCTCGTGGCGTCGAGTTCGCCGTTGAGGGAGAGGCGGAACACACCGGCGGCGTCGCGCGTGACGGCGTAGTGGTTCCACACTCCGGGCGTGGCGGGCTTGCGGGAGACGACGATGTCGCTGGTGTCGGGGAGCCAGGCGCGGAATTTTCCCTCGTAGAAATTGAGGTCGAACTGGCCGGGGGCGCCGAGGAGGCCGTCGCGGAGCGTGATGTCGGCGTCGAGTTTCAACCAGGCCTCGACGGTGAATGGGCCGGCGAGGGTGAGTTGGGTGTCGGCGAAATCGCCGGGGCCGCCGGGGAGGCGGAGGGCGCGCTGCGCGTCGCCGCCGAGTTCCTGCCAGCGGGCGGCGATGACGGGATTGGTGGGGAGGAGCGTGCGGAGCTTTTCGACGGCGCCGACGGCAAGGTCGGTGGGGGCGATGGTGCGGGCTGCGAGGCCGGAGACGATGGCGGCGGCGCCGGGGGCGGTGCCGGCGAGGCGGTCGAGGGCGGTGGCGCGTTGGGGCGCGGTGAGCGACGGCAGGAGGGCGACGAGGCGGGTGGGCGCATCGGGGGCGCGGGACGCGGCGAGGGCGGCGAGGGCTTCGTCGCGGACGAGGGGCGCGGTGGATTCGCGCGCGAGGCGTTCGAAGGTGGCGACGGGGCCGAGGGCGTTTTCGCGGAGGGCGCGAAGGGCGGAAAGCGAAGGTGGAGGAGAATCTGGGGCCGGAGATTTGAGCGTTGAGAGTGAGGCGAGATCGCGGGTGAGGAGGGCGGTGAGCTCAGGTTCGGTGGCGGTGAGTTTGAAGGCGCCGGCGATTTGGGTGCCGAGGGTGAGGTCGGGGAGCGCGGGGGAGGAGAGGAGGGCGCGGGCGGCGGTGGTGAGGGCGGGGGTGAGCGGGGTGGTGTCGAGGCTCGTGCGGAGGGCGAGGAGGGCGCGGAGGACGGGGGCGCGCGTGGCGGGCTGGGTGAGCGCGGAGCTGAGGGCGTCGCGCGCGGCGGGTTCGGCGAAGTGCGCGGCGAGCGTGCGGATCTCTTCGTCGCTGAGCGGGCGGGGGAGCGTGGGCGCGAGTTGGGCGAGGCCTAGGGCGGCGGTTTTTCCACCGAGGGCGAGGGTGGCGAGGAGACGATTTTCGAGCGGGAGCGCGCGGCCCTCGGGCGAGGCGAGGAGTGCGGCGGTGGCGGCGGGATTGAGCTCCATCGCCCAGCGGGCGAGGTAGCGCTCGAACTCGCGTTCGTAACGGGGCCATGGATTCGCGTCGGCGGTGAGCGACTCGCGGCCGAGTTGGGCGGCGAGGTGCATGACCTGCGCGCTAGCGCGCGGGATGCGACGGAGGGCGTCGCCGAGGGCGGCGCGGACGGAGGGTGAAGGATCGGCGAGGAGAGGCGTCGCGATCGCGAGGAATTCGGACTCGGGGCGTGGGTGCGCGGCGGCGAGGCGGGCGGCCTCGTGGCGGATGGTGGGCGCGGCGTCTGCAGCGAGTTGGAGGAGGAGCTGGGTGGGGAGCGGCGAAAGGCTTTCGAGGGCCCAGAGCGCGGCAAGGCGGCGGTCGGTGGCGGCGGTGCGGTCGGAGATGAGGGCGGTGAGCGCGGGGGCGACGGCGGTGGCGGATGGCAGGGGTAAACCCTGCCCCACAGCTGAGGTGTGGCGGTCGGTGAGTTCGAGCCAGGCGAGGCGGGAGACGAGCGCGTTGGGCCCGCCGAGTTGGGCGAGGAGCGCGCGATCGTCGAGCTGCGTGAGATCGGGCGGCGGCGTGCGCGACTGGTCGCGGTGACGCACGCGCCAGATGCGGCCGCGGGTCTTGTCGCGGTCGGGGTGCGCGCGGGGGACTTCGTTGTGCGAGATGATTTTGTTATACCAGTCGACGAGGTAGAGCGCGCCGTCGGGGCCGAAGTGAATCGCGACCGGACGGAACCACTTGTCGGTGGTCGTGAGGAAATCGGGGAGCTTCTCGTAGGAGTAGCGCGCGCCGTCGGCGGTGGGCGTGGCGCGGACGGCGTTGATCGTGTTGGTGATCGGGTTGGCGAGAAAGAAGACCTTGGTGCCATCGGCGGCCGTGGCGCCGTAGCTGCGGAAAAGACCGTCGCGATCCTCGGCGAGCGCGAGGCCGCTCAAGCCGGTGCCGCCCATCTGCGCAGGCGGCAGCGGTGGCGGCATGAGCGGCTGATAAGGGCGCAGGCGGTCTTTCGAGCCGGTGGCGACCCAGATGCCGGGCGAATAGGGAATCACGGGGTAGCCAATGTCGTTAGCCTCTTGAATAAACGTCTCGCCCTCGCGCGAGGTCACGAGGCCCCAGATGTTGTTGGGGCCGGCCGTGAGACTCTCGAAGCTCGCGCCGTCGGGCGTGAAGCGGCCGAGTTTGCACTGGTTAAACGGGATTACGGTGGACCCATCGGCGAAGGGTTTTCCCTCGGGGCGGCGCACTTTCGAGTAATTGAAAAGCCCTTGGGCGACGAAGATTTGATTGCCGGGCTGACGGAGGAATTGGTGGGGGAAGAGGTGCGAGTCCTGCGTGCCGAAGCCGGTGAGGATCACCTCGTGCGTGTCGGCGCGGCCATCGCCGTCGGTGTCGCGGTAGTGGCGGAGATCGGAGCCGTATTGGACGATCGCGCCGTCGCGGTAGGGCTGCACGCCGAGCGGCATCACGAGGCCGTCGGCGAAGATGCGCGGCGGAGTGGTGACGGCGGCGCGGCCGGGCGCGGGTGTGCCGTAGGGTGCGTCGAAGACCACGACCTTGTCGCGGCCGCCGGCGGCGAAGAGCGCGTCGGAAGCGGCCTTCTGTTCGTTGCCATCGACGGGATATTCGAGCGCGGTCATCGACCACAGTCTCATGCGCGCGTCCCATGCGACGGTGATGAATTTCCCGAGCCCCTCGCTTTCCGCCGCGACCAACTCGATCTCGAAACCCTCGGGGAGCACGAAGGCGCGACGCTGTTCCTCAGGCGAACGCGCGTCAGAGGTGACGGTGTTGTAGCTGATGTTGCGACCGGCAGGCGCGGCCTTCGGCGCGGGCGTGTCAGCGGCGACTGAAATCAGGCAGACGGTGAGTATGAGGGAGGCGCAGGTGAGGTGTTGATGCATGGGGCGCTGTGCCCTGCGGGCACGATGCGCGGTCATCATGGAAAGCGAGCTGGCCGTGGCGAGCCTGCGCTACGTCCGGGGCGCGTTTGCGGAGTTCGCGAGATGAGCGAGCAGGGTCTCTGCGCACGCGCGGGCGAAGGCGGGGTCGTTGATCTCGGAGTCGAGTTCGCGCACGGAGATGTCCGGGCGCAGATTTTTTTTCAGCGAAGCAAACAGGGCTTCGTCGGCGGCGGGGGAGTGGAACGGCTTTCCCGCCGCGCTGATCACGCTGAGGGCGCGGCGCGGGAGGAGGACGGTCACGGGCGCCGTGTAGCGGTTGATTTTTTCGGCGATGATGCGGCCGAGTTGCTCGCACTCGGCGGGCGTCGTGCGCATGAGCGTTACCTGTGCGTTGTGCTGGTAGAACTTTCGGCCGGCGAACTTGGCGGGGACGCTGGCGGGCTCGCCAAAGTTCACCATGTCGAGGCAACCGGGGGCGATGATGGCGGGGATTTTTGCCTTGGCGGTGGCGTCGAGGCGCTCGGGGCCGGCGGTAAGGACGCCGCCGACGAGTTCGTCGGCCCACTCGGTGGTGGTGATGTCGAGCACGCCGGCGACGAGGCCGCTGGCGATGAGCGATTCCATGGCGCGCCCGCCGTTGCCGGTGGCGGCGAAGACGAGCACCTCGTAGCCGCCGGCTTCGAGGATTTTCTTCGCCTCGGTCACGCACGCGGTGGTGTTGCCGAACATGCTGGCGACGATCAGCGGCTTTTCGGCGGAAGACGCGGGCGCGACGCGGCGCTTCCCGG
>JANOCA010000100.1:0-3049 GCA_031411915.1 Opitutaceae bacterium
CGCATCGCCCTGGTCGATGACGAGCGCCAGATCCACGCCTCCATCCGGCTGCGGCTCGGCAAGGAATGCGACATCGTCTCCTTCACCGATGCCCGCGAGGCGCTCGCGGCGATCGCGAACCAGCCTTTCGACCTCTGCATCGCCGATATCCACATGCCGCATCTGGACGGGCTCGCGTTCATCGACGCCGCAACCAAGACCGATCCGGCGCTGGGTTTCGTCGTGCTCAGCGCGTTCGACACGGAGGAAAATCTCCGCCGCACGATCCCGCTGCGCGTCTACGATTTCATTTCCAAGCCGCTGCCCGAGCGGGACGGCTTCGAGGCGCGCATCCCCGGCTGGGTCGAACGCACGCGCCAAGGCCGCCGCGAACGCGTTCTGGCCGGGCAAGCCAATACCATCGACCGCGAGCTCGATGCCGCGCTGCTGGAGCGCGACGTGGAACTCATCGCCTCCGAGTCCGCCCGCGACGCCTTGCTGCAAACGGCCAGCCTGCTGACGACGGTTCATGCCCACCTCGTGACTGCGTGCCTCGCGGTCACCGCGCGTGCAAAGGCCGACCCCGGCCTCGTGTCGCTCGCGCGCAACCTCGACGCCGGGCGCAAGGCGGCCGAGGCGGCCGCAACGGTTGCGGAAGGATTTTTCGACTCCGCCTACGGCCATCGCGACGCCTCGCCCGCGCTGCTGGACACCGGCCTCCAGCATGCAATCGCCATCGCGTGCCGCGCCCAGCGGGCCGAGGAAAACCGGAAAGCCGTGGACTGCGCCGCCATCGACGACCGGCTGCCCATCCGCGGCCTCTCCGGGATCGACTTTTTGCTGATGGCAGTGCCGGCCATCGGCCTTGCCCTCGCGGCGAGCGAGTCCGGGTCTACCCTGCGCATCCGCGGCGAGCCGCTCGCGCGGCTTGAAGCGGCGGCGCGGGATGCGCGTTTCAGGCACCACCTCTGGCTCAACCGCCGCGCCGCGCTCGGCAGCCAGCCGAGCCTGCTGCTGTCGATCACGGCCTCGGCCCCGCCTTTCTCTCGCGCTCAGGCGGAAGCGTGGCTCAAAGGGGATCTGCCGGGCGCGCTCATTCCTGCCCGAGGGCTCGTGCGCGGCATCGCCCAGTGCAAAGGACTCCTGGGGCTCGGTGTGGCCCCGCACGCCACGCAGTTTCACCTCGTGCTGGCACTGCCCACCTGAGCAGAACGAGCCCACACCCTTCTCCCCCTTGATCGCCATCGTCTCCAGCAGCGCAGCGGAGCGTTCCGCGTTGGCCGCCCTCTGCGTCGGCCGCGGCTGGCCTGTCGTCGAGTGCGACTCGCTGCGTGCGATGCGCCGGCTCCTGCGCACCACGCGGCCCAGCGTCGCCATCGCGCGCCGCGAACTGGCCGACGGCTACGCGGACGCCGTGATCGCAGCCATCGCAGCGATAGCCGCCCACGGCACGCAGCCGGCGGCAAAAATCATCGTCCTCCTCGAGCGGGGCGGCGCTTCGAACCACGAATCCCGGCAACTCGCGCTGGGTGCCGACCACGTCCTGCGCGATCCCGTGCGCGCCGACGTGCTGGCGGAATACGTGGAAAAGTATCTCGCCCACGCCCGCCGCGCGCCGGGGCCGAAAACCCGCACCCCGGTTCCCCGACGTTCATTTCGTTTCGCCGGCGCAACCATCTTCCCCGTGGAAAGGCAACTGCGGCACGGCCCCGCGCGCGTGCGGCTCACGCCGCGCGAAGTGCAGCTCGCGGAGCTGCTGGCCGAGTCTCCCGAGGACGTCACCAGCTACGTCACGCTTTTCGATGAGATTCTCGGCAACCGCTTCCGTGGCGACACAGGCAGCATGCGCGTGCTGCTGGCGCGACTCGACGCATCATTTCGCTCTGCCGGGCTCCGTCTCCGGCATCACGTCAAAGTAATCCCCAAAGCCGGCTACCGCTATTCGCCACAGGGCTCAGCGGCGCCCACTGCGTAGGGCCGCGCCCACGTCAAGAACGCGGGCAGGCTCCGCGCCGTTTGTTGCCTGCGACGCAGGGCAACCGCGTTGCCCGACGTTCTGCACGGTCAATGGCGCCCGCCCATCCGAAGCTACGCCGGAGGATTTCTCTCTCGGTTCGACCGCGCCGCGCGCCCGGCACCCCGATCGTTTTTTCTGTAACGGAAAAATAACGGCGGAGCACTTGGCGTGCGCGCAACGCCCCTCCACCGATTCACCAGCGACCTGCTCAACGTTAGTGTTGGCCCCTTCCTCCTCAGACCCTCCCCCACGTTTTTTGCCATGAGCAATCATCTACGCCGAATTCACCCTCCTTGTCGCTCCGCTCACCGCAGCCCTGTCAGCGCCCCCCAGCCCGACCGCGCCGCGAAATGACTTTTCTCCTCCGCTTCAACCTATGAAATCCGCACTCCTCCGTCTGTTGCCCTGCCTGCTCGCCGCCTGCGCCCCCTTCGCCTCGGCGATCACCATCAATCAACTCAACGTCAGCTATGCCGAGAATTTCGACACGCTCGCCAGCACCGGCACGAGCGGCACGGTGCCGGCCGGCTGGGCGTTTTCCGAGACGGGTTCGGGCACCAACGCCACCTACACCGCCGGCACCGGCAGCAGTGCGACCGGCGACACCTACAGCTTCGGCGCCGCGGGCTCGTCGGAGCGGGCGTTTGGGACATTGCTGACCACCTCCGTGGTCTCGAGCCTCGGCACCTTCATCACCAACAACACGGGCGACACGCTCACGCAGCTCACGTTTTCATTCTACGGCGAGCAATGGCGCCTGGGCGCGACGGGCCGCGCGGACCGGCTCGATTTTGCCTTCAGCACGGATGCGACCTCGCTCCTCACGGGGACATGGAACGCCTACGCCGGCCTCAGCTTCGTCGCCCCGGTCACCGGCCCGTCCACGGGCGCACTCGACGGCAACGCCGCCGCCAATCGCACCTTCATCACCGGCACGATTTCCGGCTTGAACCTCACGACGGGCGGCAGCCTGTGGATTCGCTGGAGCGATTTCAACGCCAGCGGCTCCGACGATGGCTTGGCCATCGACGATTTCTCCGTGACGGCCGTGCA
>JANOCA010000101.1:0-2291 GCA_031411915.1 Opitutaceae bacterium
TCTCGGCGAGGAGCGCCTCGATTTGCCGGCGGAGTTCGCGCTCCGTCGCATCGCCGTGGAAGCCTTGGTGCATGAAGCGCACCCGGCCGTCCGGCCCGAGCAGATAGCTCGTCGGCATCGCGGGCACGGCGACCTGCTTCACCAGCTTCTGCTGGCGATCGAGGAGTGTGGCGAAGGGCGGAGCGAGCTTCCTGATGAAACTTTCCGCCGCCGCCGGCTTTTCGTCGACGCCCACGGCCGCGATCACGAGGCCTCGCGGGGCGTAGTCGGCGTGAAGCTTGGCCATCATCGGGAACGACGCCTTGCAGGGCGCGCACCACGACGCCCAAAAATCCACGAGCACGATCTTGCCGGCGGTGTCCGGAACTTTCGCGTCGAGCAGCCCCGCGACACCCGTCGTCGCGAACGAGGGAAATGCATCGCCGACCTTCACCGCCGCGGCGGCGGACGAAGCGGCGGCCAGCACGGTGAGAGACAAAAAAAGATTACGAGGCGACATGGTTGAAAAACCCCCGCGTCTGCGCGCGCACACGATCGGTGATGAGCAGGCCCTCGGGGCCCGGCACGGATTGGATGAACTCGATGCCCTTGGGCACGCCGAGCACAAACGCCGTCGTCGAGAGCACACCCGCCTGGAGGCAGCTCGGGGCGACCACCGTGGCCTGCGTGCAACCGTTCGCCACCGGCCAACCCGTGCGCGGATCGATGATGTGGCCGTAGCGTTTCCCCACGATCGTGAAGCCGCGGAGATAGTCGCCGGAGGAGGCCACCCCCTGCCCCATGACCGCGAGGCTGCCCGCGACGCGGCCAGGACTCCGCGGATCCTCGAGGCCGATGTGCCAGGCGGGGCGGCCCGGCGGCCGGCCCACCGCCCGCAGGTCGTGGCCGAAATCCACCAGCGCGCTCTTGATGCCGTGGTCGAGCGCGATCTGCGCGACGATGTCCACGGCGTATTCCTTGCCGAAGCCACCGAAGTCGAGCGCCATGCCGGGCTCGGGTAAAAACACTTTCCCCGGCGCGCGCTGCACTTTCTTCCAACCCACGAGCGCGCGCGCCGCGGCGATTTCCTCCGCCGATGGGATCCGCGGAGCGGCGGCCTTGTAGTCCCAGAGCCGCAGCAGCGGCAGCGTCGTGGGATCGAGCACGCCCTGCGTCATGAAATGCAGCGTGTCGCACAGCTTGAGCAGTCCCTCCATCTCCGCATCCACCGCGATCCACTCGCGGCCGGCGGCGGCGTTGATGCGGCTCACGAGGCTGTCGGGCCGGAAGCGCGAATACTTCGCCTCAAACGCATTCACCCACGCGACCGCCGCGCGCTCGAAGCCCTGCGCCTGCGGATCGCCGCCGGAAGCCGCGTATTGGACTTCGCACGCCGTGCCGAGCGCGGGGAACGAGAGCTTGCGCAACGGCACGCCTTCGCCCTCCGCGTGGGTGGCGGGGGGGGGCGGGGCGCGGCGATTTTGAAGCACGATGGACATGCTGGTTTACCAGGAGAATTTCGCGCCGAGCGTGACGATGCTCGCGCGGCAGTAGGCGCTCTGCGGCGTGACGCCATCGCGTCCACGCATCTCGTAGCGCTCCCACGCGGCGTCGAGCTGGAGCGCATCGGTCGCGTTCCAGATCGCCTTCAGGCCGTAGTTGACCGTGCGCATGGCGGAGAGCCGCCAATCGGAGGAATAGAACGGGCCCTCCGGCCGCGGGCGACCGGCGGCCGGCGTGATGGCCGTGCCGTCGAGACGGTAGCGGTAGAAATCCGCCGCGCCCTGATCGTGGAAACGCACGCCGGGCCGCAGGATCACGCGGCTGCCGACGCGCTGAAACCACGCGAAATCGACGGTGTGCGAATCGATCCCATAGCTGTCGCGGTAGTGGCGGTAGCTGGCGTCGATCGTGCCGTGCGCTTCGGGAAATGCGCGGTTGAACGCCAGCAAGGCGGTCAGCTTGTCGCGCTCGTTGGGGCGGTTCTCCGGAAACGTGAGCGGCAGGAAAATCCCCGCGATTATCTCGGTGCTTTTCTCGACGAGCTTGTAGGGATCCGAGAGGTAGCCGGTCTGGCGGCCCCACGTCAGATTGAACGTCACCGACGAGCGCGGATCGAGGAGCTGCGTGACGCCGACGATCACGTCGTTGGTCAGTTTGCGCGCGCGCGGCGCCTGGAAGAAGACCTTCACGTCGTCGTGCGTGCCGGCAACCCCGGCGAGAATGGTGGTGTTCTTCTGGTTGAAGTCCGTGAGCGTGTTGAGCGACCAGCCGTTGGAGACGTAGTCGCTTTCGCGGCTGTTGCCGACGCC
>JANOCA010000102.1:0-2287 GCA_031411915.1 Opitutaceae bacterium
TCGAACCGCTGGGTTTCTAAAATCACCGTGCTCGCCAACGACGAGCGCCCACGCAATCCGCGCACCCCGCCGACCGCAGGCGAAAAAATCTACGCGCGCACCTGCATCGCCTGCCACGGCGCGAACCGCGAGGGCGTGGGCATCGCTCCGCCGCTCATCGGCCTCAAGTCTCGCTCGACGGACGAAGCCGTGCTCGCGCTCATGAAGACCGGCAAGGGCGCGATGCCCCCCAGCCCGCCGCTCCCGCCCGCGGAGGAAAAGGTCCTGCTCGATTTTCTGTTCCGCCGCGATCAGCCGCCACCGGCCGCCAGCGCCACGCAGGATCCCAACCGTCCGCTCTACGTCTTCGACGGCTTCCAGTTCCTCGTCGACCACGAGGGCTACCCCGGCATCAAGCCGCCGTGGGGCCTCCTCAACTGCTACGACCTCAGCACCGGAAAAATCCTCTGGCGCGTGCCGCTCGGCGAATTGGAGGAGCTCACTAAAAAAGGGATGCCCGTCACCGGCTCGCAGAATCTCGGCGGCGCGACCGTGACCGCAGGCGGCCTCGTGTTCGTGGCCGGCACGGAGGACGAAAAGCTGCGCGCCTTCGACGCCGACACCGGCAAGGAGCTCTGGTCCGCCAAACTTCCGTTCGCCGGCACGGCCGCGCCCGCGGTGTATGAAGCGGGTGGCCGCCAGTTCGTCGTCATCACGGCGACCGGCGGCGGGCGCGTCGGCGGCAAGTCGGGCGCCGGCGATGCCTACGTGGCGTTTGCGCTGCCGAAAAACTAATTCGGCCTAGCTGCCGGCGCGAAGCCAAGCTTCGCCACGGATGCGCTGAAGCAGCGCCGGATATTTTCCTCCTCCAGCACGAGGATTTCATCGGCCGTCTTCCCTGCCATCGCCGGTAAAGAGACTGCTTGCTTGGAGCGGACGAGTGCGAGCGTGCGATCCATTTCACCCCGCGGCTTGTCCGGAAACGTAGCCCAGTAGCCCTCGTCGCGGCAACGGATCTCCAGGGGATCGCGCGTGATCATCTCGAGGTGGTGCTCCACGCGGGGATTGGCGCGCTCGACGAGCGCGAGCATCAGCGGCAGATCGAGCATCCCCTCGCCGAGCGGCACCTCGGCCATGCGGAAGCCGGCGGCAGATTCCTGCACCGCGATATCCTTGATGTGCGTCGTGACCACGAGCGGCGCAAGGCACTCCACGACCGCCAGCGGGTCCTCCAGCAGCGCGAGGCTGTTGCCCAGATCGATGCAGGCGCCGACATGCTCGCTACTCACCCGGCCGAGCATCGTCGCAAGCTCAGGGGCATGGAAATCCTTGTGGTTCTCGACACCGAGACACACGCCGTGCCGCCGCACGATCGGCTCGGCGAGTTCGAGCCCGGCCTGCGCCCGTTGCTTGAAGGCATCGAAAGCCGCGCGCGTGGAAAAATCCTCATAGCGCCTGCCGCCTATCCACGTGCGCAGGATCGTCATGCCGGCGTGCCGCGCGATCTGCACTTCGTGCTCGAACCGCGCGACATCGACCGGGTCGCGCGGCAAGTCCAGGCTGGCTTCGAGCTTCACGTCCGACGCCTCGGCCAGCCCTCGCATCGCCTCGGCGAACTCCCGGTTCCAGCCTTTCACCGTAATCTGAAAGCTGCCCGCCCCGAGGTCGCGCACTTGCCGCAACACCTCGAGCTCCGAGCCAAACGCCGGCCTCGCCGCGCTCGCGAGCTTCCCGTGCCAGCGCTGCCAGTAGGAGTGGATGACGAGACCCAGGCGTTTGCGGCCTAGAGACAGCGGCGTTCCCAAGGGGACGTTCATGCGAAGTGGGTGAACAAAAAGCCCCCGCAACCGGTTGATTGCGAGGGCTGAAATTGGGTGCAGGGGTTGGATTTGAACCAACGATCCCGCTCCGCGGGATTATGAGCCGGCCGGCGTCAGTCCGGTGAGGCGAAACAAGCCGGCGCCGCCTTTCTGCCTCTTGAGGCGATTCTCAAGCTTGCGCGCCTCGGACAGCACACAGGATTCGCTCTGCCAAACCAACGTCCATGGTCCGCGGGAGCGCGTCCATGTGCTGACGCCGTCGTTGTGCTGCTGGACCCGTCGCGACACATCGTCGCTCAGCCCGATATAGTGACGGCCGAGCGGATTGCGAAGAATGTAGACGCGATACATTTCAAAGCGAGACCCGCGGTAGCGGCGGGTTGATGGACTTCGAAATTGGGTGCAGGGGTTGGATTTGAACCAACGACCTTCAGGTTATGAGACCGCATTGATCTGCTTTAGGCCATTATCTTGAAAGTTTTTCCGAC
>JANOCA010000103.1:0-2388 GCA_031411915.1 Opitutaceae bacterium
GGACCGAGAATGTCGCGCCGCCGGAGAAAGTCGGCGGCAACGTCATCGGCGGGATGATTCCCTACATGTTCCTGCTGCTGGCGTTTGTCGGGGCGATGTATCCCGCGATGGATCTGTCGGCCGGGGAAAAGGAGCGCGGCACGATGGAGACGATCCTCTGCAGCTCGGTCGCGCGGCTCGATCTCGTGCTCGGGAAGTTCCTCACGATCCTCACCGTCTCGCTCGGCACGGTGGCGTGCTCGCTGGTGTCGATGGGCCTCACCCTTGCGATCGGCGGCCCGCTGCTCGCGCAGAAGATCGCGGGGGGCGCGGGCGCCGGCGCGCGCCGCAGCGCGGAGCAGATCACCGCGATGATGACCCTCGATCCACTCGGGCTGCTGGGCGTGGTCGCGCTGGTGCTGCCGATGGCGGTGCTGTTCTCCGCCGGGCTCTTCACGCTCTCGCTCTTCGCGAAGAACTTCAAGGAGGCGCAGAGTTATGTCTCGCCGCTGATCATCGTGATCATCTTGCCCGCGGTGATCGGCATGATGCCCGGGGTGGAACTCAATGCCCGCCTCGCGCTCGTGCCAGTGCTCAATGTGTCGCTCGCGGGCAAGGAACTCGTCTCCGGCGCGTGGCCCTGGGGCCACCTCGGGCTCATCTTCGGATCGTCGTGCGTGTATGCGGCGATCGCGGTGGCGCTGGCGGTGCGGACCTTCAATCGAGAGAGCGTGATTTTCCGCACGTAAAACTCCGCGCAAAAACGGGTCAACGGGGCTTCTGCGCGGTAAAGCCCCGGTCAAAGCCGGCCCGACCCCTAGCGCGGCGCCGCATGATCCGCTAAGGTGGGGACAGCACAAACCTGCTCCCCACCATGGACACCATCATCAAATTCCCGACGGCCGATGCGGCGCGGAAACCCGCCCGTCCTTCCGCGGAGAAGTGGACCGCGACGCTGGCGGAGGAACGCCGGCGCCTGCAGGAGGACCATGATTCCCTGCGCGAGCGTGAGTCGAACCTCCGCGAATACGAGGCGCGCCTCCGGATGCTGCAGGCCGAAATCGAGGCGGGCCGCACCGTGCCGCCGATCCCCGTGGCCAAGACTGCCGTGCCCGAGACGCAGGATACGGTGCCGCTTCGCGTCGCGATCCCGGCTCCGCAGTTCCAGCGTCCGTCGAGCCGTGCTCCCTTTGGCGAGGATCCGGCGCTGCAGGCGGCGTGGGAGAAGTTGCACCGCGCCCGCGAACTGCTCGAGGCCGAGCAGAAGAATCTGCGCGACGATCGGAATTCGCTCCGCGAGCTCGAGACCATGCTCAAGCAGCGCATGGAGGAGATCGCCGAGCGCGAGGCGGTGGTGGCCCAGCGTGAGGGCGGCTTCGTCGCCGCGCCGCTTGAACCGATTCCGGAGGGCGAGCCCGAGGTTTCGGGCATCACGCGTTTCACCCGTTCCGTCTTTGGCGGACGCCGGGTGAGTTGAATTTCCGCGCTGCGAGGGGCAGCGTGGAAGGGGAACGGAAGCGGCGGTCGCAAGACCGCCGCTTTTCCTTTTTTGCGGCTCGGCGTAGCGGCGGCCCTCCGTGCCCGCCGGTTCAGGGCGAACGAACGCAAACCTCGGCTTGGAAAATCAACTTGCACCGCGGGCGGGCGCTCATCATCAAAACGCCCCGATGCAGTTTTCCGCCAAGTCCCGCCCCGCCGCTGTCGCCGTCAACATGACGACGACGAAGCGCGCCCGTTGGCACGGGTCGGCTTGGCGACGATGGACCAGCGCGACGATCGCGCGACACGGCTGAAGAAGCCCTGATTCACCACCGCCAAGCCCGACTCAAGCCCGAGTCGGGCTTTTTGTTTTTCACCGCTCCATGATTCGCAACCCGCACCGCTCAATCCCATGCCTGCCCTCGCCCTTGCTCCCGCCCCCAGTCCCGCGCCCCGGATAATCCCCAGACCGGGGCCGGGGCTTGACCTGCCATCGATCTCGTTCTTCGGCCGTTCGCTCGCCGAATACGCGCAGTTCTTCGCCCTCGACCTCGCGGCGCTGAAAAGCCGCGACGTGCTCGATGTCGGCGCGGGACCGTCGTCGTTCACCGCCGAGGCATGTGCCCGCAAGATCGACGCCGTCGCGGTCGATCCGCTCTATGGCGACGGTGCGGCGACGCTCGCGGCCCGGGTCCAAGCGGACTATGCACGGATGTTCGAGCAGATGCGGGCGAAGCGGCGGTTGTTTCGCCTGAGGAATTTTTCGTCGATCGACGCCGCGGAGGCGGATCGGCGCGGCGCGGCGCAACGGTTCCTCGCCGATTACGAGGCGCGGCTCTTCCACGGGCGCTATGTGGGCGGTTCGTTGCCGCGGCTGCCGTTCTTCGACGGGACCTTCGACCTCGTGCTGTGCGCGCACCTGCTGTTCCT
>JANOCA010000104.1:0-4845 GCA_031411915.1 Opitutaceae bacterium
ACAACGCGCTCCGTTCGTGAGGCGGCTTTCGGCCCTCGTTGCATGCCTGATCCTGCCGTTCTCGGCCTTCGGCCAAGTCGGTATCACGACGCCCGCCGGTTCGGCCGGGAGCACCGGGACGACCGATAATGCGAATGGCACGCTCGCCCGGTTCAACAATCCCGCCGGCCTCGCGGCGGACGGCACCTACGTCTACGTGGCCGACTCCGCCAACAACCGGGTTCGTCGACTGACGATCTCCACGGGGGCGGTGGCGATTTTTGGCACGGCCGTGTTCAGCGGTCCCGCCGGCGTGGCCGTCGACGGTTCCGGCAACGCTTACGTGGCCGACACGCTTAACCATGCCATCCGCAAGATCGACACGAGCGGCACGGTGACGCTCGTCGCTGGCGCCGTAGCTGTTTCCGGGTCGACGAATTCGACCCTCGCGCTCTCGCGCTTCAACAATCCCCAAGGCATCGCGGTGAACGCCGCGGGCACGGTGATCTACGTGGCGGACTCGACCAACAGCGCCGTGCGCCGGATCGACATCACATTGGACGCGGTCACCACGATCGCCTCGGGCTTCAAGCCGAGCGGCGTCGCGCTCAACGGCACCACGGATCTCTACGTGACCGAAATCGATGCCGGCGCCGGCACCGGTCACACCATCCGCCGCATCACGCTCCCGGGCAACGTGCTCTCGACCATCGCCGGCCTCGCTGGCACGTCGGGTAGCACGGACGCCAACGGGACGACCGCCCGCTTCAGTAATCCCAACGGTATCGCCATCGACAGCGCCGGCGATATTTATGTGGCGGACACGGCCAACCATACCGTCCGGAAAATCACGGGCCCGACTGGAGCGGCAACGGTGACGACCGTTGCCGGCTCGGCCGGCTCGATCGGCAACACGGATGGCCTCGGCGCCAGCGCCCGATTCAACGCGCCCTTCGGCCTCGTGGCCACCGCGGCCAACTCGCTCTACATCTCGGATGGAAACAATCACACGATTCGCCGTGCGCTGCCCACCGCCGCGCCGGCGATCACGAGCGCGAACAACGCCACCTTTACGCTGAATTCCGCCGGGACGTTCACCGTCACTGCGACTGGTTCGCCGGCGCCGACCTTCATCATCAGCGCCGGATCGCTGCCTGCCGGGGTGACCCTCAATAGCACGACGGGCGTGCTCTCCGGCACCGCCACGGCAGGCGGCGCGTTTCCGGTGACGATTCAGGCGAGCAACGGGGTCGGCGCGGCGGCGACCCAGGCGTTTACGCTGACGGTCAATCAGGCCCCGGTCTTCACGAGCGCCAACAACGCGACCTTCTCGCTGGGCATCGCGAGCACCTTCACGCTCACGGCCAGCGGCACGCCGGCGCCGACCTTTGGGCTCGTCAGCGGAAGCTTCCCCCCTTGGGCGTCGCTCAACACCGGCACGGGCGCGATCAGCGGCACGCCGAGCAACACCACGGGCTCCCCGTTTTCATTTGTGGTTTCAGCCACGAATAGCGCGGGCTCCGTGACCCAGGCGTTCACGCTGACCGTGGGCGCCTCCAGTCCTGCGGCGATTTCGCTCAATCCGGTCTCGACGGCGGTGAATGTCGGGCTCAACGCCTCGTTCACCGGCGCCGCCAGCGGCAATCCCACCCCCACGTTGCAGTGGCAGCGCCAGCCGGCTGCCGGCGGCGGCTTTTCGAATCTCTCCGAGGGCGGCACTTATACGGGGACCACGACCGGGACGCTCACCGTCGTCGGTGTCACGGTCGGGATGAGCGGGGACCAGTTTCAGCTCGTGGCGTCCAACATCGGCGCCACGGTCACGAGCACGGTCGCGGTGCTGAGCATCAACGCGGCCACCCCGGCGTTCGTCACGCAGCCGCAGAACACGTCAGTCGCCGTCGGCAACAACGCCCTGTTCACTGCGGCCGCGAGCGGCAGTCCCACGCCCACGCTGCGTTGGCAACGGCTGCCGTTCGGCGGCTTTGCCTTCTCAGATCTGAACGACGACGCCACCTACTCGGGGACCACGACCAATACGCTCACGATTTCGGCCGCGACGGTGGGGATGAGCGGCGATCAGTTCCGCGCGGTGGCGACCAATGTGAACGCCCCCGGAGGTGTGAATAGCAACGCCGCCACCCTCACGGTCACCGCCAATGCCCCGGTGATCACGCTCCAGCCCGTGGCGGTTTCCACCAACGTGGGCGCCCCCGTGAGCTTCACGGGCAACGCTACGGGCGTGCCCGCCCCCACGTTCCGGTGGCAGCGCCAGCTGAGCGGGACCTCGGGCTTCGTGGATCTCTCGGACGACGGCACGTATTCCGGCACGCAGACGACGACCCTCACCATCCCCGCCGCGACGGCGGGCATGAACGGCGATCTCATCCGGCTGGTAGCGATCAACGCCGGGGGCAGCACCCCCTCCAACGCCGTCCTCCTCGCGCTCAATCTGGGCACCACGATCTCCACCTTTGCGGGGCAGGCGGGCGTGACCGGTGCGTTTGACGCCACGGGCTTGGCCGCGCGCTTCAGCAACCCGTCGGCCATCGCCGTGGACAGCTCGGGTAATTTCTACATCGCCGACACGGGCAACAGCACCATCCGCAAGATGACGCCCAGCGGCGTGGTCACGACCCTTGCCGGCTTGGCCGGCGTGCGCGGTGCAGTCGATGGGCCCGCCGTTCTCGCCCGGTTCAACTCACCGGGTGGCGTGGCCGTCGATGGAGTCGGCAATGTTTATGTCTCCGACACATTCAACCACACCATCCGCGTCATCTCGCCTCTCGGCAATGTGAGCACGCTGGCGGGTCTCGCCACGAGCAGCGGCACCGCCGACGGCACGGGCGACTTGGCTCGGTTCAACCTGCCCGGGGGCCTGGCTGTGGATGCGGGCGGAAACGTCTACGTCGCCGACTCCTCCAACCACGCGATCCGTCGCATCTCCAGCGGGGGCTCCGTCTCCACGCTCGCGGGCAGCCAAGGGTTCCCGGGGTTTGTCAACGCGACCGGCAGCGCTGCGCGGTTCAACACGCCCAACGCCGTCGCCTTGGACAGCGCCGGGAACGTCTACGTCGCGGACTCCCTGAACAACGCCATCCGCAAAATCACGCCGTTTGGCGCCGTGATCACGCTCGCGGGCAATGGGGCCGGCTCCCCCGGCGCGGCCGATGGCAATGGGGCGGCGGCCTCCTTCTTCCGGCCGGCGGGCATCGCACTCGATTCCAGCGCCAACGTCCTGGTTTCCGAGACCATCAACAATACGCTGCGTCGCATCACGCCGGGGGGCGATGTCACGACCTTGGCTGGGCTGGCGACCGCGGTCGGGGCGACCGATGGCATCGGCAGCGCCGTGCGGTTCAACCGGCCCTTCGGCTTGGTCGTGGACGCCAACGGGAACCTCTACATCGCCGACACGGGCAATCACACGATTCGGCGCAGCGGCTCAACCACCGCGCCGCAGATTACCACGCAGCCGGTCAGCCGGGGCGTGGCGATTACGCAGACCGCCACGTTCACCGTGGTGGCCAGCGGCACGCCCGCGCCCACGAGCTTCCAGTGGCAGCGGCAGGCGGCCAACACCGTCGGGTTCGTCAATCTCGCGCCTGACCTCACCTACTCGGGCGTCACGACCGCGACCCTCACGGTGACGAATGTCTCGCTCGGCATGGGCGGAGACCAATTCCGCGTCGTGGTGGCAAACGGCGTCAGCCCCGTGGCCGTTTCGGACGCCGCGACCCTGAGCATCGGCACGCCGCCGAACTTCACGAGCCCGGCCTCCGCGAGCTTCCGCGCGGGGCAGGCGAATACGTTCACCGTCACCACGGAAAGTGCCTCCCCCGTGACCTATTCGGCGACGGGTCTGCCGGGCTGGCTCACGCTCAATCCCTCCACTGGCCTGCTGAGTGGAAATCCGCCCGACACCACCGGTTCGCCCCTCACCCTGACTTTCACGGCGAACAATGGCGTCACGGCGACCCAGTCCTTCACCCTCACGCTGCTGCCGCCCAACCTGCCGCCCGCGATCGCGACGCAGCCCGCCGGCGCCGCCATCGATCCGGGCCAGAACGCGACCTTCTCCGTCGCCGTCACGGGCACGGTGCCCTTCACCTACCAGTGGCGCCGCAACGGCACCCCGCTCGCCGGGGCGACCGGGGCATCGCTCGCCCTTACCGGCGTGCAGGCCGCAAGCTCGGGCGTCTATTCAGTCGTCGTCACGAATGACTTCGGCACCGTCACCTCCAGCGGCGCCGCGCTCGTCGTGAACTCCGCCCCGGAGATCACCCTCCAGCCGCAGGCGCAGGTCGCGCTGGCCGGCGGCAGTGCGACGTTCTCGGTCGCGGCGACGGGCAGCGGCACGATTTCCTACCAGTGGCGCAGGAACAACGTCGCGATCCCCGGGGCCAACGCCGCCACTCTCACGATGAGTGCCGTCACGGCCCTTGATGTCGGCAACTACGACGTGCAGGTGTCGAACAGCATCGCCCTCGTGCAGAGCTCGGCCGCCTCGCTCACGCTCGCCACGGCCGCGACCGCGCCAGTCTTCACCCTGCAGCCCCTCGGCCGCACCGCGCTCGTCGGCGGGAGCGTGACCTTCCAGGCCGCCGCCTCCGGCGCTCCCGCGCCCACCTACCAGTGGCGCAAGGACGGCGCTGCCATCGCCGGCGCCAACGGCGCCACTCTCTCGTTCTCCCCCGTGCAGCTCGGCGACGCGGCCAACTACGACGTCGTCGTCACCAACTCCGCAGGCAGCGCCACCTCCGGCCCCGCGGGCCTCACGGTGATCACGCGCAGCTACGCCGGGGTTTACTTCGGCACCTACGGCAGTGGCCTCGGCAGCTGGGCGCTTTACGTGCGTGACGACAA
>JANOCA010000105.1:0-2482 GCA_031411915.1 Opitutaceae bacterium
CCCTCGCCGGCAAGCACAGCCTCATCGTCATCGAGCACGACATGGCGTTCGTGAAGCAGATCGCCGTCAACGGCGTCGTCACCGTCCTCCACCAAGGCACCGTGCTCTGCGAGGGGAAGTTCGACGAAGTCCAGGCCGACCAGAAGGTCCGCGAGGTTTATCTCGGCCGCGGCAAACACGGCACGCGATGAACGCTCTCCTTCAACTCTCCGGCATTGAGACCTACATCGGCGGCTCGCGCATCCTTCGCGGCGTCGATCTCGAGATCCATCCGGGCGAAGTCGTCGCGCTCATGGGTCGCAACGGCGTCGGCAAGACCACCACGCTCCGCTCGATCACCGGCGTGCTGCCGGTGCGCGCCGGCACCATCACACTCGCCGGCCAGCCTATCGAAAGACTCCCGATGGATGTCCGCGCCCGCGCCGGCATCGGCTACGTGCCGCAGGGCCGCGACATCTTCCCGCATCTCACCGTCGCGGAGAACCTCCAGATCGGCCTCGTCGTCCACGGCCGCAAGGGCGCCGAAGCCAAGGCCGGACTCGAGCGCGTCTTTGGCCTTTTCCCCGTCCTCAAGGAAATGCTCTCGCGCAAAGGCGGCGTCCTCTCCGGCGGCCAGCAGCAGCAACTCGCCATCGGCCGCGCGCTGCTCACCAACCCCAAGCTCCTCATCCTCGACGAACCGACCGAGGGCATCCAGCCGTCGATCATCGATCAGATTGGCGACACGCTGAAAAAACTGAAGGCGCCCCGCGCCCCCGCCGCCGCGCTCGACGAGGCCGCCCGCGCCGTGGCGGAAATCAAAAACGCCGTGCAGCAGCTCAAGCAGGAGCAGTCGCTCGCCATCTTGCTCGTCGAGCAGTTCGTCGATTTCTGCCGCGAGGTCGCCGATCGCTACTACGCGATGGACCGCGGCGTGGTCGTCATCTCCGGTCCCATCGCGACCCTCACCGACGAGGTGGTGAAGGAACATCTCCAAGTTTGATTTTTGAAGTAGCGAGTAGCGAGTAGTGACTAGCGAGCAGATCCAAACCGCCTTTCCTACTCGCTACCCACTACTCGCTACTCACTACTTTTCCGCCCGCTCATGCATCTCACCCCCCGCGAACGCGAGTAGCTCCTGATCTTCTCCGCCGCAGACCTCGCGCGCCGCGGCCAGTCCGCCGGCTTGTTGCTCTACTACCCCGTTTCCATCGCGATCATCACCTACGAGATCATCGAGGGCGCGCGCGACGGCCGCTCCGTGGCCGAGCTCATGAGCTACGGCACCACCATCCTGAAAATCTCCGACGTCATGGAAGGCGTCGCCGACATGATTCACGACGTGCAGGTCGAGGCCACGTTCCCCGACGGCGCCAAGCTCGTCACCGTCCACAATCCGATTCGCTAACACGAAGAACAAGTGACCAGAGACCAAGGGACAAAATGACTTTTCAAATCACCACCATGCTTTCGTCACCTCAGTCCTTTGGTCTTTTGGTCTCTGGTCCCTTGGTCCCTTCCCAACCATGATCCCCGGAGAAATCATCGTGGCCGACGCCGGCCCGCTCCCCGCGAATCTCAACCTCGCGACCTTCACGCTCGAAGTCGCCAACACCGGCGACCGCCCTATCCAAGTCGGCTCGCACTACCACTTCTTCGAGACCAACGAGGCTCTCCGCTTTGATCGCGCCGCCGCTCGCGGCTTCCGCCTCAACATCGCCGCCGGCACCGCCGTGCGCTTCGAGGCCGGCGACACCAAGGAAGTCGAACTCGTTGCCCTCGCCGGCACCCGCGAGGTGTTTGGCCTGAACGCCAAGATCAACGGGAAGCTCGATTCAAAAGCCAAATCTTCAACGCGGAGAGCGCGGAGAAACTCCCGCTGATCCAGACTCCGTGCTCTCCGCGTCCTCCGCGTTTAACTTCCTGAATCCATGCCCCTGAAACTTTCGAGACGCCAATATGCCGAGATGTTCGGCCCCACCGTCGGCGACCGCGTGCGCCTCGCCGACACGGACCTCTTCGTGCAGGTCGAGCGCGACTTCATCGCCGAGGGCGGCGGCTACGGCAACGAGATCAAGTTCGGCGGCGGCAAAGTCATCCGTGACGGCATGGGCCAGTCGCCCACTGCCCTCGACAAAGACTGCCTCGACCTCGTCATCACCAACGCCCTCATCCTCGATCCGCTCCTCGGCATCATCAAAGCCGACATCGGCATCAAACATGGCCTCATCGTCGGCATCGGCCACGCCGGTAATCCCGGCATTCAGTCGGGCATCGGTTCCGTTTACGCCGACCCGAAGACGAAAAAGAAAAACGCGATGATCGTCGGAGCCGGCACGGAAGTCATCGCCGGCGAAGGTCACATCGTCACCGCCGGCGGCATCGACACTCACATCCATTTCATCTGCCCGCAGCAAATCGACGAAGCCATCAGCTCCGGCATCACCACGATGCTCGGCGGCGGCACCGGCCCCGCGCACGGCACGTTCGCCACGACCTGCAC
>JANOCA010000106.1:0-12074 GCA_031411915.1 Opitutaceae bacterium
GGTGGCGTGGCTGCTCTCGACGTCGGCATTGGCGTTGGGGCGGGCGGGCGGGTTGAAGCGGTGCGTGGCGCCGGTGGCGGTGAGGCTGCCGTGGAAGCCGTCCGGGCGGTAGCGGACGGTGTCGCCATCGAACTCGCTGCCGAGATCGGTGCGCACTTCGACGGTCTTGAGGTCGATGCCGTGCGCTTTGAGGTGGGCGAGGACGCGGGTCTGGGCGAGCGTCGCGTAGGTCTTGGATAGGTCGGAGGCGTAGGCGAGGAAGAGCGCGCCGGTGGCCTCGTCGCGGATGGTGTATTGGAAACGCGGCAGGCCCTGGGCCTGCATCTGCGGCCAGTAGTGCGGGATGTCGGTGAGATACTTCGTGTCCATTTGCAGGCGACAGAGCGGCGGGTGCGCGGCCTTGATGGCCCGCAGGTCCGCCTTGCGGCGGTGCTTGCGCGGGCGGAGGCGGACGAGCTTGGCGTCGCGCAGGATGCGGTGCGCGGCGCCTTTGCCGACGGGCAGTGCGAACATGTCCACCAGCCGCGCGCCGAAGCAGGGCGCCTTTTTGCGCGCGGCGAGAACGAGTTTCTCGTGCGCGGGCTTGGTCTTGCGCGGCTGGCGCAGCGGCCGGCGGGAATGATCGGCGAGCTTGTCGTCGCCGGCCGCCCACCGGCGGAACCACCGCCGCACGGTGTTGCGCGCGCAGCCGAACTGGCGCACGGCGGCACGGAGGCCGCGGGTCATGGCGTAGCGCACGACTTCGTGGCGCAGCGCGAACTTGTCCTCGCACGCGCGGCTCATGGCGCGGTAGAGTCCAAGGCGGGAGTCGGGTTGAGTTTGAACACCTCAGTCTCACCCGGTGGGGCGCCCGGCTCCCGCTTTTCTTTTTCCGATGAAGGCCCAGGCCGGCAGGCTCCGAGCAGCCTGCCAGCCTGGGCCTTCATCTGCTGCTTAAGCCACTTCAGCCCTCGTTTCCCTAACACGCGTAGTGCGATCATCTTGGTCTTTGGCTTCGTTCCCGGTTTGCCTGGGTCAGGATCTCTATGGGTCTGTCTGGAATCGGAGCAAAATCGCGTTTGGCGTTGGCGACTTCGCATCACCGCGCATCATATCCTCCATGTGCATCCCGCTCCGCCCAGCGATCATCGCGAGCCTCCTGCTGGCGACGTATGCCGCGGCCCAGACTCCCGGCGAGCGCCCGCCGCCCGAGATCGTCGCACGCGCCCGGCCAGCACTCGAGGCCGGCCGTCGGGCGCTCGAGACGCAGGACGCCGCCGCGGTGCGAGCTGCCGTCACACAGGCCATCGCCATCCTCGGCCCGTGGGCGGGCAACCCCGAGACGGCGACGCGCTATTTTCCACCCGTCGTCACCACGCCCTACCCACCCGAGAAGCTCCGCGAGTGGTGGCTCAAGGAAATCGAGCGCGGCGTCCGCGGGCTGCCGTGGCGAAAAAATCCCTCCGGCGATCCACGCGTGATGACCGCCGGCCTGCGCGAGGCTGCGTGGCCCATCGACGGCCTCGCGCGCACTGCGCTGCTCGTGCCTGCGCAGCGCGCGGCGCTGACGGCCCATGTGCGCACAGGCGCCGACTGGCTCATCAAGCTCCAGCACGCGAGCGGCGTCTTCCCATTTCCCGTCGGACCCGGTCTGAAACCCAGGGAAAAGGTCGGCCACATCGTCGCCCGAATCATCAAGGAGCACCCGGAGGCGGTCATCGATGGCTGGATTCCCGACGACCGCACCGATGGCGGCCTGCAATTTGACCACGGCCTCTGCGGCCGCGCGCTCGTGAGCGCTTGGGAACTCACACGCGATGATCGCTACCTCGCAGCCGCGCGCCGCGCCGGCGACTGGGCGATGACGCGCCCGCTCGTGACCAACTGGAATTACAACGCCTTCAGCGTCGGCCTCCTCGCGCGCCTCGCCCACGCGACCGGAGAGGAAAAATATCTCGCCGCCGCCATCGCCAAGGCCGACGCCGGCGTGCTTCCCGGCCAGATGCCCGGCGGCCGATGGTTCGACGCGCACAACGCCTGCGCTGTCTATCACAACATCCTCCTCCGCGAGCTGCTCGAGCTGTTCCGCGCCCTGCCCGCCGGCCACGCGTTTCGCCCGACACTGCTCGACGCCCTCCGCCGCGGCCTCGACCAAGCCGCCGCCGAGACCCTTGCGCATGGCTACACCGGCACATGGACCGACAACTTCGCGGCCGGCCTCCGTTGGATCGGCGAAACGAAATCCTGGCGCGATGCCCTCAATGCCAACCTCAACGCCGCGGGAAGAAACGGCGCGCCCACTGTGGGCTTCGCGGCCGTCGCCGTGATGGAGCTGGCTGCCACCCTCCGCTGACGCCCCCCGAGCGAGAAGCTTTGGCCGCCTTGGGTTGCCGCCGTAGTCGGCCACCTCCTCCCTCGTGCGTCCTTTGCTCGCACCGCCCTTGCAATCGACGCCATTACTGCGCTCCCCGCCACGGGTGCTCGCGGAAGAAGGAGATGCGCCCGACCCGAACCTTCCCTTGCTTCTGGACTTCGCAGGGCTGGACTTTGCTCGATGCCCCGCTGGGTTTTCCTGAGAGCCGGCCTGACCAAGGTCAGGCCGTTGCTACAGCGCATGCCGGAATGTTCCGCGATTCGTGCCGACGACGGGTCCAGACGTCCCGGCGCGACCGTGCGCGCCCCCCCCAAAAAAAACGCGCCGCCGATTTGAAACGGCGGCGCGGGGAGAAAACGAACTCGGGCCGCAGCCCGGCGATCAGAACTTGAACGTGTTCGACAGCGTCCAGAGCTCGACGGGCGCGATGCGGAAGCCCGCGGGGGTGCCATCGGGCTGCGTCGTGATCGGGATCAGGCTGTCGTGCTGGGCGACGTTGCGGACGTTGAGCTGCACGCGCCAGTCGATGCCGCGCCACACGTTGCGGCGGCCGTAGCCGAGCCAGAGATCGATGTTGGTCTCGGTGGGGCCGCGGTAGGGATTGGCGATGTCGAAGCTCACCTCGCTCGCGGTCCGGCCGGCGATGGGCTTGTAGCCGATGACAACCGTGTCCTGCCAGCGGAGGCCGCCGCCGACATCGAAGCCCTTGAGGCGACCCTCGGTGAAACTGTAAGTGCTGATCGTGTTGAAGCGCCACTCGCGGAGCTCGGGGACGTTGGTGCCTTCCTGCAGGCGGCGCGAGGTCCACTCGGAGCCGACGTTCACGTTCCACTGGAAGAGCGAGGTCTCGTTGCCCGCGCCGCCCCACCAGATGCGGAGGTCGCCGGCGGCGGTGTCGCGCAGGGCCTTCTCGTATTTGCCGACAAAGTCCGCGAGCGCGGCGCCGCCGATGTTGGCGCGCTGGGCGTCCGTCTTGGCGGCGTTGGCGCTGACGCGCCAGTTGCGGGTGGGCTGCGCCGCGAACTCAATCTCGTAGCCCTTGGAGAGGCTGTCCTCGGTGAGGGTGAAGCCGAGCGGCGTAGTGGCGCTCAGCTCGCGAATCTGGGAGCCGGGCGCGACGTTGGGATCGTAGCGGAGGCCCCAGGCGCGGTAGAAGCGCGGGTCGAGCTGTTTCTGCCAGGCGCGCCACGCGGCGACGGCGTTGCGTTCCCGGGTGTCAGCCTGCGCCTGGTTTTCGCCGGGGCCGGGGCTGTAGGTGAAGCGGCCGGTGCTGCCTTGGTTGGCGGTGTCACCGGTGAAACCGCCGAGGTCAAATTCAAAGACGTTGGCCCAGTTGCCGGCCCACGCCTGTGAAGTGCCGAGGAACCAGCCGCCGCCGAGGCCGCTGCTGCCGGCATTGCGGGCGGTGGTCTCGTAGCGGTTCACGCGCACCGAGAATTTGCCATCCTTCGTCTCGATGTAGACACCCTTGTCCGTCGTGCGGCCCTGCGGGGCGGCGATGGACTCGCCGTAGAGATCGACGCGGTTGGCGGCGGGCTGGAAGTTCTCCGACCGCGCATAAAACAAGCTCACGTTGACGGGCAGGCGCTCACCCTTGAAGAAGCGGTTGAGGTGGGCGACGGCGCTCCATGTCTTGGAAGTGACCTCAATGCGGTTCGAGGGATTGTCCGGCAGGCGGAACGTCGGCCCGAGATCGATCTGGCCGAAGCCGGGGCTGCTGTTGGAGTCCCGGCTGAAGCCCCACGACTTGGCGACGTCCCGGCGGAGGCCGTAGGTGCCGACGACGGCGTTGTTCCAGAAGTGGGCCTGCCAGACGGCGACCCGCGAGAAGACGCGCGAGCGCGTGAGGCGGGCGCTGGTGGTGAGGGCGTCGCGGTTGCCCTGCTCGGAATCGGTGACGTTGAAGCTGACGTTGCGCCACCCGACGTAGTTGGCGGGATTCTCGGCCTGCGTGGAGTTCGTGCCCGGGGAGGCATAGTTGTTCACCCAGAGGGCCGCGGGATCGACGCCGGGACGGGCCGCCCACGTGGAGTCGAAGAGTCGGATGTTGGCGGTGCCGACGGTGGCGACCTGACCAGGGCGCGGGATGTTGAGGTTGCGGGCGGAGGTGTTGTTGATGAGCGAGGGCCCGAGGTAGATCACGGGGCTCACGGCGAGCAGGTTGTCCGTGAACTTGATCTGCGGCGTGGCGCCGATGAGCTGCCGGTAGGCGGGATCGAGGATCGCGTAGCGCTGCCAGCTGCGGTTGCCGGTCTTCACGCCGTCCTGACCGTAGAGGCCGGTGACGGTGTGGCGGCCGATGAGGCGGCCGAGCCACGACTGGCCCATCTGCCGCGCGAAATCATGCGTGCCGAAAATCGTGAGACGGCCGGACTCGCGCTCGGTCTTGTTGGAGTTGTTGCCGAACTGCCAGCTGTCGCTGATGAACGGGCGGCCGACATTGGGGTTGCGCGTGCCGTCCTGATACGGCTCGCCGTTGAGGCCGTCGGGCGTGCCGTCCGAATAGACGCTGTTGAAGTCGATCTGGATGGACTGGCGGTCGTCGGACATGAGGGAGAGCTGGCCGTTGCGGTAGAACTCGCGGTTGTAGGAGGCCTCGAAGCCGAACTTCTCCTTCATGAACGTTTGCGCGAGGCTGACGTTCATCGCGCGGAAATTCTGCCACTCGCTCTTGTTGGGGCCGTCGATGAGGTTGTTGTAGAAATCGAAGACCGAGGGATCGGTGAGGTTGTTGTTCCGGTAGACGCCAAACTCGGCGAATGGCAGGCGGGCGTTGCGGGCGAAGAGCGACTCGGAGGAGATGCCGCCCTGGCGGTGGAAGGCGATGCCGCCGATGTTGCCGTCGATGTTGCCATTGGGGCCGATGCCGCGCGTGCTGCGTATTTCCGAGACCATGAAGGTCGGCGCGCCGTTGCCGGCAAAATAGGCGAGCGGGCCGCCGAAGCTCTGCGCGAAGCTGCCGATGAGGGGATTGTAGGCGGGGTTGGGCTGGCCCGCGTTGGGGCCGCCGTTAATCGAGGGACGCATCTGGCCGTGGTTGGGGCGGCCGGTGTTGTCGTCCTGCAGCTGGAAGGGATTGAAGGTCTCCCGGTTCAGGTTGCGGAAAGTGCGCGGGGAGCCGTCGAGATTGCGGCCTTGGTAAGTGCCCGTGTCGAACCACGGCGTGATGCGGTCCACCGGCGGCAGTGTGCGCGGGCGGTTGCTGGTGATCGAGCCGATCTCGAGGTTGGCCTTGATGATGGTGCGGGCGGCGGCCTGCTTCATGAAGGCGGGCTCGTAGCGCAATGCGCCGTAGAGGCGGCGATCGCGGTTGAATGAAGGCTCCTGCTGGAAGCGCTCGTCATTGTAGAGGCCGAGCACGCGCATGGCCAGCTGGTCCTTCAGGAGCACGCGGTTCAGGTCGAGCGTCGAGCGGAACGTGCCGAAGCTGCCGACGCGCACCTCGGTCTCACTGGCGTTCTTGAACGAGGCCTGCTTCGTGCCCGTGTTGATGATGCCGGCGGGGCTGCCCTGGCCGAAGAGGATGGAGTTGGCTCCGCGCTGGAGCTCGACGCGATCCACCGCGAACCCGTCCCACGGGATCGAGGTGGTGAAGAAATCGCGGGTGTTGTCGGCGGCGGTGAGGCCGCGGACGCGGGTGTTCTGGTTGGGGTTGGCGAAGCGGCCCGACTCATTGAGCATCGCGGAGTCGCCGACGCCGGCGAAGTTGCCCTGGATGTTGCCGACCTCGGTGCCGAGGGTGTATTGCAGCAGCGTCTCGTTGCTGGTGGCGCCGATGTCCTTCATGAACTGGCTCGTGATGACCGAGACGGCGTTGCCGATGTCGCGGAGATCGGTGTTGAGGCGATTGCCGGCGAGCGTGGTGGTGGCGGCGTAGCCGCGGTCCGCCGTGGCCGAGACCTCGAAGGGCGAGAGGGCGACGACCTGCTCGCGCGCCTCGGGGGCGGACGCGGCGAGCTCATCGTCGCGCAGGAGGCGAAGTTCATCCGCATCGAGCACACCGTTCTTGTTCCGGTCGTATTTCGCGAGGACCTGGGGGTCTCGGGCGGACGCGGGCGCGGGCGCTTGCTGGGGCCAGGCGGTGCCGGCGGTGACGGCGAACGCGAGCGCAAGGGCGATCGCGGAGGGGTTGGGCAGCGGGGTTTTCATGGTAATGCGGGAAATGCTACGGACGTAGTGGAGGGAAACAGCCGCAGCGCGGACCGGGGGATCGGCGCGCAGCGAAGGGGAAACGCCGGCAGGGGGTTGAGGGTGCAGTCAGGCGAAAACGAAAGTAATGCGTCATACTAGCTATTCACGGCCCGCCCGCGCTATTACCCAAACGAGCTATTCGCCCACGCGCAGCAACCCCTGCTCGAACCCGCGCGCCACCGCCTCCGCGCGATCGGCGGACTCGAGCTTCTGCAGGATCGCCTTCACGTGGGCCTTCACGGTGTGCTCGCTGATGGAGAGGGAGACGGCGATGTCGCGGTTGGAGAGGCCGCGCCTCATCCCGTCGAGCACCTCGATCTCGCGGTGCGAGAGGTGGCGGCGCTTGGCGAGCTGCGCGAGGCGGCGCTCCAGCGCCTCGGGCACGTAGCTGCCGCCCGCATGGACGCGACGGATGGCGCGCACCAGCTCATCGCGCGTCACGCTCTTCTGGAGGTAGCCCGCGGCGCCGGCCTCGATCGCGCGCTGCACATCCTCGTCGAGCTCCGAGGTCGTGAGCATGAGCACGCGCGCCCCCGGCGCCGCGGCGCGGAGCGCGCGCAGCGCCTCGAGCCCGCCCATGCCTGGCATCCGCACGTCCATCAGCACCACGTCGGGCTTGTCGCTGCGGAATTTCTCGAGCGCCTGCGCGCCGTCCTCGGCTTCGGCCACGACCGTGAGCCCCTCGTCGAGGCTCAGCACCGCCGCGAGCCCCATGCGCACGACGGAATGATCATCGACAAGCAGGATGCGGATGCAGCTGGGTTGGGCCATCGCCCGCATCATGCGCGCATCGCCGCGCCAAGGCAATCGCCCGAACGGGCGATGCGCCCGCGCTTGCGCGGCTGCGCGCCGCGGGTGTTCACTGTCGCGTGTCCCGCGTGCTGCCCCCCCTCGCCGTCGCCCTGTGGCTCGTGCTTTCCGTCGCCGTGGCGCAGGAGCCCGCCCAGGCGCCGCTCTCCACCTGCGCCGCGGTGCGCGCGCTCCCGCCGCGCGAGGCGGCCCGCGGCCTGCCCGTCTTGATCCGCGGCGTCGTGACCCTCGTGCCCGCCGACGCCCCGGGGAAGATCACGATCGACGACGGCACGGGCATCTGGGTCAGCGCCCCGGTGGGCAGCGCCGCGGAGGCGATCATCCTGCAGGCCCACGTCGGGGACGTGCTCGAAATCGACGGTCGCACGCACGAGGGGCACTTTGCGCCCACGATCGTGCCGGAGCGCGTGCGCCCCACCGGCCGCGCGCCCCTGCCGCAGCCTAGGCACCTCACGCATCTCAGCCTGGAGACGGGTATGCACGACAGCCAGCGCGTGATGATCAACGGGATCGTGCAGGCGGCGGAAAACCTGCCGCGCACCGGGCGCACCGAGCTGCGGCTGCTCGTCTCGACGCCGACGGGGCCATTCACGTTTCTGCTCTATCACGGCAGCGGCCAGCCCGCCGCGGAGCTGATCGATTCCGAGGTGTCGCTCACGGGTGTCTTCCTCGCCTACTTCAACTCCCGCCGGCAGTTCCTGGGAGTCCGCGTCTTCACCAACGATCTCGGCGATGTGCGCATCGTGCGCCCGCCGCCAGCCGATGCGTTTGCGGCCCCCGAGGTCCCGCTGGCCGACGCCACCAACTTCTCGCCGCAGGGCGGCGATTTTCACCGGCGCCGCGTGCGCGGCACCGTCACGCTCAGCAAGCCCGGCCACTATTTCTACCTGCAGGACGGGACGCACGCCCTGCGCATCAACACCCGCCAGGCCGACGCGCTCGAGCCCGGCGATCACGTCGAGGCCAGCGGTTTTTTCCAACTCGAGCACCACCGCGCCGAGATGAAGGAGGCGGTCTTCCGCCGCCTCGGCCGCCACGCCGCGCCGGCGCCCGTGGAAATCGTCCGCCAAGAGGCGCTCGTCAGCGAGCCGCGCGCAATCGACGCGCCCACGCGCGACTACGACGATTTCCTCGTGGCCCTGCGCGGGCGGCTCGTGAGCATCGACCACAAGCAGGGCGAGCCGCTGCGGCTCAACCTCGAGTGCGACGGTGTGCTCGTGCCCGCGGAGTTCGTGGGCGCCGTCGATCCGAAGTGGGTCGCCTCGCTCCGCGCCGACAGCGAGCTGCGCGTGAGCGGCGTGTGCGCGATGACGTTTTCCGAGTCCATCCCCGTCGTGAACTGGCCGACACCGCTCGCACTGCGCCTCCTGCTGCGCGGGCCCGGTGACGTGCACGTGCTCGCGCCCGCCTCGTGGTGGACGCCGCAGCGGCTCTGGAGCGCGCTCGGCGCGACGGCCGCCGTGCTGCTCGGTGCGCTCGGGTGGGTGGCGCTGCTGCGCCGGCAGGTCGCGCACCGCAGCGCGCAGCTCGCGGAGGAGATGCGCGCGCGCCGCGACGCCTCGGTCGAGTTCGAGTCAACGCTGCGCGAGCGCAACCGCCTCGCCGCCGATCTGCACGACACGACGGAACAGGCGCTCACCGGCCTCGCCTTCCAGCTCGAGGCGACTGAGGCGCTGCAAGGCCGCGCGCCCGAGCGCAGCCAGCAGCACCTCGGCCTCGCGCGCCAGCTCCTCGGCCGCAGCCGCGAGGACCTGCGCCGCAGCATCTGGAACCTGCGTGCCAGCCCGCTCGAGAAAAACACCCTCGCCGGCGCCCTCCGCGAGATCGCCGCCGATCGCGCCGTGGACTCCGCCGTGCGCATCGTCGTCGCGTGCGACGGCGAGCCGCAGCCGCTGCCCGATTTTGTCGCGGGCAACCTCCTCCTGCTCGCGCAGGAAGGCATCACCAACGCCCTCAAGCACGCGCGCCCCGCGCAAATCGCGCTCGACCTCAAATTCCACGGCCGCGCGCTCACCCTCACCATCCGCGACGACGGCGCCGGCTTCGATCCCGCGACGGCCGACGGACCGAAGGACGGACACTTCGGGCTCCAAGGCATGCGTGAGCGCATCAAGCGCCTCGGCGGCCGCCTCACGATCGCGAGCGCGCCCGGCGGCGGCAGCACGATCACCGCGACGGTGCCGATCGAGTGATCGCGCGCCCTCCACGCCATTTTTCCCCATGCACCGCATCCTTCGCCCCGCCCTCCCCGGCCTATTCGCCGCGCTGGCGCTCGCCGCGCTGCCGCTGTCCGCCCAACCCACCTACGTCGGGCGCGAGGCCTCCGCCGCCTGGCGCGCGGCCGCCGCCGCGCGCATCGAGCAGCATCGCAAAGGCGATTTCACGCTGCGCGTCGTCAATGCGGCCGGCCAGCCGGTCGCCGGCGCGACGGTGCGCGCGGAGCTGAAGCGCCACGCGTTTCCGTTCGGCACCGCGCTGCAGATGGCGCGCATCGTCCAGGACACGCCCGACAATCGCATCTACCGCCAGAAGACCGCCGCGCTCTTCAACGCCGCCACCACCGAAAACGATCTCAAGTGGCCGCCGTGGGCCGGCGACTGGGGCGCGGGCTTCGCGCGCACGCAGACCCTCTCCGGCCTGCGCTGGCTGCGCGATCGCGGCTACGAGCTGCGCGGCCACGTCTTCGTCTGGCCCGGCTGGACCCCGCCGACCACCAACCTCCCCAACGCCATCACCAGCCTCCGCGGCACCCCGCGCCAGAACGAGATCCCGCAGCTCGTGCTCGATCACATCGCCGAGCAGGCCGCGGCCACGCGTGAGTTCATCAACGAGTGGGACGTGCAGAACGAGCCATTCGACAACAAGGATCTCATGGAGATCTTCGGCCCGCAGATTCAGGTCGATTGGTTCAAGGCCGCGCGCGCCGCGCTGCCCACGGCCGGCCTCTACCTCAACGATTACAACATCGAGGACCAGACGCGAAACACCGCGCACGTGCGCGTCTTCGAGGACACCGTGCGCTACCTCCAGCAAAACGGCGCGCCCATCACGGGCCTCGGCCTCCAGGGGCACATCGGCGCCAACCCGAGCAGCATCACCGACTACCTCGCCACACTCGACCGCTACGCGGCGTTTCGCCTCGCGCTCCGCATCACGGAGTTCGACGTGAACACCACCGACCTCGCGCTCCAAGCCGACTACACGCGCGATTTCCTCACCGCGAGTTTCAGCCACCCGGCCGTCGTCGGCTTCCAATTCTGGGGCTTCTGGGAATCCGCCCACTGGCGGCCCAACGCCGCGCTCTACCGCGCCGACTGGAGCGAGAAGCCCGCCGGCGCCGCCTACCGCGCGCTCGTGCATGAGCAATGGGCGACGCGCGCCAACGGCGCGAGCAACGCGCAGGGCGAGTTCCGCGCCCGCGGCTTCTACGGCGACTACCTCGCCACTGTCACCGTGGGCGTCCGCACCTTCGAGCAGACGTTCTCGCTGCGCTCCGGCGCCGCCGCACCGACGATCAGCATCACGACCGAGCCGCCGCGGCTCGCCAATCTCGCTACGCGCGCGCAGGCCGGCGGTGCAGCCGGCCCGCTCGTCGCCGGATTTGTGATTCAAGCCCCCGACGCCGCCGCGACCAAGACCGTGCTCGTGCGCGGCGTGGGCCCCGCGCTCACGGCGTTCGGTCTCGCCGGTGCGCTCGCGCGGCCCGTCCTCACCGTCTTCCGCGAAGGCCAGCCCATCGCGACCAACACCGGCTGGTCCTCCGCCCCCAACGCCGCCGAGATCACCGCGGCGGCCTCGGGCGCCGGGGCCTTCACCCTCGCGCCCGGCACCGCCGACAGCGCGCTGCTCCTGCGTCTCGCGCCCGGCGCCGACCCCGCGCACATCACCGCGGCGGATGGCGGCAGCGGCCTCGCCCTCGTCGAAGCCTACGAGATCGGCGCGGAGGTCCCGCGCTTCGGCAATCTTTCCACGCGCGCGTTTGTCGGCACCGGCGCATCGCTGGCGATTCCCGGCCTCGTCGTCACGGGCGCGAGCGCGCGCACGTTTCTCATTCGCGGCGTCGGGCCTGGGCTCGCGGACTTCGGCCTCACCGGCACGCTCGCGCGCCCCTCGCTCGTGCTCATGCGCGGCAACGCCCCCGTCCACGCGAACGACCGCTGGGAAACCGCCGCCGATCCCGCGGCCATCACGGCGGCCGGGCTGCGGGCCGGCGCTTTTGCGCTGAAAGCGGGCAACGCCGATGCCGCCCTGCTCGTCACGCTGGAGCCCGGCGCCTACACCGTCCTCATCTCCGGCGCCAACGGCGGCACCGGCAACTGCCTCGTCGAGATCTACGAGGCTCCTTGAGGAGCCCCACGGCCATCGCCAATAAGCTTATGAGTCGTGCCGCCCTAGCGCTCCTCTCCCTCGTTTTCATCGCCCCGCTCGTTGCAGCGGAGTCGGCGGCATCTCTCGGCATCAAGCCACAGCCGCGCGTCCGGCTTCAACAAACACAGCAAGGCGCCGTCGCCCAAGTTGAAAAGCAGGTGCCCGAATCCAGCACCGTGTTGATGGACAAAGTCGTCGTCACCGATTCAAAGCTCCCGACCACGCCGAATCAGCGCACGGAGCCCGAACCGACGACATTCTCGCTCATCCGCGGCGGTCCGATCACGGCGGGAAGAATCGGCCGGCTGCCCTACGAGATCGGACTCTGGCCGTGGACGGACGTCATGGCCGA
>JANOCA010000107.1:0-16937 GCA_031411915.1 Opitutaceae bacterium
AGCGGCTGGCCCGCGGCGACAACGCTCTCGCGCCCTATGCCTGCGCCTTCACGCTTTCGGCGGAGGTGACGACGATCCTGCTGCTCACCGAGAACTTCTCCGAGCACGCGTAGCCCGTGAGCGACGATATGCGCCGGCGCGCAGCGCGCCGCAGCGTCGCGCCACAGCGCACTTGAAGAAAGGCG
This sequence comes from Opitutaceae bacterium, assembly GCA_031411915.1. Classification (GTDB taxonomy): domain Bacteria; phylum Verrucomicrobiota; class Verrucomicrobiia; order Opitutales; family Opitutaceae; genus ER46. The sequence continues at coordinate 186 of JANOCA010000107.1, forward strand.
AAACCCGTTGTTGAGTCCGCACCCTTTTGACTATGCCTGAGCCCGAGAACAAAGATCCAGCCACGACTCCTGGCGCCTCCGCGGCGCCCGCGCCCGAGACGCCTGCCGGCGAGACCGCGACGTCCGACCTGGCGGCGCAGCTTGCGGCGGCCAAGGCGGAGGCCGCGGCCAACCTCGACAGGTTCATGCGCACGGCGGCGGATCTGGAGAATTTCCGCCGCCGCACCGTGCGTGAGAAGGACGACCTGCGCACCACGGCCACGGGCCGGGTGCTCGAGGATATTTTCCCGGTCCTCGATACGCTCGCCCTCGCCATCACCGCCGCGCGCCAGCCCAACGCCGACCTCAAGTCGCTCGTCGGCGGCGTGGACATGGTGCTCACGCAGCTCAAGACCGCCCTCGCCAACCACGGCCTCAAGGAAATCTCGCCCGCCGGCCAGCCCTTCGATCCGCATCAGCACGAGGCCATCTCGCACCAACCCAGCACCGAGGTGAAGGAGGAGCACGTGATCACGGTGGTGCGCACCGGCTACTCGCTCAACGGCCGCCTCCTGCGCGCGGCCTCCGTCGTCATCTCCAGCGGTCCCGCCAAGGCCCAGAAAAAATCCTGAGCGCGCCCGCGCTGAATTTACATGGCCAAGGACGACTACTACGAGCTGCTCGGCGTCGAGCGCGGCGTGAACGCCGATGATCTGAAGAAGGCCTACCGCAAGAAGGCCGTGCAATTCCACCCGGACAAGAATCCCGGCAACAAGGAGGCCGAGGAGATGTTCAAGAAAGTCTCGCACGCCTACGAAGTGCTGAGCGATCCCGAGAAGCGCGCGGCCTACGATCGCTACGGCGCGGCGGCCTTTGAAGGCGGAGGCGGCGGCGCGCCGCGCGGCCCCGGTGGCATGGGCGGCGCCGGTGGAGGTGGTTTCCACGATCCCTTCGATATTTTCCGCGAGGTCTTCGGCCAGCGCGGCGGAAGCGGTGGCGGCGGGGGCATTTTCGAGGAAATGTTTGGCGGCGGAGGCGGTGGTGGCAACGGCCGCGACGGCGCCGACCTGCGCTACGATCTCGAGATTACGCTGGAGGAGGCGGTGCGCGGCGTGGAAAAGGAAATCTCCTTCCGCAAGGCCATGGCGTGCGAGCGATGCGATGGCATCGGCGCCGAGCCCGGCTCGAAGAAGACCACGTGCCCGACCTGTCGCGGCGCCGGCCAGGTGCGGCGCTCCGGCGGCATCATCACGTTCACGCAGACCTGCCCGACGTGCAGCGGCGCCGGCACCAAGATCGACCGGCCCTGCACAGTGTGCCGGGGCGAGGGCCGCGTGGCGAAAAACACCAAGCTCAACGTCCGCGTGCCCCCCGGCGTCGACACCGGCTCACGCCTGCGCTCGAACGGCAACGGCGAGGCCGGCGCCGCCGGCGGCAACCCCGGCGATCTCTACATCGTGATCACGGTGAAGGAGCACGAGCTCTTCCAGCGGCAGGGCGAGGATCTCTTCTGCGAGATCCCGATCAAGTTCACGCTCGCGGCCCTCGGCGGCACGATCGAGCTGCCGACGCTTTTCGGCAAAGGCAGCCTGCGCATCCCGCCCGGGACGCTGAGCGGCACGACCTTCCGCCTTCGCGGCAAAGGCGTGCCGAGCCTCCGTGGCGGCGTGCAGGGCGATCAGCTCGTGCGCGTGCAGGTCGAGGTGCCGCAATCGCTCACGAGCGATCAGCGGCGCATCCTCGAGGAGTTCGCGCGCGTGAGCGGCGATGCCACGGAGCCGACCTCGCGGAGCTTCTTCGAGAAGGCGAAAAAGTTCTTCTGAGCGCGGTCAGCTGCTTGGGTAGGGACGCCTCTCCGGGGCGTCTGTTGAACTCAGGCACTTGAAGACGTGCGAACATCCGTTCGGACGGCTCGGAGAGCCGTCCCTACCCGCGTGGCGCGTCAGCGCCGGCGCAACCTCACATCCATCCATACCGCGAGCGTGAGCACTGCGCCGCGCGCGATGAATTTCGCCTCGGGCGACACGGCGAGGAGCGTCATGCCATTCAGCAGCGCCGTCATGATCAGCGCGCCAAAAATCACTCCGCCCGCTGAGCCGCGCCCGCCGCGCAGGGCTGTGCCGCCGATGACGCAGGCCGCGATGGCGTCGAGCTCCATCAGATCGCCGACGGTCGTCGTCGACGCACCGGAGTAGGCGGTCGTCATGAAACCCGTCAACGCGACCGCCACGCCCATCAATGCATACGCGGTGATCATCGTGCGCTCGACGGCCAGGCCGGAGAGGCGGGCGGCCTCCTCATTGCCGCCGATCGCGTAGAGCGCGCGGCCAAACGGCGTGTGTCGCGTGAGGAAATGCACTGCGCCCGCCGTGCCCGCGAGCACGAGCAGCGAGAGCGGGACGCCGCGAAACTGGTTGAACACGATCACGAGCCCGAGCGTGCCTGCGGCCACGGCAATCCACTGCGTGAGGGCGCGCGACGCGGGCGGCACCGCGAGGCCATGCTCCGCCCGGGCGGCGCGCGCCCGCCAGATGATTGCGGCGAAACCCAGGAGGAGCGCCGCCGCCAAACCCGTGCCGACGGGGGCGGGCAGATAGTAGGTCGTGAGCTTGGCGTAGAGATTCTCCTCATCGCCGCGCGAAACCGGAATCGTGGAGTTCTGGATGACGAGCCAGAAGAGCCCTTTGAAAATCAGCAGCCCGCCGAGCGTGATGATGAACGACGGGATGCGCTGCCGCACGATGAGGGCGCCCATGAGCGTCCAGAGCGCGAGCGCCGCGGCGAACGCCGCACCCATCGCCACCGGCGCGGGCCAGCCCTGTTGGAAAACGAGCACCGCCGCGATGCCGCCCACAAGTCCCACCCCGCTGCCCACCGAAAGATCGATTTGTCCCGTCAGCAGAATCATGAACATCCCAAGCGCGAGCGTGCCGGTGATTGAGAACTCGACGACGAGCTGCGTGAGGTTGCGCGCGCCAACGAACGCGGGCTCCTGCGCCGCGAAGAACGCGACAATCGCGAGCAGCGCGAGGGGCAGGGCGAGGGCTTGGAGCGGGAGACGGGGTTTCATTGGCGGTGCGGCGAATGACCAATGACTAATGTCTAATGACTAATCCCGGAGGCTGTCTGCGCGGTGCGGAGATTTCGATCGGTGGTGCGGATGATCGCGACGAAGATGAGGTGGAGTTCCTTGGTTTCTCGCCAGAGTGCGCGGGCTGGTGTCTTTTGGGTTGGAGCCGCCTTCGCGATCATGCGGAGCCAAAATTTGGTTTCGCGGGCTTCCTTCCGGCAAAGGGCGATCTTATGGCGGAAGTCCTTTTTCGATTCCGCATCGTCCGCTTCGCAGTAGTTGGCGCCCACGCTCGTTCCGGCTCGCACGAGTTGGTTGATGATTGGCGCGGTGACCGAATTTGCCGGCAGGCCGAGGCAGAATTCGATGACCGCTTCGCCGAACTTCGCGGTGCGCTCCTCCAGATCGTATGTTCCGATTTTCATTTCGCATTAGTCATTAGGCATTGGTCATTCAGGCCGCGTGTGCGGCCCGCCCCATCGCGGCAGCGAGGAGTTTTTCCTGTGAGAACTCGCCGCGTGCGAACTCGCCGCCAATGCGACCCGCATGCAGCATGACGATGCGGTCGCTCACGCCCATCAGCTCCGGCAGCTCGCTGGAGACGAGGAGCACGGCTTTGCCTTCGGCGGTGAGCCGGTTGATCAGCGCGTAGACCTCGAGCTTGGCGCCGATGTCGATGCCGCGGGTCGGCTCGTCGAGCAGCACGATGTTAGGCTCCGTCATGAGTGCCTTCCCGAGCACAACTTTCTGTTGGTTCCCGCCGGAGAGACCGCCCGCACGTGCATGTTGATCGGGCGCCTTGATGCGGAGCGCGTCGAACAACTCCCGGTTGCGCACCTGCTCCGCGGGCTGGTCGATGCGGCCCGGCGGGCGGGTGAAACGGCCGAGACTCGAGAGGGAGAGGTTGAACCCGATCTCCTGTTCCAGCACGAGGCCGTAGCGCCGACGATCCTCCGTCGCGAGCACGAGGCCGCGCGCGATGGAAGCACGGGGGGAAGGTGCATCGTAGGATTTGCCGCGCAGGGTGACCTGGCCGCTCACTCGATGGCCCCAGGCGCCGAAGAGGTGCATCAGCAGCTCGGTGCGCCCGGCACCCATCAGGCCGCCGATGCCCAGCACCTCGCCGGCGCGAAGATCGAAGGAGATGTCGCGGAGGAAAGACGGAGCGTCTTTCGCGGAGGCGACGGTGAGATTGCGCACAGTGAGGATCGAAGCTGTGGGGCGGGGTTTATCCCCGCCATCCGACCTCGTGGCGGGCGTAAAGCCCGCCCCACAGTCCCGGAAACTTGGTCGCGGAGGAAACAACTCCCCGAGTTCGCGCCCAACCATGTGGCGGATCACGAGGGGAACCGTCGCCTCAGCGCGAGGCAGGGTGACGACACTCGCGCCGTCGCGCAGCACAGTGATGCGGTCGGCGAGGGCGAAGACCTCGTCGAGTTTGTGCGAGATGTAGATGCACGCCGTCCCCTGCGCGCGGAGACGGCGCAGGTGATCGAGCAGCACGGCGACTTCCTGCTCGGTGAGCGCGGCGGTCGGTTCGTCGAGCACGAAGACGCGTGAGCGCTTGTCCATCGCGCGCACGATCTCAACGAGCTGTTTCTGGCCGATGCCGAGTGTATGCACCGGAGCCTCGGGGGAAATCGTCAGGCCGAAATCGCGCAACAGCGCGCCCGCGCGGCGGTGCATCTCGAGCCAATCGACCCGGATGCCGCGGCGCGGCGCGCGGCCGAGGAAGATGTTCTCCGCCACGCTGAGCTCGTCGATTAGCGCGAATTCCTGCGTGATCACCGCGATGCCCGCGGCCTCGGCCTCACGGATCGAGTGAAACGCCGCTTCGCGTCCCGCGATGCGCAGCTCTCCCTCGTAGCTGCCGTGCGGATGTATGCCGGCGAGCAGTTTGATCAGCGTGGACTTGCCCGCGCCATTTTCGCCGCAAAGCGCGTGGATCTCGCCTGCGCTCAGATCGAAATCGACGCCGTTGAGCGCGATGACGCCGGGGAAGCGTTTGGTCAGGCGGCTGGCGTGGAGCAGCGGGGCGGACATCTCAGGTAGGGCGGGCTTCAGCCCGCCAACGGGTGCGTGTGCCAGTAGTCGCGCGAAAGGCGGGCTGAAGCCCGCCCTACTTCAGCGCTTCGGCCTTGTGAAACCCATCGGCTACGACCGTCGCCATCAGGTTCCCCTTATCGACGGAGATCACCTGCTCGAAGATCGACGGCACTTGCTTCACGCCGTTGTCGAGCGTGGCGGTGGTCTTGGGCTTGCCGCCCTTGGCGACGTCGACGGCGATGCGCGCGGCGAGAGTCGCGAGGTTCTTCAGCGGTTTGTAGACGGTCATCGCTTGGGTCCCGCGCATGATGCGCTGGCAGGCCGCGAGGTCCGCGTCCTGCCCGGTCACGAGCACTTTGCCGGCGAGGCCATCCTCGGCGAGGGCCTGAATCGCGCCGCCGGCGGTCCCGTCGTTTGAAACAACGACGGCGTCGATGTTCTTTCCGGCCTTGGTCACGGCGGCGTTCATGATTTTTTTGGCGTTCTCGGGTTTCCAATCGAGCGCCCAGTCTTCGTGCACGACCTGAACTTTCCCCGCGGCAATGAGTGGCGCGAGGATGTTGTCCTGGCCCTGCTTGAAGAGCTTGGCGTTGTTGTCGGTGGGCGCGCCGTAGATGCGGACGATGCGCGCCGTGCGATCCTTGGGCAGCCGGGCGGCGGCGTAGGCGGCCTGCGCCTCGCCGACCTTCACGTTGTCGAATGTGAGGTAGTAGTCGATCGGCGCGTTGAGGATCAGGCGGTCGTAGGCGATGACGGGGATCTTGGCGTCGGCGGCGGACTTCATCGCGCGGGCGAGCGCGGCGCCGTTATGCGGGACGACGACGAGCACATCGACCTTGCGTGTGATGAGCGACTCGATGTCGCGCGTCTGGCGCGTGTCGTCGGAGTTGGCTGACTGCACGATGACCTCGGCGCCGAGCTTCTTCGCCTCGGCGATGAAGGTGTCGCGGTCGCGCTGCCAGCGCTCCTCCTTAAGCGTGTCCAGCGAGAGGCCGATGACGGGCTTCTCCCGTGAAGCGAACGCGGCGCTGAGGCCGGCGAAGAAAAACAGGAGGGCGAGGGTGGGGCGGAGGTGCATGACGCGGAGGAACTGATTGCGGGTTTGCAACCGGAGGGGAGGCCGCGAGGCTTGCGGGCGCGTGACGCTCGACAACCCAAAACTGCACACCCTCGCGAGCGCGATCCGCTGGCGGGAGGCCCTGCGCCAAGCCGGTCGCCGCGTCGTGCTGACCAACGGCGTCTTCGATCTTCTCCACACGGGCCATCTTTACTACCTGCAAAGAGCCCGCGCGCTTGGCGACGCGTTGATCATCGCGATCAATTCCGACGCCAGCGTGCGCGCGCTCAAAGGCCCGCTGCGCCCGGTGCAAAACGAGGAGCAGCGCGCCTATGCGCTGGGCGCGCTCGCGTGCGTCGATGCCGCGGTGATCTTCCGCGAGCCGCGGCTCACCGCGGAGATCCGGGGGCTGCGCCCGGACGTCTACTGCAAGGCGGGGGACTACACCTTGGAAAAATTAAATGCAGAAGAGCGCGGGGCCTTGGAGGAAGTCGGCGCGCGCATCGAGTTCCTGCCCTTCCTGGCCGGTTTCTCAACGACGCAGCTGATCGCGCGGATCAAGGCGGCGGGGGAAGTGTGAACTTGCCAACCGCGCCGCGCGGCCTAGCTTTCGCGTCATGTCAGTCGCCGAGATCAAAGAAGAAATCAGGCACATGAATGCTGCTGATCGCGCGGAGGTGCAGCGACATCTCCGACTATTGAAGTGGTCGGAAGATCCCGAAACTCCGAAGCGACTGGCCGCGGCTCATGCGGCCATGGACGCGGGCCGCAAGGTCACGCAAGAACAAGTCGAGGCGTTCATGGCCGAGCGTCGGCAGCGTCTCACGTGAGGCCGGGCGCTTACCGCTACGTGGTTGAGGAGCGGGTGATGGAAGCCCTCCGGTTTGTCAGTGAGGAAGAACAGGATTTCTTGGTGTCCTACTTCCGCCTCCTAGCTTCGCGTCCGCACACGGAGGGTGCGGCGTGGCGTCTCGACGACGCAGGGCGTAAAAATTTCGCCGACACAACCGGCCCATTCACCGTCGTGCATTGGGCCGATCATGCCGTGCGTGAAGTGCGGATTGTGGAGTTTATGCGCAGCTGATTCCCCATGCGCGTCGTCATCCTCGGTTCCGGCCGCGGCTCCAATGCCGCCGCGATCCTCGAAGCCCAGCAGGCGGGTCGGCTCGGGGAGGCGCGCGTGGTGCAGATTTTCTCCGACAAGCCCGACGCTGGCATCCTCGCGCTGGGTCCGCGCTTTGACGTGCCGGCGTCGTTCCTCGATCCGGCGCCGTTCAAGACCAAGCTCGATGCCGAGGGCGAGCAGCGCTACATCGCCGCGCTGCGAGCCTGCGCGCCGGACCTGGTGGTGCTCGCGGGCTTCATGCGCGTGCTCAAGCCGCCGTTCATCGACGCCTTTGCGGGGAAGATCATCAACCTCCACCCTAGCTTGCTGCCGAGCTTCCCCGGACTCGACGGCATCGGGCAGGCCTTCCGCCGCGGGGTGAAAATCACCGGCTGCACCGTCCACCATGTCACGGCCGAGGTCGACGGCGGCCCGATCATCGATCAGGCGGCGGTGCGCATCGAGGCGGGCGACACGCTGGAGTTTCTCGCCGCCAAAGTGCATGCCGCCGAGCACGCGCTGTTGCCGGCCGTGATTGCGCGGCTGAGCGTGACGGCGCAGGGCTGACCGGCGGCGGCTTTGCGCCGGCGGCGGCCTCAACGCAGTTCCCCCCCCCCATGAAAAAACTCCCGGCCCTCGCGGCCCTTCTTCTCGCGTGCAGCGCCCCGGCGCCGGCGGCGGATGCGCCCGCGCGCGCCACGGTGCAGGCACTGGTCGAGCGGCAGATGGCCTCGTGGGCCAGCGGCGATGAGGCGGCGTTCCTCGCGACGCTGCATCCCGAGGCGGTGTTCGCCTATCCCGGCAAACGGCTCACGCGCGACGGAGCGCTGGCGTCGTTCCGCGCGTTCAAGGCCAAGCATCGCGCGACGCAGCTGCGGCTGCATCGCCTCGTGATCGACGGGAGCGGCTTCGCGGCGGAATACCTTTTCGCGACCACCAACGCCGCCACCGGCCAGCGCTCAGCCGGAGGCACGGTCGCGATCGGCGAGGTGCGCGACGGGAGAATCCTCGTGTGGAAGGAATACCTCGACGGCCGCGTGGCGCGCGGGCAGGCGGCGGGCGAACTCCCGGTGGACGAGCGCGCCGAGCCTTTCCCCTGGCCGGACACACCGCAGAGCCGCGTGCCCTGAGATCGCACGCAGCTGGAAATAGCGTTGCGGCGGCGCGTGGCCGGGGCGACGGTGCGGCACGGGCATGCACGAAGCGCGGGGCATTTTGATCATCGAGGACGAGCCGGCGATCGCGGACACACTGCTCTATGCTTTGAAGACGGAGGGCTTCGCGCCCGAGTGGTGCGCCACCGGGCGCGCCGGGCTCGCGGCGATCGCCGCGAAGACGTTTGCGTTCGTGGTGCTGGATGTGGGACTGCCTGACGGCACAGGCTTCGATGTCTGCAAACAGATCCGTGCCGGCGGCTCTACCGTCCCCGTGCTCTTCCTCACCGCCCGCAACTCCGAACTCGATCGCGTGCTCGGGCTGGAGCTGGGTGGCGACGACTACCTCGTGAAACCGTTCAGCCCGCGCGAACTCACCGCGCGCGTGAAGGCGATTCTGCGGCGCACGCAGAACGGCGACCCTCTTCAAGGTGGGTCCACTTCTCCGAAGCGGCCTGAGTTTCAGGACGCGACGACCGCTGCAGCCCAAGTCGGCTCGAAGAGCCGGCCCCTCCCGGAGATTGTGGTCGATGAGGAGCGCTGCGCGATCCGCTACCGTGGCGCGGCGCTCGATCTCACGAGGTATGAGTTTCGCCTCTTGAAAACGCTCACGGCGAAACCTGGCCGCGTGTTCTCGCGCGACCAGCTCATGACGGCCGCGTGGGAGGATCCCGGTGCGAGCCTCGACCGCACGGTCGATGCGCACATCAAGACCCTGCGCGCCAAGCTCCGCGCGATCACGCCCGACATCGATCCGATCCAGACGCACCGCGGATTGGGCTACTCGCTGCGCGAAGCGGACTGAGGCCGTGAGAATCCGGACGGCGATTTTCACGGTCTATGTCGCGGCTTCGGCGGTCGGTCTCGCCGTGCTGATGGGTTTCGTGCTGCGCGACGTGCGGCTGCGCTACGTGGAGTCGATGCGGCGCACGCTGGCGGACACGGCGACCGTGCTGGCCGCGTTGCTGGAGTCGAGCGTGGCGCGCACCAACGGCGCCGACGATCTGGCGGTGGCCTGGCGCGACGACCTGCCGGCGCTGGCGCGCACCAGCGGCACGCTGCGGGTCTATGTGACCGATGTGCGCGGGCGGGTGCTGTATGACGGCAACGGAGGTCGCGATGTAGGCAAGGACTACGGCGAACCCGTCCCGAAGGCGGCTTATGGAGAAGAGCCCGAGCCGGAGATCGCGAGCATCGTGCAGGGGGAGCTGCGCGTGCGCGCACCCGTCACGCGGGGGCAGGCGATTGCAGGTTATGTGGGCGTGGGGCGGCCGCTGGTGTCCGTGGCGGAGGCGATTTGGCGGGCGCGCGTGCGGCTCGCGCTCGGTGCGGGGGCGGTGGCGCTGGTGATGGTGGTCGCGGGATGGTGGATTGCCTCGAAGCTCACGCATTCGCTCGAGCGGCTCACGCTTTACGCGCAGGCGGTGCGGGACGGCGGGGCGGCGCGTCCGCCGGCCTCGCGCGCGGCGGAGATCGCGGCGCTGGTGCGGGCGTTCGAGGAGATGCGCACGGCCCTCGAAGGGAAGGCCTATGTCGAACGCTACACGCAGACGCTCGCGCACGAGCTGAAGGCGCCGCTCACCGCGATCCGCGGGGCGGCGGAGCTGCTCGGCGAGGAGATGCCGCGCGAGGAACGGGCGCACTTCATCGCCAACTTGCGCGCCGAGTCCGCGCGTGCGCAGCGGGTCGTCGACCAGCTGCTGGAGCTGGCGGCGCTCGAGGCCCGGCGCGCGCCGGCGGAGTTCGCCGCGATCGATGTGCGCACGATCGTCGAAGAGTCGGTGGCAGGTGCGCGGGGCCTCGCCGAATCGCGGCAGGTGTCATTGGAAATTGAGGACGGAGCGACGGCCGAGATTCGTGGTGATCGCATCCACCTCGGGCAGGCGATGGGCAATCTCGTCCAGAACGCGATCGAGTTTTCGCCCGCTGGCGGCGTCGTGACGATCGCGATCGCCGTGAAGGATGGGCGCGCGGTGGTGCGGGTGGACGACGCGGGGCCGGGCGTGCCGGCCTACGCGTTGGAGCAGGTCTTCGACCGGTTCTATTCCCTGCCGCGTCCGGACACGGGCCGGAAGAGCAGCGGCCTCGGCCTAAGCATCGTGCGCGAGGTGGCGCGCTTGCACGGCGGCGAAGTGGCGCTCGAGAACCGCGCCGAGGGCGGGGCACGCGCGACCCTCACGCTGCCGGCGGCGTAGGCTTCACCGCGATTTCATTTTCACTTCAAACGGGGTTCACGCGGGCAGGGCAGGCTGCGGGGCATGGAAGCTCCTCCCGTCCTCCCGCCCCGTGACCGAGTCGCCCGTCGCAACACGGTCACGCTGAAACTGCTCTTCATCGCCGGCGTTGTGCTCCTGCTGCACGTGCCGCTGCATCTCGTGAACGTCTTGCAGGAAGACCGGGCGATGACGCATACGCGCGCGATTCCCCGCTTCATCCTTGAGGCGTCACCGAAGGCTGAGCCATCGGGCCATCCGGTGTTCGAGGCGTATCGCACGGTTGGCCGGGCGTTGAAGTATGCCGTGCTCGTGCTCGTGTTGGTTTTCACCGCGTTCTTCCTTTTCGAGATGCTGAGCGGGCTGCGATTGCACCTCGCGCAATACGCGCTCGTCGGCGCGGCGCTGTGCCTGTTCTACCTCGCGTTGCTGGCGCTGGGCGAAGTCACGGCGCCCGCCGTGGCATATACGGGCGCGGCCGTGGCATCGTCGTCACTGATCGTGCTCTATGGCGCGGCGATTCTCCGGAGTTGGGTGCGCGCGGGCGTGATCGCGGTGCTGCTCGGGGCGGTGCATACCGTGCTGTTCGTGGTGTTGCGCATGGAGGACTTCGCGCTGATCGCGGGCACGGCGACCTTGTTTGCGGCGCTCGGGGCGGTGATGTTCTTCACGCGCAACGTCGATTGGCACGCGCAGGATGCGGGATCGGCCGTCGGTCCGGAGGTGGCGCGATGAAGCCGAAGCGACTCCCGCGTCTGTGGTGCGCGTTGCAAGGCCTGCTCCCGCTCGAGGCGTGCCTCGCGGCCCAGCGCGGGGAGCTGGCGTGGCCGCGGGGTGCGGCGGAAACCTGGGAGACCCCGCAAGTCACGTTGCCGGGCCGACCGCTGCGGGATAAGGCGGGGCCGCGTCCACGCCGGGCTTGCGCGCGCGCGACGAGCGGGGCAGGGTGCGAACCTTAGCTTCGGGGCTTGGTCGTCGCTCCGAGTTCTTTGATCCCAAGGCGCGGGCTAAACCCGCGCCCGTTTTAGAAAGTTCGGAGAGGAAAGTCCGGACACCGCAGGGCAGGATGCTGCGCCAGCTTCACGGCGAGCGCAGGCGGCGCGCGTCAAGGCGCGTCGACGGACAGTGTCACAGAAAACAGGTAGCCCTTTCGACTCGCCGCAAGGCGGCTCGCAGAGGGTGATAGTGAAAAGGTGGGGTAAGAGCCCACCGCGCCGACGGCGACGTCGGCGGCATGACAAACCCCTTCCGGTGCAAGGCAAAATAGGTGACTGGGTGGCCCGCCCTACAGTCACGGGTATGCTGCAGCCGTGCTTCGCTCCGCGAAAGCGGAGCTACGCAGGCCAGGTTCCTCGCAAGGGGGACGTGAGAGAAATGACGGCCGAATCCCGCGAAAGCGGGAGGAACAGAATCCGGCTTACCGGTCCCGAAGCTAAGAAAATTTCCCGATCACCCCATTCCCCATGCGCACACCCTACGTTTCCACCGTTTTGATCACGCTCGCGGCGCTCACCGCGGACGCCGGCTTCGCCCAGCAACCGAAAGGCAAGGGCGCGCCGGCGAGCGCCGCCACGCGCTCGCGCGAGGCCGAAGCGGGCGGGCTCGCGCAGCCGTTCCGCGGGATCGCGACCAAGGACGGGATCGAGCGCGGGCTCTTTCCCGTGCGCGCGAGCGGCGTGACGACGGAGCCGGTGCGGGTGGCGGCGGCGGCTTTCCTGAAGGCACTGACCGATGAGCAGCGGAAGAAAACGCTGTTCCCCGTCGGCGACGACGAGTGGCGGAAGTGGATGAACCAGCACTTCTACGTGCGGCAGGGCGTGAGTTTCCAGGAGATGAGCGAGCCTCAGCGGACGGCGGCGTTTGCGCTGATGCGCGCCTCGCTGAGCGCGAAGGGCCTGAAGCTCTCGCAGGACATCATGAAGCTGAACCACACGCTCGGCGAATTGAACAACGACGACTTCGTGCAATACGGCGAGTGGCTCTACCACATCACGATCATGGGCGAGCCCTCCGCGACGCAGCCGTGGGGCTGGCAGATCGACGGGCACCACCTGATCATCAACTATTTTGTGCTGAAGGATCAGGTGGTGATGTCGCCCGTGTTTGTGGGCTCGGAGCCGGTGACGGCGACCTCCGGGAAATTCAAAGGCGTGACCATCCTCCAGCAGGAGCAGGCGGCGGGTCTGGCGATGCTGCGGGCGTTGGATCAGGGGCAGCGCAAGCGCGCGGTGATCGAGACGTCCAAGGCGGGCAACAACAACCTCACCGAAGCTTGGAAGGACAACGTGACCCTCGACTATGCCGGCATCCCGGCCTCCGCGCTCACGCCGGCGCAACGCGAGCAACTCGTGCGGCTGGCGGCGCTGTTCATCGAAAACATGGACGATGGTCACGCGCGCGTGAAGATCGCCGAGGTGCGCGCGCACCTGGACCGCACGCACTTCGCCTGGATTGGCGGCGACGCGGACGACAGCGTATATTATTTCCGCATCCATAGCCCCGTCGTCCTGATCGAGTTTGACCACCAGCGGCCAGCCAACCTCCGCCATCTCGCCAAGAATCCGCAGGAGCCGAACCGTGAGCACATTCACGTGGTGGTGCGGACGCCCAACGGCAACGACTACGGCAAAGACCTGCTCCGCCAGCACCACGAGCAGCACAAGCACTGACGCGGCAGGTGGAGTTGGGAGGGATTTGCGAGGTAGGCCTTTGGACCGCAAATCATCGCGCGACCCGATTCAACCGACCCCCGCCGGCCTCAAGGAGACCAAAATCGCACGCAAGGCGGGCCTCTGCATCGTCGTCAGCCCGGACAATGCGACGCGCTCCGCGTTCAAACCTGATGGCACAGCGGTGAGCATTGCTACTGGGGCTGCACTACAACCTCAGCCTTGCCAACGACGCCGTGCCGCTCGACCCCTTCGTGTTCAACTTCACGTGCGTCGGGGTCCGCCGCTTCACCGCCGCGCCAAACACGACTCGCACCGCTCCATCGAACCGATGACGGCGATCTTGTGAGGCCGCGCGCCATTCTCCGGCAACGGAAGCCGCGAGGCTTTCGAGCGTGCGCCTCGTGCACCCGACGAAACGTCCGCGCGCCCCGCGTTATGCCGGACACCCGCTCTCCACTCGTTCTCGAGGCTCGCCCAAGTTGCGCGAAAGGAGAATTTGGTGGTTCTGTCCGTGAGAGCGGGCATGGCCGAGGGAGCGTGAGGCGCGGTTTTTGCCGGGATGACGGCAACCGATGCGCGCGCTCAGAAACTTAGCACACTCGAGTAAGCCCCGCGCGCGGCGCCGGTGGTGAGCTCTTTCCAGCTCGAGACGCGATACGGGTTGCCGCCGCCGAAGTTGGCGAGCGACTCGTCGTAGTGGAAGGCGGCGTTGCCGACGAGGCGGATGTCGTTCGCGACGATGGAGCCGCAGACGTCCCCGTTACCGTTGATTTTCACCGAGCCCTGCGGGGCGTAGACGACGGCGCTCAGGGCACCGTTGCCGGCGATGGTGATGTCCTGGCTGCCGGAGGTCTTCGTGCCCCAGATTTGGAAATTGATCGGCTGGTTCATGGTGCCGGTGGTGGTGCCACCGTTCATGATGCCGTTGCCGGCGATGCCGATGTCGCCGGGCGCGTAGATTTCGAGGCTGGCGCCGCTCTGGATGTTGAGCGCGCCGCTGCCGCCGCCGATGCTGATGCTCGTGGTCGTGCTCGTGAGCGTGAGGATGACCTTGGGCGAGGGGTCGCCGACGTTGAGCTTCGCAACGGCGAAGGTCGCGTTGTTGAAATTAATCTGCGTCGCCGTGTAGTAATATTTGCCGTCGGCCGCCGCGACGTCGCCGGTGCGAGGCAGGCTGATGCCGCTTGTGATTCCACCCAGTGAGTATGGGGTGGTCGTGGGCGCGGTGACGGGGTCGAAGCTCGCTGAGAAATCCGTGGCCACGTGGGCCATGTTCATGGTGCCGCTGGCGGTGCCAAAGGGGCCGACGAGGCCGTTGGGGCCGACGGCAGGCAACGCGCCGCCCGTGGAGGCGTAGCCCCAGATGTCGGCGTTCTGCACGAGAATCGCACTTACGGAGACGGATATGCTGCCGACGGAGCCGTTGGCGTTGCGCACGCCGCTGCTGTAGGGGATGTAGGCGGTGGCGGAATTGTTGTCGGGATCGGAGTTCCAGCTATCGACGGAAGCGTTGTTGCCCGAGAAGGTCACGCTCTCCTTGGCGACGAGGCCGTTGGCGAACTTGGAGGTCTTGCGCAGCTGGATCTCGACCCACTTTTCGATGGGGCGGGAGGTGGAGCCGCCGAGCGTGACCGTGGAACGGGCCACGGCCTTGGGTGCGACGCCCGCGTAGCCGTAAACGTAGACGCGGACGGTGCCCGTCGTGTTTTGGTCGAAGGTGTAGGCGCCGGAGGAGGGCAGGGTCCGCTGCATGTCGGCGCCGGCGTTGGCGGAGGTCCAGCCGTTCGCCGTCCAGCTGTAGGAGGAGTTCGCGATTTTCTTATTGATGGAATACATCGCCTCCTCGAGGCCGTTCTCGGCGATGTTCATGGCGGCGTTGTTGTAGAGCGCGCGGTTCGAGATTGAGAGACTGGTCCGGCCGAGCTGGAGGTAGGTGACGAGCGAGATGCCGATGACCGCGGTGAGGATCATCGCGACGATGAGCAGCGAGCCGCGCGTGCGGCAGGACAGAGCGGAAGAGTTGTTGCGCATGGTGGGATTCACGCTGTGACGATTTTGTTGCGGAGGATGAAACGTGCGGAGAGCACCGCGTTGGTCGCGGCGACGACCGTCGTGTTGGTGCGCGAGGCCTCGAGCGAGATCTGGAGCTGCTTGGTGGTGGAACTGGCGGCGGTGAGGTTGGCGGAAGTCGCGAGGGGGAGTTCGGTGCCTGTGATGTTGAACGCGCGGAAGGTGAACGTGCCCGCGCTGATTCCGCTGATCAGCGTGCGGGTGACGCTCGCCGCCGTCCGGGTGAACAAGCCGCTGGAGCTGTCGTATTGGTAGGTGATGCTGACGGCGTTGACGACGATGCTGAACTGGGTGCTGCTCGTCCACGTGATGGAGCCGGCTTGGCGGACATCCTCGGCGAAGATCTCGAGGGCCTTGCGGGCCTGCGACTCCATGTCGGAGTAGTTGCGCACGTTGGCGCCGCTGCGCCCGAGGAAGAGGAAGACCGTCAGGATACCCGCGAGGATGAACGAGGCGAGCGTGGCGCCGATGAGGACTTCGACGAGGGTGAAGCCGGCGGCGCGGCGGCGCGGGGCCTTAAGGGTGAGCGATGGTGTAGTAGTAGTCATAGAGGCCATTCTTGACGTAGGTGCAGTTGAAGCTCCGGGCGTGGGCGCGGCCATCGTAGCCGTTCCAGGTGACGCGGACGACGATGTCGCGGGCTTCGGTCGGCCGGGCCGCATCGGCCGTGACGGTGCGTGTGACCGAGAACTTGCCGACAACCTTCGAGCTCGTGCTGAAGGATGTGCCGCCGTCGAAGGTCGCTGAGGCGGGCAGGGCCGTGACGCCCGTCCAGCTCATGAGCCGGATGCGCTCCAGCTCGCTCTGGATAATCTGAGAGGAGAGCGTCGTGCCCCGAGCTAGGTCGAGATGCTTGAAGCCTGCCTGCATCGCGATGATCGAGGTCGCGATGCCCATGGCCATGACAAACGTGGCCATGGCGACCTCGAGGATGGTGAACCCGGCTTGGGCGCCGCGACGGGCGGCGTTGGCGGATGGCGTCGTATTCATGGCTCGCATAGGCATATCATAATCGGCGCCGACCTTTGTCGGTAGAGGCGGACGCTGATTTGATTCAGGCCTGCGAGCGATAGGCCTGAATGGCCCTCATTCTCCTTTCGGGCGTGTCGTGGCTGCAGAAACCAACGCAGGTCGACAATTCCCTTCGCTCAGCTTCGCGCCTCGAATGTGCCCGAAAGTGCTTATCCCGAATACTGATGTTACTCTGTCAACGGCTTGTGAATACACGGATGACTGCGTGAGGTGACGCAGGCTGGATTGCGCTAATCTCTGTCGGATAGTGGATAAAATTCCTAACGAGAGGGGCACTTAGTGCGGAGTTCGTAGTCTCCCGGGTTTTTCCGCCGCAGTTTGTGGCCCAACTAAAAGGTGCATGACATCAATCCC
>JANOCA010000108.1:0-1643 GCA_031411915.1 Opitutaceae bacterium
GGTGGCGAGGGTGCGGAGCGGTTCCTTGCCACGTTCGGCGGTGAGCTGGTCGGTCGTCGTCACGCTGCAGCGGGCGCAGGGGCCGCCGGCGCGGAAAATCGCGTCGCCGACACGGAAGCGCGGCCACGTGTCCTCGGCGAAGGCCGCGCAGCCCGCGACGACGAGGTTGGGGCGGAAGCGATCCATCGGCAGCGGGAAATCAAGGCGATCGTTGAGATCGGCGAGCGAGGCTTCGCTGATGACGAGCAGCGGGTAGGAGTCGGCGAACGAGACGACATCGCCGGCGCGCGCGACGGGCTTGGGAATCGGGCGCGAGAATTTCTCGCCGATGCGCACGAGGCGGCAGCGCGTCGCGAGGAAATCGGAGAGAAACGCCGCGGCCGGATCACCGCAGTCCTCGGCGAGCAGGCCTTCGCTTTTCCAGACGTTGACGGTGCGCAGCGGCGCCGCCGGATCCGTGGCGCGCGGCACGCGGACGGAGCGAACAGGCGCGGCCGAGAGCGTGAGGTGCGTGGCGTCGAGGGCGGTCGTGATGAGCGCCATGCGCGGCCGAGTGCGCTGCGTCAGGAACCGCCCATGATCATCGATCACGAGGAAGCGCCGGTCGCCGACGAGCCCGAGTGCGTCGAGTGCCGCCGAGTGGACGGCGCAGCCGCGCAGGGCTTTGACGGGGTAGACAAACAGGCTGGAGAGATGCATCGGGCGGGGAGCGCGAGGGAGTGGCGGAGCGACGTTTACCGCAACGAAAGACGAACTGTTCCGGCGTTTGGCAGAGGTCGCTGGCGCAGGGCGCGTGGCTCAACTCGCCCTCACGGTGTCACCGGTGGTGGGGCCGACACGGCGGCCAGCTCGGCGCGCAATGCCCGGATGCCGGCCTCGATGGCTTCGTCCGCCACGTCGCCGGCACAGGCATCGAGCACGGCGGTGGCCTCGGCTTTTTTCCCGTGCCGCGAGAGGGCGAGCGCGGTGGGGTAGGCGACGGCGGGACGCCGCGCGAAGAGCCGTGCGCCGGTCTCCAGTTCCGCGAGTTCCGCCGCGTTGGGCGCCAGATCGCAGCGCGCCCAGGCCTCCGCCAGCAGGCCGAAGACCTCGGGCAGCGGCGGCGCCTGCGTGATCGCGCGCTGGAGCGGTTGGAAGACGGGCGCGAGTTCGGTGAAGGAAAACAGCTTGGTCTCCGGGGCGTCGCGCCGCAGCTCGGCGAAGCGGAGGCGGGCCAGCTCGAGGTAGGCCCGCGGCCGGGCCACGCCGCCGGCGATCGCGGGTTCGAGGAACTGGCGCGCGCCCGCCTCGTGGTCCGCGTCGACTTCGCAAAGGCCCATCGTCGCGAGCAGCCGCGGATCGCGGTCACCCGCGTCGAAGGCGCGGCGGAGCGTGCGGCGCGCTTGCGCGATATAGGGCTCGCGGACCTGCGGCAGGCGGCGCTGCACGTGCCCGATCGCGAGGCGCTCCCATTCGCCGCGGATGCGCGCGACTTGGTTGGGCGTGGCTTTCTCCACGGCAAAGCGGGGCAACGGGGGCAACGGCCCGGGGCTGATCCACGCCGTGTCATCGACCGCCTTCGTCAGGTAGTCGCTGAGCCGGTCGCGCAGCTCCGAGAAACCGAAGCCGAAGTGCGTCTCGAAGATTTCCTCCGTCACCGGGCC
>JANOCA010000109.1:0-17897 GCA_031411915.1 Opitutaceae bacterium
GGGGGGGGCGCCCCCCCCCCGTTTTTTTCCCCCCCACGCCCCGCGGGGGGGGGCGGCCCCCCCCGCCGCGACGCAAACCATCGCGCGCAAGCGCGCTCCTTCCCCATCGCGTCCGCCGCCCGATGAACGCCGCCACGCCCACCGCCCCTGCCGCCCTCTCCGCGGAACCGATCGAGAAGGGCAATTCGCTCTGGCACGACGCGTGGCTCCGCCTGCGCAAGAACAAGCTCGCGGTCTTCGGCATGTGGACGCTCGTGATCGTCGCCGTCTCGTGCCTCGTCGGCCCGCTGATCTCGCCCTATGGCTACGAGGAGCAGGAGCTGAACAACACCTTCGCCGCGCCGTCGTGGCAGCACTGGCTCGGCACGGATCAACTCGGACGCGATCTGCTCGTGCGCCTGCTCTACGGCGGCCGCGTGTCGCTCGGCGTCGGGCTGTGCGCGACGTTCGTGGCGCTCACCATCGGCGTCGCCTACGGCGCGGTCGCGGGGTTCTTCGGGGGCAAGCTCGACGCCGTCATGATGCGCACCGTGGACATCATGTATTCCCTGCCCTTCACGATTTTCGTGATCCTGCTGATGGTGTTCTTCGGGCGAAACATCGTGCTGCTCTTCGTCGCCATCGGCGCGGTCGAGTGGCTCACGATGGCGCGCATCGTCCGCAGCCAGGTGATGGCGGTGAAGAAGATGGAGTTCGTCGAGGCCGCCCGCTCGCTCGGCTTCAGCCACGGCCGGATCATCTTCCGCCACATTTTGCCCAACATCCTCGGTCCGATCATCGTCTACACCACCCTCACGATTCCCGCGGTCATGCTGCTCGAGGCGTTCCTCAGTTTCCTCGGCCTCGGCGTGCAGCCGCCGATGAGCTCGTGGGGTGTGCTGATCAAGGACGGCGCGGAAAAGATGGAGGAGTATCCTTGGTTGCTCCAGTTCCCCGCCGCGATCTTCTCGCTCACGCTCCTCTCGCTCAACTTCCTCGGCGACGGTTTGCGCGACGCGCTGGATGTGCGGTCGTCGAAGGATTGAGCGGAGCCCATCGCCAGAAGGGAGGCCGGTGAATCTCCGTGATTCCGCCTTTCCGCGATCCCGCGATTAGTTTCTGCTCAACCCATCGTGACGCGCCGTTTCCGCCCTTATTTCCGCTACCTGCGCCTAGTGCGCGCGCCCCTCGCGGGCGCATTGCTGGCGGCGGTCGTGTTCGGCGCGTCGGCCGCGGGGCTCGCCTACATCATGGAAAAGGCGCTGCCGCGCCTCTTCGCGGACGACGCGCAACCGCTCACCGATGCCCAGCTCTACGGCTACGCAGCCCTCATTCCGCTGGTGTTCTTCGTGCGCGGCATCGCCGGCTACCTCAACACCTGGCTGATTACGTTCTGCGGCGTGCGCATCCTTGAGCGGATGCGCCGGGATTTCTTCGCGCGCCTGCAGGTGCTGCCGCTGGCGTTCTTCTCGGGCCGGCAGGCGGGCGATCTGATCTCGCGCGGCATCGCCGACACGAACCAGCTCCAGTTCACGCTCACGAGCGTCGCCAACGATCTCTTCAAGCAACCGGCGCAGCTCGTCGGCGCCGTCGGCTACCTGGTTTGGCTCGCGATGAAAAACCAGGACGTCGCGATCCTGCTCCTCTGCCTGGCCAGCATCCCGCTCTGCATCTTCCCCGTGCGCTACGTCGGCAAGCACCTCCAGCGCCGCGCCGAGCAATTCCAGGCCGAGATGGGCGCCGTCACCGCGACGCTGAGCGAAAACCTCGGCGCCGCGCGCGAGGTCCGGGCCTTCAGCCTCGAGCAGCGCGAGAACGAACGCTTCGAGCGCGCCACCGGCCGCCTGCTCGGCTTCCAGCTCAAGGCCGCGAAATACGCCGGCATGTTGACGCCCATCATCGAGATCATCAGCGCCGTCGGCATCGCCGCCACGCTCGTCTACGCCTACCGCGCCGGTTTCACTTGGGGCCATTTCTTCGCGATCCTGACGGCGCTCTACATGTGCTACGACCCCGTGAAGAAGCTCGGCGCCGTCAACAGCGAGCTGAAGCGCGGCTCGGCCGCCCTCGCGCGGCTCGACGAGGTGTTCAACGAACCCGTCACCATCGCCGATCCGGAGAAACCCGCGCCCGTCGGGCGCCTGCGCGGCGATCTCGCGTTTCAGGGCGTCTCGTTTTCATACCGCGAGGATCTGCCCGTGCTGCGCAACGTGACCGTCGCGCTGCCCGCCGGCACCGTGTGCGCACTCGTCGGCCCCAGCGGCGCGGGCAAGACCACGTTCGCCAACCTCGTGCCGCGCTTCTACGAGGCCGCCGCCGGCCGCGTCGCCATCGACGGCATCGACGTGCGCGCGATGCGCCTCGCGGATCTGCGCCGCAACATCGCGGTCGTCTCGCAGGAGGCCGTCCTCTTCAACGACACCATCCTCGCCAATCTCCTCATCGGCCGCGCCGACGCCACGCGCGCCGAGGTCGAGCAGGCCGCGCGCGATGCCTTCGCGCACGACTTCATCCTCTCCCTCTCGCACGGCTACGACACGATCGTCGGCGAGCGCGGCGCCTCCCTCTCCGGCGGCCAGCGCCAGCGCATCGCCCTCGCGCGGGCCTTCCTGCGCGACGCCCCGATTCTCATCCTCGACGAAGCGACCAGCGCCCTCGACAGCGACAGCGAGGCCGCGATTCAGGCCGCGTTGAAGAAACTGATGCGCGGCAAGACCGTGCTCATCATCGCGCACCGCTTCTCCACCATCCGCGACGCGACCAAGATCCTTGTCTTCGACCGAGGCGAGATCGTCGCCAGCGGCGACCACGCCTCGCTCTACGCCGCCAACGCGCTCTACAAGTCGCTTTTCGATCGCCAGCAGGGAAACACTTGACCGCGGATTACGCCGATTTCGCGGATCGCCTTATCCGCTTCATCCGCGCTATCCGCGGTCAAAACCTCCGTTAGTTTGAGCACACCAGCCCAGCGCATCCTCGTCATCCGCCGCCGCTACCTCGGCGACATCGTGCTGCTCGGCAGCGTCGTGCGAAACCTGCGCCTGCACTGGCCGGCGGCGCACGTCACCTTTCTCACCGAGGCGGCCTACGCCGGTGTCGTCCCGCTCAACCCCGAGATCGACGCGGCGCTCACGTTTCCCCGCGGGGCGCTCGCCTGGCCGGGCTTTGTCGCGGCGCTGCGCCGCGCGCGCTTCACGCACGTGCTCGACTTCGATAACACGGAGAAAACCGCCCTCGTGACCCGTTTCACTGGCGCCCCCGTGCGCGCGACCTTCAACCGCGAGCTGATCGTGCATCGCTACCCGCGGTTCTACACGCACGCCGCGAAGGTCACGAACGCGTTCTACGATTCGCACCACATCACCGAGACTTACCTCGCCCTGCCTGCCGCGATCGGCGTGCCGATCGTCTCGCGCGAGGTCCGGCTCGTGCCGCGGCCGGCGGACACCGCCGCCGCGCAACGTCTCGTCCCGGCGGGCGGGAAAAAAATCCTCGTTCATCCCGGCTCGCGCAGCGCGCACCGCGTCTGGCCGGTCGAGCGTTTCGCCGCCGTGTGCGACCGGCTCCAGGATGAACACGGCGTGCAGGTGTTTCTCACCGCCGGCCCCGGCGAGCGCCCCCTGCTCGATGAGATTCGCCGGCGAGCGCAATCCCACCTCGTCGTGCTCGAGCCCGCGGCGCACGTCGGCGCACTCGCGGCGCTGGCCGCGCAGTTCGATGCGTTTCTCTGCCACGACAGCGGCCCCATGCACATCGCCGCAGGCGTCGGCACGCCCGTCGTCGCGCTCTTCGGCTCGCAGAACGCCACCATCTGGCGCCCGGTCGGCGAGCGGCACACCGTCCTCCAAACCACGCTGCCCTGCGCCTGTTTTCCCGCCGCTGCGCTGCCCGGCCCCTGCGTGAAGGGCGATTCCTACCGCAGCTACTGCGTGCGTCAGCTCACCGAAGCCGAAGTCTTCGCCGCCGTCGCGCGCGCCCTGTAGGTCGGGCTTTAAGCCCGACATTGTCCGCCACCCCGCTCATTGTGGGGCCCAAAGCCCGACCTACATCCGAAACGCGATGATCGTCCCGGCCACGCCGACGATCTCGGCGAAGCGGCTGGCCTTGGTTTCCTCGAAAATCGCGCGCGTCACGCCATCGGCGCGGCTGCCGAAGTCGTGGAACGCGATCACGCCGCCGCGTTTCACGAAGGGCGCCCACGCGACAATGTCGGCCTTGCACGCCTCGTAACTGTGGTCGCCGTCGATGAAGATGAAATCGATCGTGCCGCGCTTCGCGGCTAGCGTGGCCGCGGCGGCGAGCGAATCGCTCACGACGGGCTCGGCGCGCGGCGCGAAGCCGAGGTCGGCGAAGTTCTGCCGGAAAATGTCCAGCGTGCTCTTGGCCCCGAGCTCTTGGAAATGCCGGTCATACCACGCGCTGTCCTCGCCGCAGGTCGAGAGACCCTGAAAGTTGTCGACCGCAAAAATCTTCGCCGCCGCGCCCTTGAGCCCGCCGGCGATGAAGCACGTCGAGGCGCCCATCCAGGAGCCCACTTCGATCACTTGCGCGCCCACCGGCAGATCGCTCGCGAGCTGGAAAAGATAGCCGCGCTCGGCGAAGCTGCCCATGTCGTCCTGCTTGAAGTGCCGCGCGATGCGGTGGAACTCCTCCCACTTGAGGTCCGGCCGGCGCTTGCGCGCGCCGCGCAGAAAGCGCCCGCACTTCTGCGCAAACCGCGCGTCGCGGACGATAGGCCAGTGCTTGAACGCCATCGCGCAAGGCAACGCACCGCCGCGCGGCGCGGGAAGCTTTTTCTTGCCGGGGATTTTGCCTTGTCATTCTGAGCGCAGCGAAGAATCCACGCGTGCGCCGTCGTTGAATTTTCGAAGTCGTGGATTCTTCGTTGCGCTCAGAATGACAAGCCCAGGCCAGGCCGCCCCCATCAAAGTCACCGTCGCGATCCCGACCTACAATCGCGCGGACTTCCTGCGCCAGACCCTCGCCGGCATCGTGGCGCAGCAGTTCCCGCGCGATCATTTTGAGGTGCTCGTAATCGACAACAACTCCACCGACCACACCCGCGCGGTCGTCGCGGAATTCGGCAGTGCGCAGCCCGCTCCGCGCTACCTGCGCGAGGAAAAGCAGGGCCTCGACTACGCGCGCAACCGCGCCATCGCCGAGGCGCGCGGCGAGATCATCGTCTTCGGCGATGACGACATCCTCGTGCAGCCCGATTGGCTTGCACAGATGACCGTGCCGCTGCTCGCCGACACCGCCACGCGTCGCATCGGCGCCATCGGCGGCGAGGTCATCCCGGTTTTTCCCGACGGCCTGCCCGACTGGGTGCGTGAGTGGCACGCCCCGCTGGCGTTCCGAAACGACACCGGCCCGCTTGAGGCGCGCCACTCGCCGATGGGCGCCAACCTCGCTTTCCCCAAGTGGGTCTTCGCCCAGCTAGGCCACTTCCACACCGCGCTCGATCGCGCGGCGGGCAACTACTTCTCCGGCGGCGACAGCGAGATGGTGCGCCGCGTGCGCGCCGCGGGGCTTGAGGTGTGGTTCGCCCCCGCCGCCGCGGTGCAGCACCAGATGCCGGCGAGCCGCACGACGTTTCGCTACGCGCGCCGCCACGCCTTCGACTCCGCCCGTTCACGTGTGATCGATCGCGCGGGGCAGCCGGGCGCAGCCGGCTACCTGCTCGGCCGGTTTTTCGCCAACGTCGTCAAAGCGCTCAGCTACGCACTCGTCGCGCTCGCCAACGCCGTCGTCTTCCGCGGCGGCGCCGCCAAGAAAGCGCTCGTGCGCGCGTGGCGTTCCTGCGGTTACCTCTACCAAATCCCGCGCTCGCTTTTCGGAAAGGTGTAGGTCGGGCTTTACGCCCGACACGTCGGGGATAAACCCCGACCTACCGCATGGCCGATCCGCTTCCACTTTCCGTCGCCATCATTGCGAAAAATGAGGCGCACAACCTCCCGCGTTGCCTCGCGAGCGTGCGCGGTTGGGTGGCGGAAATCGTGGTCGTGCTCAACGACACGACCGATGCCAGCGAAGCCCTCTCCCGCGCCGCCGCTGCTCAGGTCCACCATCTCCCGTGGCGCGGCTACCGCGACACCAAGAACGCTGCGACGGATCTCACCACGCAACCGTGGGTGCTCTCGCTCGACGCCGACGAGGAAGTGTCGCCCGCGCTCCGCTCCGCGCTGGCCGCCTTTCTTGGCCGACCCGATCTCGCGAAGTTCGCCGGGGCCCGTTTCCCGCGCAAGGTCTGGTTCATCGATCGCTGGATCACGCATGGCGACTGGTATCCCGACCTCAGCCTGCGGCTCTTTCACCGGGAACGGGCCCGCTGGGGCGGCGATGAGTTTGTGCATGAGAAGGTCGAGTGCCGCGGTCCGGTCGCGACGCTCCGCGGTGATCTTCACCACTATTCGTTTCCGACCCTGGCTTCGCACGTCGCCAAGATTAACCCCTTCGCCGAGCTTTTCGTGCGGCAAAAGCAGACCAAGGGCGCACGGTTCTCCCTCGCCGCGGCGATCTTTCGGCCAGGCTGGCGGTTCGTCCGCGCTTATGTGCTAAGGTGCGGTTTCCTCGATGGTTTCCCCGGTTTCTACATCGCGTGGGCGACAGCCTTCGGCACCTTCGTGCGCTACTCACGGCTCTACGAGGAACAATACAAGCGTCCGACGCCGTGAGCACCGAGCCTCATCAGTTCAGCAAGCTGGCCGAGACCCTCGTCGGCGACCTTCGCGGCGTCCCGTCCGACGACCCGCCGCGGTCCCGCAAGCGCCCGACCCTGCCCTTGTCCGAACTGGTCGAGCAGCTGTTGCAAAAGCACCGCATCGGTCGCGAGGCGCCGGAGCACACCATCCGCGAACACTGGCCGGCCATCGTCGGCTCCGCCAACGCCTCCTACTCCCACCCCGCCACGATCGAACGCAACCGGCTCATCGTCCTCGCCGCCCACGCCGTGGTGCGCAACGAGCTCTTCCTCCACCGCGCCGAGATCGTCGCGCGCATCCGCAAGCTGCCGGGTTGCGATGGGGTAAAGTCCCTGAATCTGCGGGCCGGTTGAGCCGATGTTTGGCGCCTTATTTCCCGCCCCAAATTTGCGCTTGCCGGCCCCTTCTCCTTCCCGGAGCCTGTCCCCTTGCGTCAGTGGACGCCCGCCGGTTGCGGGTGCCCACCACACTGGTCCCGCTTCCGCGGGATGAGAACGGTGACGCCGGTCCTCCCGACCATCAATCGGGCCGGACGGGCGGCACGGTGCCCCCAAGGGTGCCCTACAGTCGTGAATCCAACCATAAAACCATGTCCACCGCAGTCGTTAAACCCGAAATCATCCAGCAATACAAAATCCACGAGAAGGACACCGGCTCGTCCGAAGTTCAGATCGCGTTGCTCACCGCCCGGATCAATCACTTGACCGAGCATCTGCGCACGCATCGCAAGGACTTCCACTCGCGCCGCGGGCTGCTCCAGATGGCCTCCCGCCGTCGCAAGCTGCTCGACTACTTGAAGCGGACCAATCTGCCCAAGTATAACGAGCTCCTCCAGAAGCTGAATCTCCGCAAGTAACGCTTTCAACAGACGGGCGACCCGATCCGCGGGTCGCCCGTTGTCTTTTCGACCTTCGTCGAAGCGGGACATTTCCGTTTGTTGTCATGTGGGGCGGGCTTTATGCCCGCCATGTCGGGGGTAAACCCCGACCTACAATTACAGCGACGCCAAACGGAAATCTCTCGCCCCAAGGCGAAGTGATGAGAGCGGGATAAGTCCCCTCACCCGCGCCGGCTTTCCCCGCCGACGCCGCGCCCGCCACCCGCGGGCGCCCAACGAGCCAGCCCGGCCGCGTGTCGCCGGTCAGCCCGTCCCTATCCGAGGCACGCAATCCGTCCGTATCGTCCGAAAGAAAAGTCCGTTCTATGCAACAGAAACACTCCGTCACCGTGCCCGGCCTCGGGCTCACGTTCTCCACCGGTTCCATCGCCCAGCTCGCGGGCGGCGCCGTCAACGTCAATGTCGGCGAGACCAACGTCTTCGTCACCGCCTGCGCCGCGCAGACCATGCGCCCTGGCCAGGACTTCTTCCCCCTCACCGTCGACTACCGCGACAAATACGCCGCGGCCGGCCGGTTCCCCGGCGGCTACTTCAAGCGCGAGGGCCGCCCCTCCGAGCGCGAGATCCTCATCTCCCGGCTCTGCGATCGCCCTTGCCGGCCGCTCTTCCCCGAAGGCTTCCTCAATGAAGTCCAAATCATCGGCCAGCTCTTCTCGGCCGATCTGATCAACGATTCCGATATCGCGATGGTCAACGGCGCCAGCGCCGCCCTCGCCATCTCCGACATCCCGTGGAACGGGCCCATCGGCTGCGTCCGCGTCGCGCTCATCGAGGACAAGTTCGTGGCAAACCCCACGATCGAGCAGATGTATTCCTCGTCGCTCGACCTCATCTACGTCGGCAACACGAAAGACATGCTGATGATCGAAGGTTCCGCGGACCAGATCTCCGAGGAAAAATTCATCGAGGCCCTCGCCTTCGGCCACGAGGCCATCCAGCCGATCATCACCGCGATCAAGGAGCTCACGGCTCTCGCCGGCAAACCCAAGGCCACCTTCAAGCTCGTGGGCGCCACGCCCGAGGCCCGCGCGATCATCGAGCGCGTCGTCCCGGCGCACCGCGTTTCCGCCGCCATCTTCGGCTTCGAGAAAGCGGTCCGCTCCGCCAACGTCAAAGCCCTCAAGGAGGAAGCCAAGGCCGCCCTCACCGCCGAGCTCGGCGCGGACAAGTTCACCGACGTCGACCTCAACGTCGTCTTCGAGGACCTCCAATACAAGGCCTACCGCGCCACTGTCCTCGCCCAAGGCGTGCGCTCCGACAAGCGCGACGCCAAGTCCCTCCGCCCCCTGCAAGCCCAGGTCGGCGTCCTCCCCCGCGTGCATGGCTCGGCCATGTTCCAGCGCGGCGACACCCAGAACATCGCCATCGTCACCCTCGGGCCGACGAAGGAAGCCCAGGACATGGACGGCCTCACCGGCGGCGCGACCTCCAAGTCGTTCATCCTTCACTATAACTTCCCGCCGTTCTCCGTCGGCGAGGCCGGCCGCTTCATCGGCCCCGGCCGCCGCGAAATCGGCCACGGCGCGCTCGCCGAGCGTTCGCTCGTCCCGGTGCTCCCACCCGAGGATGCGTTCCCCTACTCCATCCGCGTCGTCAGCGAGATCATGGCGTCGAACGGCTCGACCTCGATGGCCTCGATCTGCGGCGGCTGCCTCGCCCTCATGGACGCGGGCGTGCCGATCATCGCGCCAGTCGCCGGAATCTCCTGCGGCCTCATGACCGAGATGGATGCCAACGGCGCCATCACGAAATGGACCACCATCACCGATATCCTCGGTGAGGAAGACCACTTCGGCGACATGGACTTCAAGATCGCCGGCACCACCAAGGGCATCACCGGCTTCCAGCTCGACCTGAAGATCAACGGCCTCCCCTTCGAGATCGCCAAGGTCGCGGTCATGCAGGCGCGCGACGCCCGCATCGAAATCCTCAAGGTCATGCTCGGCTCGCTCCCCGCGCCCCGCGCCGACCTCTCCCGCTACGCCCCGCGCATCCAGACCATCCAGATCGATCCCGAGAAGATCGGCCTCCTCATCGGGCCCGGTGGCAAGACCATCCGCCGCATCACCGAGACCACCGGCGCGCAGGTCGACATCGCCGAGGACGACTCCGGCAAGGTGTTCATCTATTCCAACAACGCCGAAGCCATGAACCGTGCGATCGCTGAGATCGACGGCCTCTGCGGCGGTGGCGGCGGCCCCGGCGGCGGTGGCGGCGGCACCCCCATCGAGGTCGGCAAGGTCTACAATGGCCGCGTCACCGGCATCAAGGAGTTCGGCTGCTTCGTGGAGTGCACGCCCGGCAAGGAAGGCCTCTGCCACATCAGCGAACTCGCCGAGATGCGCGTCCGCCGCACCGAGGATGTCGTGAAGATGGGCGAGATGATCTGGGTCAAGTGCATCGGCATCGACGAGCGCTCCGGCAAGGTCCGCCTCAGCCGCAAGGCCGCGATGCGCGACATGGAGAGCCAGCAGCAGGGCGGCGGCGAGGCCGCCCCCGCCCCAGCCGACGCGCCCAGCGCCTGATCGGGCAACATCAGATCTCCCACAGCCGCGACGCCGCAAGCGTCGCGGCTTTTTCTTGCCCGCCATCGGCACGGCGCGGCATTGGCGACGTGGGGGCTCCGCGCCTGAAAATGATGCGGAGTCGCGTGCGCCTCTGCGAAAGGGTTCCCCAGTTTAATTGGGTCCTGCGCGCGCGTTTTGCCGACCCAACGCGTTGGTGCCGCAGCACCCCCGGAGTTCTACGATGATCACCCCATGTCCGTTATCGATTTGAGCGTGTTATACTCCATGTGCGTGAAATAATTATCCCCGCGAGTGGACGGACAGCGTGCAGTTCTAGAACTGCGTTCGCCACCCCGGAGCATGAATCCCGCGTTCCGGCCTTAAGGGACGGCATATCGCCGCCTCCACCGAAAACGCCAGAAGGCACGACTCAGCAGCCAGCATGGAGATCGAAGCCCCCATCCATCCCACGCCCAGGAGTGACAGCTTAAGGCAACATAATGAAATTCCGCCCACTCGTCTTATCCGCTGCAGCGACCCTTACCGGTCTCCTCGGCATTCCCGCCCGCGCCGACAACATGGTCTCGATCTCGATCGCGCCTACTACCGGTGCCGTTACCCTCATGCCCCGCTGGGCAACCGGCCCTTCCCTCTCCGGCTTTCATTTCATGGCGCAGGATTTGTCGCTGGGCGGTGGTGCTAACCAATTCTACTCCGTCAAGGGGACGCCTATTCCCGCAGGCGGCGATATCTCAGCTTTCACCCGCTACATCTCGACGTCCGGCGCAGCCACCCCGCACGCGGACATCGGCAGCAAGCTGACTCCCAATTCCTATTCGGCGCTCACCTCCGCCGATCCCGATCTCGGCTACGGCCCGGTCAATTTCTACCTCATTCATCGTAAGTCGACAGGTGACTACCTGGCCGTGATTAAGCCCCGCTCCGGCACCGCGTCGGAAGTCACGGATTTGAAACCCATGTCCGGACCCGGGGGGCCCGCGACCTTCGGCGCCAGCGGCTACTTCGGCCTTACTTTCGCGGCATCCAACCTCGGCTACGGGTTGAATTACTTTTACTACCTGCGCACGGACCCCGTTTCCGGCTTCACCAAATTCGGCACGCTCGAACCCGCTCTGCTCGGCACAGGCGCCGACAAGTTCGACTTGGGAATCGGTGGTCACACCGCGCTGGCGTTCACGGGCACAGACGTCGGTTATGGCACGGACAAGATGTATTACCTCCGGCTGGATCCCGTGACCGGCTTCACCATCCTCGGCACGCTCCATCCGCTCACAGGCCGCACTGCGGATATCGCCAATCTCGGCGACGTTTTCTCCGCGCTGACCTACGTTCCCGGTGACGCCGGCTTTGGAACCCACCAGTTCTACACGACGGGCCCAGTGAACTCGACGCGGCAATCCGTGAGCTTTGCCGCCATTGCGGACCGCGCCATTGGCGCCGGCTCATTCAAGGTTGCTCCCTCCGCCAGCTCCACGCTTCCCGTCACGTTGACCGTGGTATCAGGCTCGGTCGGCGCCGCTTCAATCAGCGGCCCGATCGGCGGCGTCTTCATTGTCACGCCTACGGCACCCGGCCTCATCACCTTGCAAGCCACCCAAGCGGGCCGAGCCGCACCTGTCGCTTACGAATCCAATATGCTACGGCAGAGCTTCACCGCCACCGGTGCAGCCACGCTGGCGATCACCAACCAACCCACCGCTCAATCGATCGGCACGGGCGGCACGGCTACCTTCTCGGTCGCTGCCAGCGGCACCACCACGGTGAGTTATCAATGGCGCAAAGCAGGCACCAACATCACAGGTAACGCTTCGGCCACGACCGCCACCCTCACCCTACCCAATGTGCAAGCCATCGACGCCGCGTCTTACGATGTCGTCGTCACCAACGGTTCGGGATCCCTCGTCAGCAACGCGGTGACTCTGACCGTCACCGGCGCCGCGCCCGTCATCACGAATTCTCCACTCACTGCCAGCGGCACGATTGGCACGGCCTTCAGCTTCACCATCACGGCTTCCGGCACGCCTACGAGCTACACGGCGAGCGCGCTGCCCTCGGGCTTGGTGCTCAACGCCACCACGGGCGCAATCACCGGCACGCCCACCACGGCCGCCACAACCGCGGTGTTGCTGGGCGCGACCAATGGCACGGGCACGGGCAATGCCACCCTGACCATTACTGTCACGGCCCCCACGATCCCTCCGGTCATCACCAGCCCGCCCGCGGGCACAATCTCCGCCGCCACCGCGGGCACACCGTTTAGCTACACCGTCGTCGCTTCCGGCTCGCCCGTGAGCTACAGCGCCACGCCGTTGCCCGCTGGACTGAACATCAACGCCACCACCGGCGTCATCTCCGGCACGCCCACTGCCATCGGCTCCACCATCGTGACCCTCGGCGCGACCAACAGCGCGGGCACCGCCACGACCACCTTCACGATCAAAGTCGCCCCGCCTGTCGCTGCCCCCATCATCACCCACACGCCCACCGGCACCACCTCCGCCGCGACGGCGGGCACGCCGTTCAGCTACGCCGTCGTCGCCTCCGGTTCCCCCACGAGCTACAGCGCCACGCCGTTGCCCGCTGGTCTGAACATCAACGCCACCACCGGCGTCATCTCCGGCACCCCGACCACCGCCGGCTCCGCCACCGTGACCCTCGCCGCGACCAACAGCGCAGGCACCGCCACGACCAACTTCACGATCAACGTCGCGGCCGCTGTCGTTGCGCCCGTCATCACCAACCCGCCCGCGGGCAGTGTCTCCGCCGCCACCGCGGGCATGCCATTTACCTACACCGTCATCGCCCCCGGCTCGCCCGTGAGCTACAGCGCCACGCCGTTGCCCGCTGGCCTGAACATCAACGCCACCACCGGCGTCATCTCCGGCACGCCCACTGCCATCGGCTCCACCATCGTGACCCTCGGCGCGACCAACAGCGCGGGCACCGCCACGACCACCTTCACGATCAAGGTCGCCCCGGCTGTCGCTGTGCCCGTGATCACCCACACGCCTGCCGGCACCACCTCCGCCGCGACGGCGGGCACGCCGTTTAGCTACACCGTCGTCGCCTCCGGTTCCCCCACGAGCTACAACGCGACCTCACTGCCCGCTGGCCTGAACATCGACGCCACCACCGGCGTCATCTCCGGCACGCCTACCACCCCGGGCTCCAACACCGTGACCCTCGCGGCGACCAACAGCGCGGGCACCGCCACGACCACCTTCACGATCAACGTCGCCGCGGCTGTCGTTGCCCCCGTCATCACCAGCACGCCCGCCGGCACCACCTCCGCCGCCACCGCGGGCACGCCGTTTAGCTACACCGTCGTCGCCTCCGGCTCGCCCGTGAGCTACAGCGCCACGCCGTTGCCCGCTGGCCTGATTATCAACGCGACCACCGGCGCGATCTCCGGCACCCCGACCACCGCCGGCACCACCAACGTGACGATTACCGCCACGAACGCGGCAGGCACCGCCACCACGACACTCGTCGTCGTTGTCGCCCCCGTCCCCTCAAGTCGGATCGTCAATTTCTCGGCGCGTGCCACCTCCGGCCCGGGCAGCCAGACACTCATCATGGGTTTCGTCGTCGCCGGCGATGGCAAGAATCTCCTCGTGCGCGGCATTGGCCCGACACTCTCGTCCTTGGGCATCACAAACGCTCTCGCTGACCCGATGCTCACGCTCTCCAGCTCCTCCGGGGCCCTCGCCTCGAACGACAACTGGCAGACTGGCATCGGCGGCCAGGACCAGTCCGCCTCCATTGCAACCACCGCCGCGCGCGTCGGCGCATTCGCGCTTCCCAACGGCAGCCGGGACTCGGCGCTCCTCTACACCGTCAACAACGGCGCCCACACCACGGGGCTGCTCCGGCGCGACAGCCCGACGGGCGTCGCCCTCATTGAACTCTACGACACGGACACGGTCCTCGGCTCCCGACTCGTCAACGTCTCCGCCCGCATCAACGTCACTCCCGGCGAAGGCACGCTTATTGCCGGGCTGGTGATTGCGGGCAATGCGCCCAAAAAAGTTCTCATCCGTGGCGTCGGCCCCGCGCTCGCCGCTTTCGATGTGACCGGTGTCCTGGCCGATCCCCAAATCGCGATCTTCTCCGGCGCCTCCCTCATCGCCGGCAACGACAACTGGGAAACCGGCACCAGCACCTCGGCACAAATCATCGCCTCCTCCGCTCAAGTCGGCGCATTTGCCCTGCCCGCCGGCAGCAAAGACGCCGCCCTGCTCGCGGTCCTGCAACCGGGCGCTTACACCGTGCAAGTCACCGGCGTCGGCAACACCTCCGGCGTCGCTCTCATCGAAGTTTACGACGCACCGTAAAATTTTCGGTCGCTGTCAGGGAACGAGCTTCGCGGATTTTTCCGGGAAGCTCTTTTTTTTGCCCAGCCATTGAATTCCAATCTCGCAGGGGCGATGCGTGCAAATCCGCTCCGTTCACAAGGCGCTCCCTCCGATCCCCCATTTTCCTCCGCCCGCTCCGCCGTTAACATTTCTGGTGTTTCCGCAGCGAGCCCCCAAGGTCCTCGCAGTCATTCCATGAATCTTCTCGTCACCAACGACGACGGCATCGACAGCGTCTTCCTGCACGAGCTCGTGCATGCGCTGCGCGAGGGCGGCCACCAGCTTTACGTCGTCGCGCCGAAGCGCGAGCAGAGCTGGGTCGGCGCCGCCAAGTCCCGCAACCGCCCCGTCCACGCCACCGCGGCCGACCGCGGGCTCGGCTGCGCCACATGGATCGTCGACGGCACGCCCAGCGACGCGATCAACATCGCCGTCGGCCACCTCCTGCCACGCGACCTGCACATCCACGCCGTCGTGAGCGGCATCAACGTCGGCCTCAACGCCTCGCTCGGCTTCATCATCGCCAGCGGCACGATCGCCGGCGCCTGGGAGGGCGCCCTGCACGGCCTGCCCGCCATCGCCTTTTCGCAGGACCTCACCACGCCGATCTACGATCGGCTCAAGGCCGCGGGCGACGTCCCGGACGCCGAGCTGCACGCGATGCTGAAAATCTCCGCCCGCCACGCCGCGCGCCTCGCGCCCGAATTGGCCGCCGCCACGCCCGCGCGCAGCTTCATCGTGCACAACGTGAATTTCCCGCTGCCCTGCCACGCCGACACCAAGGTCGTGCGCACCGTGCCGGCGCGCGTCGTCGTGCCCGGCCTCTTCAGCCCTGCGGGCGACGACGGCACGCACCGCCTCATCTTCCGCCTCGGCGACGATCTCTCACCAACGGCACCGCTGACCGATCGCGCCGCGCTCACCGCGGGGCTCATCAGCCACACATTGCTCGACTACAAGGCGCTCGGGGCGCTGGGCTAGTTTTTCCCGA
This sequence comes from Opitutaceae bacterium, assembly GCA_031411915.1. GTDB lineage: Bacteria > Verrucomicrobiota > Verrucomicrobiia > Opitutales > Opitutaceae > ER46. Next base: position 15,453 of record JANOCA010000109.1, read on the forward strand.
ACGGCTGATCCGCACGCGTGACCACGCCGCCGCGGAAGACCACCTCGCGGATGTCGGGCGGCGTCGGCGCCGTCACGATCGGCCCGCCGATTCCGCCCATCCCGCCGCCACCACCGATTCCGCCCATGCCGCCAATCCCGGTGCCGCCAATGCCACCGATCCCGCCGCCAATGCCGATGCCACTGGTCGTGCCAATCGACGTGCCGCCCCTGCCCGTGCTCATGCCGATGCCGGTGCCTGTGCTCCCGACTCCAATGCCGGTGCCTCCGATGCCCGTCGTGCCCATCCCGCCGCCGCCCGGATAATACACCGAGCCATCGTTCCCGCCGCGCTTGTAGACCCAGATCTCGTCGCCCGCGGGCGAGGTCGCAATCTCGCTGGGCTCGCCCCAAGCGACGCGCACCATGTCGGTGTTCATGCCGGCCTCCACTCTCCCGTCGAGCACGGCCTGGCGCGTGTCAAGCGGCCACGTCTCGTAGAGGTCGCGGTTGCGATCGATGCGGCTCATCTGCGAGGAGGCGCAACCGCACGCCAGAAATGCGATGGCGCCCAACAGCGCCACACTCAGGAGGTGCTCACGCTTCATGATGCGCAAACCATGCACCGAACAGGTCCCGCGTAAAGTCTCAGATTCACAAAGCCGCCGCCGCACGAAAGGCACTGGGCGTTTGCCCCGTCTCGCGCTTGAAAACCACGCTGAGATACTCGGTGTGCTCAAAGCCCGTGCGCTCCGCGACAAGGTAGAGGGGCAGGTCCGTCTCCGCCAGGAGCTGCTTCACGCGGCCGAGCCGCACCTGCAGGATCTCCTCGCGCGGCGTGCGCCCGAGGAGCTTTTGAAAGCGCTGTTCCAGCACGCGGCGCGACAGCGGCACGGCCCGCAGCAGATCGGCGACGTTGATGCCCTCGCACGCATGCTCACGAATGAACCGCACCGCGCGCGCCACGTCGCGATCATCGATGGCGAGCACGTCGGTCGATTGCCGCGCCGCCACGCCCAACGGGGGAATCAGGTGGGCCATCGCGTGCACTTTTTTCCCGGCCATCAACGCGTCGAGCAACGCCGCGGCGTCGTAACCGGCGCGGTGGGTATCCGGAATCACGCTGGAGAGCGGCGGCGAGGCGAGTTCGCAAAGGAGGGCGTCGTTGTCCACGCCGATGACCGCGACTTCATCGGGCACGGCCAGTCCCGCGGCACGGCACGCATCGAGCAACTGCTGCCCGCGTATGTCGTAGCCCGCCATGATCCCGATCGGCTTGGGGAGCTCGGCCAGCCACTGGCGCAGCGCCCTCGCCTCCGTCGCGAGATCGCCGTGAATTTTCGGCGGCCGATAGGCATGGACGCGGTGCCGCGCCGCCTCGATCTCGGCGCAAAAAAACTTCTCGCGCCACACGGACCAGTTGAACCGCGCATCGCCGCAAAAGGCGAAATGCCGGAATCCGCGCTCGAGCAGATGCCCCGCCGCAAGCCGCGCGATCTGCTGGTCGTCCGTCTCGACCCACGGCAGCTCGGGCACGAGGCGCGCCGCGCTCACATCGACCGCCGGCACCCCGGCACGCACGACCGCCTGGGCGATGCGCGGCGTCTCGATGCGCGCGATGATGCCATCCCCGCGCCACGTCTCCAGCCACGCCGGCGGATCGTCGCCGCGGCCCTGCTCCATCAGGTGGAACGCCCACGGCCGGTGCTCGCGGATGTAGTGCACCACACCCTGCAGGAGCCCGCGCCCATAGGCGTTGGAGGTCTCGATCAGCAGCGCGACTTGACGTCGCCGCGCTACCGTCGGTTTGCGCCGGGGCGTGGGCATGCCCCGACTATTCGGTGGCAGAAAAAAAGATCAACGCCCCGCCGGCTCTTTTCTCCGCTGCGCCGTGACGCGCGGGAAAAAAACTCATTATTTTCTCCCGAAGTCTCATGGCGTATGGGGTGCGGAGCTGGCATAATCAGGACAAGTCGGAGGCGCAGGCCGACGACTTCGCTTCACCCCATCCCCGTTGATTTTCCCCACGGCTTCGCATGAACACCCCCGGCCCCTCCCGTTCGCGTCCGTCCGCTTTTCGCTGCCTCGCCGCACTGGCTCTGGCCGGCCTCTCGCTGCCCGCATCCGCCCAAACCGCTCCGGCGGCTCCCGCTCCGGCGACCGCCAACAAGGGCGACGTGACCGTGATGTCCGAGTTCAAGATCTACGACAAGAAGCCCGTGCCGTTCACCGATGCCAACATGGACATCCCGCGCGGCATTAATGATGTCCAAGCCTACTACATCATCGGGCGCGAGGAGCTCGAAAACACCGGCAAGAACGATCTCGACGAGATCCTCCGCGATAGCCTCACGCAAAATACCGTCGTCGAAACCAACGCCCAGATCGACCCGAGCGCGCTCACCAACCAGCTCGGCTCCACCAGCTCCATCAACCTCCGCGGCCTCGGCTCCGCACAAACGCTGAT